>CABRKI010000142.1 GCA_902471455.1 uncultured Porphyromonadaceae bacterium | reverse complement strand
AGGCATGTCCCTACATTCAAAATTGCACAAATAATTTATGTTTTACCTATAAACACGAAAAAATTATATCGTCAAACATATAATCATATCATGGACTTTGACGAACAAACAGGGTTTGAAACTTCTTTGCTAAATGTGAACGCCATAGTCGTGTTTTATCTCATCCATCACGAAAGTGCTTTCTATCGACGCTACGCTTTCGATACGCCCAAGTACGTTGAGCAGGAACTGTTGATACTGCTTCATGTCATGCGAATGGATTTTCAACAGATAGTCAAAATGTCCTGAAATATTATAACATTCGGTAATCTCAGGTATCTGCCGTATACGCTCTGTAAAATCGTTGGCAATATCGGTGTTCAGCCTGTGCAGCTTTACCTGACAGAACACTATAAAGCCCAGATTGAGCTTGTCAGCGTTGAGCACGGTCACATACCGCTGGATAATGCCCTCCCGCTCCATGCGCTTCCACCGCTCAAACACAGGAGTTGGCGACAAATGCACCTGCGACGCAAGTTCCTTGTTGGTAAGCCGCGCATTATGCTGCAAAGCCTGTAGTATCATCAAGTCGGTTTTGTCAAGACGTTCGTTTATTTCCATTTTTCTCTTTGGTTTATGCCGAAAATTATTCTGCCAAAAGAAGGAATACCTTCCCTCCGGTTTGCATTTATTCTACAAAATATTGCAAAATTAGTGAAATTTTCCAATATTCTATTTTTTCATGGAATGATTATGTTCATTTTATAACTTTGCAACAAAACATTATAATTATGAACAAGGAAAATTTACATTTTGAGACGCTCCAGCTACACGTTGGACAAGAACAAGCCGACCCTGCTACCGACAGCCGTGCTGTGCCAATTTACCAGACCACCTCATACGTATTCCGTAATTCACAACATGCCGCCGACCGCTTCGGCTTGCGTGATGCGGGAAACATATACGGTCGCCTGACCAACTCCACACAAGATGTTTTTGAACAGCGCATAGCTGCCCTTGAAGGCGGGGTGGCCGCTCTTGCCGTGGCAAGTGGTGCCGCTGCCATCACATACGCGCTGCAAAACATTGCACGCAACGGCGACCATATTGTCGCTGCCAACAATCTTTATGGAGGCACATACAACTTGCTTACCCATACACTCAGCACACAAGGAGTTGAAACAACCTTTGTCAATCCCGCAAACTTTGATGAAGTGGAAGCTGCATTCCGGGATAACACCAAGGCAATTATCGTGGAAACATTCGGCAACCCCAACGCCAACGTAACCGATATCGGACGCATTGCAGAAATCGCCCACCGCCACAACACTATATTAATAGTTGACAACACTTTCGCCACTCCATTCTTTTTCCGCCCTATAGAACACGGAGCAGACATTGTGGTACATTCCGCAACGAAGTTCATTGGAGGGCACGGTTCGTCGCTCGGTGGAGTGATTATAGACGGCGGCAAATTCGACTGGAAAGGAAACGCCGCCAAATATCCCACATTGGCGCAACCCGATCCAAGTTATCACGGAGCAGTGTTTGCAGATGTTGCCGGAGAAGCGGCATTCGTCACACGCGTCCGTGCCGTCATCTTGCGCGACACCGGTGCCGCAATCTCTCCATTCAACGCCTGGATATTGCTACAAGGACTTGAGACATTGAGTCTGAGGGTTGAGCGTCATGTGTCCAACACATTGAAGGTGGTAGAGTTTTTGAGCAAGCACCCCAAAGTGAAGCGCGTAAACCATCCGTCATTGCCATCACATCCTGACCACGCGTTATACAGCAGGCTATTTCCCAATGGAGGCGGCAGCATCTTCACTTTTGAGATTGCCGGAGGAGAAAAGGAGGCATGGCGTTTTATCGACAGTCTCAATATTTTCTCGCTTTTGGCGAATGTAGGCGATGTCAAGAGCCTTGTGATACATCCTGCCAGCACAACGCATTCGCAACTGAATGAACTGGAACTAAAAGAACAGGGCATTACGCCAGGTACGGTGCGTCTCTCCATCGGGACAGAGCATATTGACGACTTGATTGCCGATTTGGCACAAGCTTTGGAAAAAGCATAGAAAATGATAATTAGAAAAATACTCGTGAGACAAACGAGGATACGTTTCCCAAAAGGGTTAAGAAAAAAATATCACATAACTGATTTTGAATAGGTATATAACAATAAAACGATGGCATGCCATCGTTTTATTGTTATATACCTACAACTGTATGGCGGATGTAATGTCGAAAGAAGAGCGTAGCCGATGCATGGCGGCTGTCAAGGGAAAGGATACCAAACCTGAACTGATTGTCAGGAAATATCTTTTCTCACGTGGCTTGCGCTTCCGCATTCAGGTGAGGAAACTTCCCGGCACCCCCGACATAGTTTTGCCGAAATATAAGACCGTAATCTTTGTCAACGGTTGCTTCTGGCATGGACATGATGGATGCAAATACTCACACCTTCCTAAATCGAACGCCGATTTCTGGCAAAGGAAAATCAGCCACAACAAAGCCCGCGACGTTTCCAATACCGCCGTGCTGAAGATGATGGGATGGCGTGTAATCCGGGTATGGGAATGCGATATCAAAACCGTGGCGGCACGTGAAGAATATCTCAAAAAACTTTACGACACCATCGTAAATCCCATCGCCAATCCCGTCACACAATACGCTTCACTTTCCGAGCCCGACGACATCTCGATTGCAGCCGAACCCGATTCAGAGCCATCCTACGGCAATGACAACCGACAATAAACATCTCCTATGATAAGATAATATCACTCCAATCTTTCTGTCAGCAGTTTCTCTACCACGACGGCATTGTTATGCTCCCTGTCGTGCGAAGAATAGAGCAACGTCACTTTGGGCTTATCTTCCAATCTCTGCACCAACGCGGCAAATGCAGCGCTTTGCTTCAACTCTTCTCCATATCGCTTGCAAAACTCTTCCCAACGGCTATCGGGGTCTTCATGAAACCATTCCCGAAGTTCCGTACTCGGGGCGATATCTTTATCCCAAACATCGTAGTGAAACGTCTCATGGGAAAGACCTCTCGGCCAAAGGCGGTCGATATAAACACGGAAACCGTCGTCGGCTGACGCGGCATCGTATGCGCGCTTTATCTCTATTATATGCTTCATTGCAGTGCAGATTATTAGTTTCACATCAAACGTGCCGGAAGACACATTGTTAAAGACGGAAAGCATGAAGCCTCCCGTCTTTACTTTTAACAAACCTACACACGTTTTGTTGGAATGCCGCAGAATCGCGACATCCGGAATCTTCTTTTTCAGATTTCTGCCACGGTGTTCCCCGGTTTCACCGTATATGTTTTGACAATTCCTTTATAATCAAACTTCACTACGGCCGTCCCATCAGGCGATTCCGGTTGTTTTACCTCTATTTTCACATCCGGATTATCGCACGTCGCGCCGACCACCGGCACGGCATTCCCTTTTCCTGATGCGTTATAGAATGCTTCATATTGGTCGTAGCCGGTATATCCGTTCTGTCCTGTCATTCTAACGGGGGTGGAGGGGAGATCGACTCGTTTGCCATCAACAATGATTGCCACTTCAGGCACTTTAGGGAACTCCATCACCTTCCCCTTCTTACTGAAGCCCAACCCCTTCAGGAGACATACAGATTCACCCTTTGCTCCCCGGGCCACAAGATAAACGCCATGTTTACCGCCAAGATTATCGACTGCCTTTGAAACGTCGGCTGTAAACCTCGTAACAACCGATTTCGAACCGGCAGGCACTGTTATTTCTCCGATTTTCTTACCGTTCCACGCCTCATTTTCCCATGGGCCGTCAAGCATGATGTCGATTTTAAACTCTTTGTCGGTCAAAGGTGTAAGGAAAACATTCAGACAAGTCTTGTCGCCCTTCCCGGTGCCTTTAAAAGGTTTCAACCCTTTTGTAGCTTTTTTCAGGCCCCCGAAACCGAAATATTTATATCCCACAACGTCATCGCCGTTCATTCTGATAGGCATATCGTTGTCCCAGATATCCCATGAATCCAACTGAGAACCCACATTCGACAGATAGCAGGCATATCCGGCGGAATAATATTTAAACGGGTCAAGGCCATATATCTGGAACCCTTCAGACGTAACTTCGGCACCTGTATATTCCATTCCGTCGGCAGCTTTTACCGACCATTTGCCATCGCGTGCATACGGGTCATATCCCCTGATTACGACTTTGCCGCCGTCAACCACGGCTTTTTCATCCCATTCTATTGAAACCGGCGCAACCATCGCCTGCCTTGCGAAGCCGAATCCACGGGGCGGACGGTGATAGAACACATACCATTGTCCGTTAATCTCCTGCAGGCTTCCGTGGGTGTTATGCGCCGCATTTGCACCGATAAGACGGCTGCCGTCGCTGTTGCGTTCCACGCCTCTGGAATCCACAAGCACTCCACCGCTGCGCCAAGGGCCGAGCGGAGTGTCGCCGTAGGCATAACGTAAGGTTGAATTGGTGTTGCCCAGACCATACTCCGGACCGGAGAAGCCCGAGAAAATCATGACATATTTGTTTCCTACCTTTCTTATGGAAGACGCTTCGAAAAAATTGAAATCGTGAGGGTCCTGGTCCTTATATAATGCCGGATATTGCGTTCCTTTCGGGTCCCTTATCTCTCCCTGATGGGTGCTTGCCGGGATGAAATAAGGTATCACCTCCGTGCCGGGCCGCGCGGAATACATAGTCTTCTGGTCAATCTCGGCGGCGAGCGAACGCTGGAATCCCCAAAAACCATATACCCGGTAACCAATGTCATAATCCCTATCCGCAGGATCGGTGATTACATCCACATACACCGAAGGGTCGAAACCGAATATGCTTCCTTCTACCGCCGCACTTCCGTCTGCCGTGAGATTGACCGGAGTGAACGGACCGTCAGGCCGATTGCTTTTACAAACCATTGCCTCGCGGCGAGGTCCGCGGCTATGGGGATAGAGATAATATACCTTCGAGCCGTCTTTCTGCGGAATCTCGACAAGGTCGGGCGCATACATTATGTCCCACACTCCGTCTTTGCTGTATGTGAAAATAGGGCCTTCGTCGCGCCAGTCGGTAAGGTCTTCAACAGGTGCCGACCACATCCTTATGTCGGAACCACAATATCTGTCAAAACTCGTATCGTGCGACCCTATTATATATGCCCTGTATTTTCCGGGGCAATCGGGGTCTTCAAAAACGCGGGGTTCTCCGTCGGGAAGATGTTCCCAAAGCGGAAGATAAGGGTTGCCGCTCCCATGGACGGCAGGCTGACCTGTTTTTGTCGATGCGGCGACACCCGCTGCGGGGAAAAGCAAACTCCCCGCAAGGCATAAAGCCGGAATTGAAAATCTGAATATATCCATTTCGTTGGGTTAAGTTTATTTCTATATCGATTACATCTGCAAAATTAGCACCGATTCCCCGCCTACATATTCCAAAAATGTAACCAATACATATAAACCGCGCCCCCGCTATATTCAAAAATGACTCATATCCGTTTCGATATGTATCATCAAAACCGTTACTACAGCCCAACAATCTATCCCACAATGCATTGCAGTTCACAATCTAATTCTCCCCTTCAATATATAGGGAGCGAGCATTCTCGAGGGAATAACCTTTGCCAAAGACGTAACCACACTTTCGAGCATTTTCTCACGCACATAGTCATGCCTTATATACAACGAAACTTTTCGGCGGCTCACGCAATCCCCGGTCAGCGGACGCACATTCTCACGCTGCCGTTCCGAAAGATAAGGAAGATGCATTTCGGGGATTATTGTAAACCCGCCATTGGCATCGACCACCCTGACGAGCGTATCTATATTTCCGGCTTCATAGACCCTTCGACCCGTCTCCCGTGCCTTGCAAAAACTGAATGCGCTTTCCCGGAGGCATTGCACTTCCTTCATGACCCACATATTTTCATGGCTCAATTTGTCGGGCGTAAACTCAGAAAAATTCCTGACGCAGCCCTCGGCAAGATAAACCCAAAACGGCTCCTCATACAATGGAATTTCAAGGATGCCGTCACCGTTGTTTCCAGCTGTAGCAATCGCAATGTCGGTTCTCCCCGACAACAATGATTCCTTCATGCTGTCAAGCCTCCGTTCTTCCACCGTGAGTGATACATCCGGAAAAGCGGCGCCATATATTCTTATGAAATCGGGAAGTATATAAGGGGCTATGCTCGGTCCGACCGACACATTTAATTCTCCCGACAACGAATTCTTTGCCTCATTTACAATCTCCTGGATTCTGGAAGATTCCTTTATCGTTTTTTCCGCCTGACTTATTATGCTTTCGCCTATAGTAGTGGGCACCACCGAGCGGTTGCTGCGATCAAATATTTTCACATCGAGTTCTTCTTCAAGATTGGCCACCATTTTGCTTAAAGTGGGTTGTGTTATTCCGCAATAATCGGCGGCTTTGGCAAAACTGCGAAATCTGTTGACCGCTATAATGTAATGAAGCTGCTGTAAATTCATATCAATAGATTTTATCTATGCAAAGATAGCAAAAAACTGTTGGTCGTCTATTATAATCCTCGTAACTTTGCAAAAAACAAACACAACGGAAATATGAGACATATCATAATCGGCGGGGTTGCCGGAGGCGCCACCGCTGCAGCAAGAATCCGAAGGATTGCGGAAAACGACGAAATCATACTCTTTGAAAAAGGTGACCATATTTCGTATGCCAACTGTGGGCTGCCATATTATATTGGTGGCACGATTTCCGACCGCGACAAACTTTTCGTTCAAACTCCCGAAGCATTCGGACGCAGATTCAACATCGATGTGAGGGTAAAGTCGGAAGTCACGGCTATCAATCAGGAAAAGAAAACCGTAGAAGTCAAAGCCCCCGACGGCTCTATATATGAAGAGAAATACGATAAATTGCTTTTATCGCCAGGAGCCGTCCCTTTCAAACCGTCGTTGCCAGGCATAGGTCTGCCCGGAATTTTCACCCTGAGAAATGTGGCCGACACCGATGCAATAAAACAATATATTTCAAGCCATCGAGTTAAAAAAGCTTTAGTGATAGGTGGTGGATTCATCGGACTTGAAATGGCGGAAAATCTTCATGATTCAGGGGCTTCCGTAGGGGTGGTGGAAATGTCGGACCAAGTAATGGCCCCTATCGACTATTCAATGGCATCAATCGTGCATCAGCATCTCGCCGAGAAAGGCATCGCACTCTACCTTGACACTGCGGTGACGGCTTTCGAAGAAAAAGATGGTGCCATAGAGGCCACGTTTTCATCAGGGGAAAAGGTGGAAGCCGACATCGTACTGCTTTCAATCGGCGTTCGTCCGGCAAACATGCTCGCGGCGGCGGCCGGCATATCCACAGGGCAGCGCGGCGGCATAAAGGTGGATGAGTATTTGCGCACGTCCGTAAAAGATATTTATGCGGTAGGGGATGTGATTGAGTATCCACATCCGTTAGACGGCTCCCCATGGATGAACTATCTTGCAGGCCCTGCAAACCGGCAGGCAAGGATAGTGGCCGACAATATGGTTTTCGGAGATAAGATTAAATATGAGGGCTCCATAGGCACTTCCATCGCAAAAGTGTTTGACCTCACCGTAGCAGCCACCGGAATGGCGGCGAAGAGACTGAAGCAACTGTCGGTTCCCTACCGTTCGGCCACCATACATCCAAATTCACATGCCGGCTATTATCCGGGGGCAACTCCGATGGCGGTGAAAGTTGTTTTTTCACCGGAAACAGGTAAACTCCTTGGGGCCCAGGTTGTAGGTTACGACGGCGTTGACAAGCGCATCGACGAATTCGCCATGGTTATAAAAAACGGCGGCTCAATCTCAGATCTGACAAGAATAGAACATGCGTACGCCCCACCCTATTCTTCGGCAAAAGACCCTGTGGCAATGGCAGGATACGTGGCGGAAAACATATATAACGGAAAAATGAATCCGATATACTGGAGGGAACTCCGCGACATCGACAAAGACTCGATTACGCTAATCGATGTCAGGACTCCGGAAGAGTTCGCAACCGGAGCTATTGACGGAGCTGTGAATTTCCCTCTCGACGATTTGCGTCAATCCATAAGCCGGATTCCTAAAGACAAACCGATAGTGCTTTATTGCGGAGTCGGCCTCAGAGGTTATCTGGCATCCAACATATTGAACCAGCATGGATTCGATGACGTCAGAAACCTTATCGGAGGTCTTAAAACCTACAGGGCTGCCACCGCGCCTGTTGAAAAGTATAATCCGCAAAACGAAATGTTCGCGCCTCGCAAAACGAAGCGTTCACTTCTG
>CABRKI010000141.1 GCA_902471455.1 uncultured Porphyromonadaceae bacterium | reverse complement strand
TAATGTAAAACGCATATGCAGCCATACTGCCTCAGTGTGTTCGCTGAATAGTTACGCTGTCGAAGGACGGCAAGCATCAGACAAGATGCCCCACTACCTTATATCGGTTCTTGCGGACACCGACACTAACCGTCGCTTTCACAAGTTGCATTTTCACCTTATACAGTTCCTCCAATTCGGTAATTTTGCCGATTTTCTTTATTCCGGCTTTCGTAAAAACAGCCTCCATTATTTCCTTTATCTCGTCACGAGAGTACAGCCTATCTCCAATCGGGAAACATCGGCACATTTCCTCTGTCAGACGCTTGTTAAGATGCCTGATATTGACTTCATTTTTCAGTTCTTTTTCCTTGTAACCTAATGCCCGGATTCTCTCGCTTCCAAGTTCCTCATAAAATAATTTAAGCTGTGGGAACCGACTCTCTATATTGTTCAATGTCAGAGCGTAGATGCAGTTGCTATCTCGCAGTTCACAGTAGTTCTTAATTCTGTCGGCAAAGGATTCTGTGGTAACCATCTGCTCCATTTGCTGTGCATAATCATCCGATGCCTCGTAGGATTGATTTCCTTGCAGAGCAAAACCGCTACTCTCAAGCATATTGCGGACGGCAATACCGTTGGCATAATTGTGCTTCTGCAAATCATACACATACTGCTGGCTTGCATAGGCGAAATCGTTAAAGCACACATTTCCTGAATCAGCATCATACATGGTGAATGTTTCGCTGAAATTGCACATCCTCTGTAAACGCACGATGTCCTTAATCTTCTTCTCCCTTAATTCGGGGTCAATGGTTCCAAGTACATCCGCAATCTCGGAATCCGTCAATCTGCGTCGCCGTTCCATATCTGCGATAAACTCATCCTCCGACCGTTCAAAATCCCCGACCTTATAGACCATCGTCAAGAATCTACGAAATGGATTCTCCTGCAACCGTTGTCTGCCTGCAATCTGCACTAAATCCGTTGCGATGTCAATAGTGGTGTTGCTTCGCATAGGGTCACAGATTACAAATGACGAAGCAACGGTGGAATAGAAGTCGCATCCTGCAAAAGCGGTCGATGTGCAGAATGTGAATTTTTTATGCGGCTCACCTTTAAGTGGCAATCGCCCTCGACTGAATCCTTTGCCTATCTTCGAAATCTTTTTGTCGTTTTCTTCCGAGTTGCCGACAATTATATTCACCTCGTCGGAAACAAGCTCACACTTCTTTATAATGGAGGCTATGTTGTCAACGCTGTTCAGGAATATGACGCACTCTGTGGAGTAAACCGTTTTGCCGTCAACCTCTATACATGGATAATGTCCGTCCTTATATGCATTGACTATCTCCAACGCAGTGCCAACCGGATTAGATGACCTCTTGCGGATGACCCTGACCCTTTCGATGTTACTCCAATGCAGACGGTAATAAGGGATATTCCTGAAGAAATCTATGTGCGTCAAATACTTATCCAATATAGGGGTGGCTGACAGATATGTCACATAATCAAATTCCTGCGCGACAGAGATTAGTCGTTTTTCCACCTCCGACTTAAAACCGCTGTCTGTCAGGAGATACTGATATTCATCTATCACTACTCGCCAATCCGATTTGTCAGCTATGCACCGAGCCACTTTAGGCAGGGAATCGTACGAAACCAATATCTTCGGGAGTGCTGATTCTGACAGATACCGCTTTATCTCATCCTCGCTCATCCTACCAATGACAAGAAGTGTGCCCTCGTGCTGGGCGTGCTTATTCTCAACAAGATTGTTACGGGGGCTACATATGATTGTCTTGTGACAGTCCTCCAAAGCCAGTGTTGTAGCACCACAATTGGGAATCCCTTTGTCGAGGATTCCGCAGGGAAGATTGAACGGCTGACCGTCCCCGTCTTTCCATTCGTTCAAATATGAAATCCCGTCAGGGACATTCAAATCAAAAATTTTCATTTCATGCAATTAAATACGATGTTACAAAAACGCATCTTCAATTCTACCGTCCATTATTTCAGGACTTACATCTGTTGAATATAGGGTGCGTGGAGAGATTTTTGGACACCCCGAACCAAAATAAAACCGAAACGGCTAAATTTCGGCTTAATTCCGATGTCAGACATGAGTCGGATATGTTGAAAGCAATGCGGGATAGAATATTGTGGATGCATTTCGATTCTGAATTACTCATAGGCAAATTTAATCAACTTTCAGCTGACCGCCAAATAGATATCGCATATTCCTAAAAATGGAACCCGATATATCGCTGACGCTTATTCCCTGATGTCTTGCGACACCGAAGAATTGGCATAGGTGGATAACGCCTTATTTCCCTCATTCCAAACCGAAGAATAGAAACTCCGTAATCTCTGTAAATAGCACCACGCAAATTCATATTGAATCCGGTTATTCTTCAATTAAAAAATCCGTCACTTCGAATTCTTCGTTTTCAGGTGAGCCATAAATATGACATTACACCGCCATAGGTACGACCACCTTAAAACTATCCCCCTCCCATATCTGATGCACACCTGATAAATTTTTGGAGAGTTGTCTTTAAGCGATTCCACCCTGAAAAAGTCCCCCTCCCCATGATTGAAAGGAAAACGGAATGAAAAACGGTTTAACATAACGTAGAATTAACCTATCCAAAATATAGGCAACGAGATTGATTTGATGATAATAGTTATCATCCTTGAAATCAATAACACTTACTCCAATATGGAAACAACCACCGCATTGGCTACAACAGCCATCACAACTACCAACGACCTCAACGCTATCGCAGAAGATGTGCAGTTTGAGGACATCAACACTCCGACCGTTCCCTCCGTAAACTTCCTTGAAGCCAACACCTCGGCTATCTCTATCGAAGAACTGACCGTTAACTGTGTCGTGCCCACATGGGCGAATCAGGAGCTTACAATCTCTCATCAGGACTTCATCAACACCGTGCATGATGCCGCCTGCAACGTGTTCAGCGGAGAACTCATCAACAAGCCGGAAATCCGCGTGTCGCATATCGTCCGTGGACGCATACCCTCAGCACTTGGCAAACGTGCGTCAGAACTCCTTGAATCGGAAAAGACGCAGTTCTATCAGCGACTTGCCTTTGCGTTCACCATTCCATCTATCCATGAAACGATAGACGGGCAACGCCTTGAACTCTGCATAGGAGGTGTGCGCAACTACAACGACCTGAATCTCTACCGTGCCAACCGTGGCGCAGAGAAGTTCTCTGTCTTTATAGGCTGGAGGCTCAATGTCTGCTCCAATCAGGTGCTGACAGGACAAGGTGCAAAGATTCAGCTTGAAGTGATGTCGCTCCACGACCTCTACAAGCAAGTGCTTGACTTATTCTATACGTTCCGTCCGGCACAAGACATTCATCTGTTGCAGACGCTTTCGCAAACTCGCCTGACAGAAACGCAGTTCGCCCAAATCGTAGGACGCATGAGGCTCTATCAGGCTCTGCCAAACCGCTATCAGCGGAGCGTACCCAAATTGCTCATCACTGACAGTCAGATTAACAATGTCTGCCGTGACTTCTACGCAGATCCGAATTTCGGTGTCAAGGGCAACACGATTTCGATGTTCGACTTCCACAACCTACTGACGGAAGCCAACAAGAGCAGTTACATTGACAGCTATCTGCAAAGAGCCGTCAACGCTACCGAAGTGGCAGTAGGCATCAACAATGCTCTGCACGGAGATTCAAAATACGCTTGGTTCTTGGGCTAAGTGCTATTGATTCCCTGATAAATCGGGCATTCCTCACAGATTGGGGAATGTCCGATTTTCTTTCCCATGACACTTAATAATCAAGTAAAATCTTCAATATATCGGACATGACAACAGATTGCATCGTTTCAGAAATACAGCTCAAATATCAACCTCAACCGCTGACAGAGACCATAAACGGAGCAAAAGACATTCATCAACTCCTTATAAACTGTGTCTTTGATGCTGATACCATAGGCTACAAAGAGACATTCAAAGTTCTACTACTGAACAACTCTAACAAGATAATCGGCTACACAACGATTTCGGAGGGAGGACTGACCTCTACCATTGTTGATGTGCGGGTTATCATACAGACAGCGTTAGTCTGCAACGCCACTTCGATTATCCTCACTCACAATCACCCGTCAGGCAATCCGCATCCAAGCGGACAAGATGACAGCCTTACAAAGAAGATAAAGGCAGCGTGTGAACTGATGGATATTCGCTTGCTCGACCATATCATAGTAACGCCATACGACAGTTTCTATTCCTACTGCAACGAGGGACGGCTATAATCTTATGTTGTAGAGCATATAACCTGAAAATATCTGCTCTTGGATAGCCCCACCAATGACATTTTTTTGTAAATTTGCACTTGATTTCAGAGCCATAGAGTTGGCAGATCGAATCAACAACTTTATAGAAAGGTGTTATTGAAATCAGCTTCGTAATTCAAATCTCGCAAATTTGTAACGACTTGAAGATGATTGGCAATAGCACCTGCACTGATTGCTTATACCCTGCCGTGAATGGTAGATTATATAGCAATATCGGTGTGGGGCTATTGTTTTATCCAAGTCGTAGGCAATGCGAGAGCCCGAATTACGGATAAGACAAGATACAATCCTCACACCTTTTTTATGTCTAATAACCAAGCCGTTCCGCAGAGGATTGAGGGACACAGACAAATCAGAATGAAAGAAATCGGTATCAAGGAGTATGAAAATCTCCGAGAACGAGGGGCGCGGCTTGTCGGGAGGGTTATTCCTTACGACTCAAATCTACCAGTGGTCTATTTCACTGTAGAGCCTGAACAACAGAACCTCGGTTCTATCGCAATCCTCGACACACTACTGCTGACGCATGAGCATTTCCGTGGTCAGTTCGATGTGATCCGCCATTGGGCAACGCCTGAAATTGTAACAGTCAAATATAGGGCATCATGAAATCAAGAGCGAAATATATGTGGCTTTTTATTTTCGCCACATTAACTGCACTTACCGCAGTTGCATACGAAGATTACGACTTCTCTTACGGTTTATGCTATAATATCATGTCCGAAAAAGATGCAACAGTGGAAGTCACCCATTGCAATAGTCAAATTGCTTATCAGGCATCTTATGCGACTGGAGATGTAAAAATCCCTGAAGAAGTAACACATCGTTACACAGATAATCAGCAAAATCTTGTCGAAAAAACCTACTCAGTAATCCGAATTGGCTCTAATGCTTTTTCAGGTTGTAAGTACATGAAGTCTCTCACAATCCCTGAAACTGTTACATCAATTGGAGATAACGTGTTCTATGATTGTGACGCACTCGAAAGCATAGTAATTCCCAATTCCGTAACAGTAATAGGTAACGGTACTTTTAAAGGCATTCATAACTTAAAAACAATTACCTTTGGAACATCTGTAAAGGAAATAGGGTGGCAAACGTTCATTAATTCTAAAAATATTAAAGACATTTATTTCCTATCTCAAATGCCTCCTAAATGTCACAATTGGGACTATTCTGTAAGTGGGGATATGGGTAAGATAGCAGTGCTGCATGTTCCAACTGGATGTCTGGAAGCATATGCGAATGATGATTTTTGGGGACATTTTGAAAATATTGAGGAATTTGAAGTATCCTCAATATCTAATCCTACGATTCCCAAAGAATCTGTGAAAGTGTCAATTGAAGGTGACTCGTTGATAATTAATGGAGTAAATGATGATAAAGATGTTACAATATACAATATTAACGGTCAAATTGCGTATCGTGGCAAATATCGAGTAATTAGAGGATTACCTGCTGGATTATACTTCGTGCATTATTCTCAGAGCACGATTAAGGTCTTAATCCCATAGGCACTATTGTTTACATTGGCTACAGCACCCTTGCATATTTGCATCGGTGCTGTTCTTTTTCTCGGAGATTTTCACTAATTTTGCATTACACATAAACACCTCTGAATATGAAGCTAAACGAGAGCAAGGGCAATATGTACGAGTTCATAACTCACACATGGAATCCTATTAAAGGGAAGTGCTACCATGACTGCAAATATTGCTATATGAAAGGGATAAACCCTAATCCAACCTCGATTCACTTGGCTGATAATGAATTTATCGGCTCATTCCCTGCCAATACGTTCATCTTTATAGATAGTTCTGCAGATTTGTTTGCCGTTGATGTTCCCGATGAATGGATTAATCGGGTGCTTGATTTCTGCTATAATAACACAGAGCATTTTCAGCCGTCAGAGCGACCGCACTTCTTGATTCAAACAAAAAATCCGGCAAGGATATTGGATTTTATCAATCATCCATTGCTTGCGTCCGAAAGACAGCAAGTAGTTGCTTGCACCACGATTGAAACAAATAGGCATTATCCTGACATAATGAACAATGCCCCTTTGCCACTACATAGAGCCGAGGCGATGGCAGAGATTGCGAAGTGTGGCATCAAGACCTATGTGACGATAGAGCCTATAATGGATTTTGATTTGGATGAAATGGTTGCACTGATTAAGATGTGCAAGCCTGAACAAGTCAATATTGGAGCAAATACATACAGAACTGTAGAATTGCCCGAACCTAAAAACGCCCGCCAACTAATAAATCTGATTCTACAGCTCTTGTGTTTTACCCATCTAAAAATAAAGAAGAATCTTGATGGAGAGAAGTTGACAAAGGCGTTAATCCGAGACATCAAAGATGGTTACTCTTATGAGAAACGAAATTAGACGTAAACATTATTCAAAGTAAGGTAGATTGCTTATGCCCTCTATCCGATACTCTTTTTGGTCTATGAGCATATCCATCGCTTGTTGCGAAGTGTGAGGACGATAATCCGTTGTAGGGAGAGCAAATTTATTGTCGGAATTAAACCGAAGCATCGGCATAAGAATCATTCGCTGAACCTCATCGAACCGAGCTGTCGGGGGAAGTTCCACAACATCCACAGACTTGTGCTTCGTGTGGATGCAAAGAATCTTCCTGATGCCGTTCTTGAAATCAATGACGAAAGTTCCACGTTTCTGCGTTTCCGAATAGTACACGACCTTATCGAGATACTTTCTGAACAACCGCGCCTTATCCTCAATCGAAAGGCTGTCGAGCGTTTCAATCGCCACATCATTTGCTAATTCAGCTTTAGTAGCCTCCTTTTCGTGGCGTTCCGCTTTCAGGCGTTCAATCTCCGTTTCTGCGCCGTAGATAAACTTCTCCTTGCTCTCATACTGCTGTTGCTGATGAAGAAGCAGTGTCGGATTCGTCAATATCCTGATACTTTCCAAGATGGAGTTCTGTTCCGATTTGGCAACCGAAATCTCGGCATTGAGCGACTGGATTTTAGCCGTAAGATTTTCTATTTCCCGACTTATTTTCGCAATCTTCTCGCTACTCATTTCAGAAAATTCATCTTTGGCGATTGCTGTCTTGACTGCAACCCATACCGTTTTTAACGCGACATCGGCATTGACCCCACCATTGGCACAGATGGTTTCATCATATTTGTTTTTCTTGACAGCACAGCGGTAATAGCGCAATCCCGTACTTGTCTGCCGGACTATATAGAGGTTCTTTCCGCACGGACATTTGATTATATAGCGCAGGGCATTATAGTTTACGCCATTGTTCGGCACATCCACGACACGGTTCTGATTGAGAATAGCTTGTGCCTTATCCCAAATTTCCTCCGATACCAGAGCGTCACCGATGCGCTCTATCGGCTCACGCCTTGTCTGTTCGGTCTTGTTTTTACCGTCACGGTTTGGCAGAATACGCCACAATCCTTTATAGCAGGGATTGTGCAATATGCGGTAGATGTTCTCGGAAAAGAAATCATTGCCCTTGACTGTCTTAATGCCACGCGAAATCATTTCGCGCTGAATCTCCTTTGCAGTCTTGCCATCAATGCACATCTGAAATATCTCCTGAACTATCGGAGCGTTCTCATCGCGCATAAGAATGGACTTGGGCGTTTTGCCCTTGACAAAATTAGGATTAGGCACAGCCGTGTAACCAAATGGCACAACACTTCCCTTGCACATCATTTCTTCGGATTGCAGAAAACATCTTACCTTTCCGCTTCTCATGCGGTCGGTAATCTTCATGCGTTCAGCCTTTGCATACTCGGCGGCTATGGCAATCCTCATAATATCCACGAGGTCTAATACCTTGCCACCTACATAATGCTCCTTTGTGTCGATAAATATAACATCCAATCCGTTCTTTAACAGATTGTTTACGTCAGTCATCACCGACAATATTTCTTCCTCACGCGAAAGACGGCTCAGTTCGCTGACTACCATGTAATCGGTAATTTTGTATCGACAAAAATCGGAAAAGTCAAATAGACATGATTG
>CABRKI010000140.1 GCA_902471455.1 uncultured Porphyromonadaceae bacterium | reverse complement strand
TCCGATCTCAGGTCGGACACGTCCGACACGTCCGACTGGTCCGACAGATCGGACTTTATAAACCGATAAAACCATATCGTCAGGAATTTGTTTACACTTTGCAGGGATGCTTGTCCCTGTAAAGTGTAAACTTTTTTATAACCTATAAATCTTAACGCTATGAAAAAGACTTTTATCTTGATTATGGCTCTCTTTATCGGCTTCTTATGTGCCGACGCCCAGACTTATGAGTTCAAACCTATCAAGGGTTTCAAAGACCTTACCAACGAACGGCTTGAAGCGTTTCTTGAATCCACCGTGCCGATGCAGACCCGCAAGGTGGCTGTGTTCGATTGCGACGGCACCCTCTTCGGGCAGGCCCCGTATTATCTCGCCGACGAAGCCCTCTATGAGTTCGCAAAGAAAAACTATGAAGGAAAGACCGATTCCCTTTCCGTAGCCAAAATGAAAATCGTTGACCAGCTTCTCCATGGCGACAATGTCGGCGTTGATTTTGTGCAGAACCGCGTGCGTTTCCTAAGCGGACTTACCGCCGATGAAATCCAGAGCATAGGCAATGCCATGTTCCACGAAAAATATCAGAACAAGATGTATCCGGAGATGAAGTCGCTTATCAAAAACCTGGAGAACTACGGTTTCGAGGTATGGATTCTTTCGGCTTCCCCCGAACTCCTTTACCAACGTTTCTGTGCCGAACAGCTCGGACTTCCCGAAGACCGCATACTCGGAGTGAAATCGAGAGTAGGGGAGGGTGGCGTAGTTACCGACGAACTCGTCTATCCCGTTTCGCAGGATGAAGGTAAAGCCGACGTGGTCAGGACCTTTATCAAAGCCGACCCTCTGTTTGTGGGTGGAAATTCCCGTGGTGACCTTGAGATGATGGAAACCTCGGTGGGGCTCAAGATAATGATAAATCCCGACGACAGCAAGCCGGAGAAAGTGGCCAACGGCAAGACCATTAAGCAATATTGGGAAGCCGACCCGAACTGTATTATTGAATATTGCAACGACGTGCCTACCGGCGACTACGAATACGTCACCGGCGAATGGGGCGTGAAGAAAAACGCCACCAATGCCAAGCCTTCGGAAGTGGTGATCAATTATTAACATAAATCCCTGCCCGCAGCGCACCCTGCGCCGAGGATAGGGGCAATAATCCGGCGGGAGATGTCTTCCTTTGAGAGAGGAAGGTGTCTCCCGCCGTCGTTTTGTTGATAGGGGCATGAAAACTGCGGGCATTCCTTGCATATTTTTTGTGTAATTGACGGTTTTTCTCTATTTTTGTGCATAATTACAATCCATGAAAATATGATAGAACCTTTATACAAAGCCGCCGACGACCGCTACGAATGCGGCATGAAATATGCGCGCAGCGGAAAGAGCGGGATTCTCTTGCCCCGCATCTCGCTTGGCTTCTGGCATAATTTCGGGGAGGTAGATCCCCTCTCGCGAAGCAAGGACATAATGCGTTTCGCCTTCGACAATGGCATAACAAGTTTCGACCTCGCCAACAACTACGGCCCCGGCTACGGCACCGCCGAGGAGGCCTTCGGCTACGTGTTCGACAAATGGTTCCGCCCCTACCGCGACGAAATGTTCATCGCCTCCAAAGCCGGCTATGACATGTGGCCCGGCCCTTACGGCAACTGGGGTTCGCGCAAATACCTTATGGCATCGCTCGAACAGAGTCTCCGGCGCATGAAGCTCGACTATGTGGATGTGTTCTACAGTCATCGCTACGACCCCGAGACGCCGCTTGAAGAAACCCTCCAGGCGCTTGTGGATATGGTGCGCCAAGGGAAGACGCTTTACGTTGGAATCTCGCGCTGGCCACTCGAAGCCGCACGGTTTGCATTCGAATACCTGCGTGAGCGCGACACCCCCTGCCTTCTTTTCCAAGACCGCTACAACATCATCGACCGCAAGGTAGTGGAAAGCGGAGTGCTCGACGCCGTGGCGGAAAACGGCAGCGGTTTCATAGCCTTTTCCCCGCTCGCCCAAGGGATACTCACCGGGCGTTATCTCGACGGCGTGCCCGAAGGGTCGCGCGCTTCGGTGGGAAGGTTCCTTAAAGCGTCGCAAATCACTCCGGAACTTATCGGAAGAATACGCCAACTCAACGAGATAGCCGAGTCGAGAGGTGAAACGCTCGCCGGGATGGCGCTTTCATGGGTGCTCAATGACCCCCGTGTCACTTCCGTCATTGTCGGGTGCAGCAGCGTGGCGCAGCTTGCCGACAGTATAAAGGCCGTCAATGCCCCGGCTTTCGATGAAGAAACGCTCCGCCGCATCGAAGAGATAGCGCAGGAGATGATGCGGATTTGACATGCCGGAGGCTTATTCTTGTAATCAATCAATTAAAACATTCTCCTTAACGACATTACCATCATGTTCAGTAAAGAAACCTACGTCAACCGCCGTGCCGAACTTAAGAAACGTGTCGGCTCCGGCATGTTGCTTTTCCTTGGCAACGACGACTGCGGCTGCAATTATGCCGACAACACTTACCCCTACCGTCAGGATTCCACTTTCCTCTACTATTTCGGACTTCCGTTCGCCGGTCTGTCGGCCGTAATCGACATTGACAACGACCGCGAAATTATCTTCGGCGACGAACTCACCATCGACGACATCGTGTGGATGGGCACCCAGCCTACGCTCCATGAGAAAGCGCACAGTGTGGGCGTAGATACGGTGCTCCCCTCGGCAGAACTTGCGGCTACGCTCGAAAAGGGAAAGAAGGAGGGTAGGAACATTCATTATCTCCCCACCTACCGCCCGGAGCATGTGCTTAAGCTTTGGAGGCTTCTCGACGTAAAACCCGGCGCGGAGCAGCCATCCGTAGATTTCATCCGAGGCGTGGTGGATATGCGCAACCATAAGACCCCCGAGGAAATCGAAGAGATAGAGAAGGCCTGCAACGTCACCGCCGACATGCATATCGCCGCCATAAAGGCCGTGAGTCCCGGCATGAACGAATATGAGGTGGCGGCAGTGATAGAAGGAGTTGCGGCAAGCAACAACTGCCCCCTTTCGTTCCCGACAATCTGCACAATCAACGGACAGACGCTCCACAACCACTATCACGGCAATGTGATTAAATCAGGCGACATGGTGCTCATCGACGCGGGCGCGGAGCGTCCCTCGGGCTATGCCGGCGACATGTCTTCCACAATCTGCGCCGACCGCACGTTTACCCCGCGCCAGAAATCGATTTACGACATCCAGGTGGCGTCGCATCTCGCCGCCGTCGATATGTTGGCTCCGGGAGTGCCGTTCGTGGATGTCTATGAACGTTCCGCAGCCGTAATCTGCGCCGGGCTTAAAGACCTCGGCATCATGAAAGGCGACCCCGTGGAGGCGGTCAAGGCCGGTGCGCACGCCATGTTCTTCCCTTGCGGGCTGGGCCACATGATGGGGCTCGACGTGCATGACATGGAGAACCTCGGCGAAGTCTGGGTGGGCTACGGAGGCAAACCCAAGAGCACGCAGTTCGGTAGGAAATCGCTCCGTCTCGCGCGTCCTCTCGAAGAGGGCTTCGTGCTGACCATCGAGCCGGGCGTATATTTCATACCCGAACTTATCGACCTTTGGAAAGGTGAAGGGCGTTTCACGGATTTCATCGACTATCGTGAACTCGACAAATGGCGCGACTTCGGCGGAATCCGCAATGAGGAGGATTATCTTATCACGCCCGACGGCGCACGCCGCCTTGGCAAGAAGATTCCTTTGACTACTGAAGAAGTGGAGGCGTTGAGGTGATGAAATCGTCGGCAAAACCTGTCGTGCTCGGCTCCGTAGCGGTGTTGAGCTGGTCAACCGTGGCTACGGCTTTCAAGGTCGCCCTCAGCCATCTCACCACGTTCGAGATGGTTTTCGTGGCGAGCCTTACGGCATTGTTGATATTTGCGGCATGGATGTGCGTGTCGCGTTCCTGGGGGGAGCTGGGGCGTCTGTCGCCCTCCCTTTGGGCGCGGTTTGCCATGCTCGGGTTGATTTCGCCGGTGGCTTACTATCTGATATTGTTCAAGGCTTACGATTATTTGCCCGCGCAGATTGCTCAGCCCATTAACTATCTCTGGCCTATCCTGCTGACCGTAATGCTCGCCGTGATTTCGCACAAACCGATTCCGGGCGCGAAATACGTCGGCATGGCGGTTTCGCTTGCCGGTGTGGCGGCTATTTCCATCGGCGGGAAAGGGATTACCGGGTCGGTGTCGGTGCCGGGGCTGATACTTGGATTCGGAAGTGCGTTCCTTTGGGCGTTGTATTGGATTGTCAACGACAGCCTCAAAGACAAGGTGAGCGAGGTTACGTCGCTGTTCCTGACGTTTTTCTTCGGCATGGTGTATCTTTTGATAGGCACGCTTTTCGTGCCGTTGTCGGCTATGAACATGGAGGCGCTTCTTTCCGGCGCATATATCGGCGCATTCGAGATGGGCATCCCCTTCATCTGCTTCGGCATGGCGATCCGCCACACCGACAACCCCGCGCTCATCAACCAGATGTGTTATCTCTCGCCGTTCCTCTCGCTCTTCTTCATATCGATGATACTCGGCGAACCCATCATGCCCACCACCTATTTGGGTCTGGTGCTGATAGTAGGCGGCCTGGCCTACAACCAGTATTTCGCCGGACGCCGCCTTTCGGTTTAGTCGTCAGATTACTATCGGTTGCATGTTATTAGATGTGCCAAAGCACTACAGGCATTCCTTTGGTTTCTATGCAATGTGAATTAAATTTTAATAGACGCTGGTTCTCTGTGAGGAGAATCAGCGCTTTCTCGTATAAACTGTTTTGAATATATGTGGTGAATATTAGATGGTTATGAACTTTAGATACTCTTAATAGATTCTATTGGAAAATAGGGAGTGCTGTCACATTGGAGTGGGTTTGAGAAATATTTTTATAAATTAAAGAGAAAAATAGTGAAAAATATTTGCAGATTGGAAAGATTATGGTTAATTTAGCGGCGCAGACTTACTCAGACGTTTATTGTGATTTTGATTATGATATTATGTGAGTAGTAGGGAAATACTAAGTTTAACCCAAATATTGCTTACCATGAAACGAATTTCTTTTGCGGCATCGATATGTGCCATTATGTTTCTCTTTGGTTCGTGTTCCACCACTGTTGTTAACGGGGACGACCCCACACCCCAACCCGGACAAACTGAGGGGAAGTTGAACATCCGTCTGACCGCTAACGACTATACCCGGGCTGTAGAAGACGGCTCGGTGACTTCCCTCCATATCGCGTTCTATAACAGCGACGAATGTATGGGTGTCGAAGAGGCCAAGTGGCTTGGCGCAGACAAAGGATATGAGGTTGACGTGCCTGCAACGCCCGGAAAGCGTCCTGACAAGATTGTGGTGTTCGCCAACTTGGACGGTGCCGACGTTGCAAAAGTGAATTGCGGTTTCTCTGCTCTTGACAAGGTCGTGGCTACAGGTTTTGAAAGTGCTGACAAGGGATTGGTGATGTCTTCGTCGCGTTATTTTGATTTAGACGGTAAAGATATGCTCGCCACTGCGCTCTCAGATGCCAACTATGATGGGGATGCGGTTGCCATCGCTTTGGAAAGAGTAGCTGCAAAAGTGAAATTTACAAACGGAATCGCCGGCAATCAATCCGTGGAAATGAATAAGGGCGCCACAAAAGACAAGCGCACTCTCGTTCTGACTCTTGACGGTTGGGGACTTTCGGCCGTTGAGAAATCGAGTTCCCTTGTGAAGAGTATATCATGGCATGCGACCAAACCATGGGCCGGATGGAACGTTGAAGGTAAAAGCTATTGGGCGCATTCCGTGTCGTGGGATAAAACCGTTACGTTCCCGGTAGCAGGGGAGACCGCCCCGGCTGAAGGCTACACTTTGTCGTATCCTAAATATTCGGAACTGACTAATGCGGACGGCAGCGAAGTATTGACACATGAAACCACACGCCCGGCAGAGGATTATACAAAGGATAATGCCGTGGCATCTGTCATAATCAAGGGCCATTACACGCTTGACGGGACGGCGCAGACGTTCTATCGCTATGTTGACGGCATCTACACGGAAGACGAGTTGTGGGAGACTCTTTCACAGCAACAGAATGTTGCTTTTGACACGAATGGATACTCTAAGTATCCGGTAGCCGCTTTCAAGCAAGATACAAGGCTAATCAATGTGGCAGGAGTCCCGTCAAACTATTTCACAATTCAGTTTAACGAAAATGCTCCATTGGATCGTTATTACGACAGAAATAAGAAGAAATTGTCGGATTATGAACCTTCAGAAGTAAATCAGAAACTTATCGAATCGGTCGGCTTTGTGGAGAAGTTTGAAATGGGGAAGTGTGCTTTCATCGTGCCAATCCGGCATAAGAATTATGATGCCGATGCCGAAACGCAGGCTGAGGGTGCATACGGCCTCGTGCGTAACCATTTCTATACCCTCACGCTGAAATCAATCGAAGGGATAGGTGCCGGTGTGGCATCGGACAACGACCTCGTCTTGGAATCCGATTTTGAAAGCGCGTTGCCGCAATATAAGGTCAATGTGACGATTACCGTCAATCCTTGGGAGACGATGAACCAGGATGTTAACATCAAGAAATGAAAACGGATTAAAGTAGGCAATAACAGGAATTCCAACCAATTGATTCGATGGGGAATATCCGCTATCATATAAAAACTGTGTTTCTTGCAGTGTTCGTAATTATGTCAGCTTGTAATTGCGAACCTCCTGCACAGGGAGGGGAATCCGAGAAGAGCCGGATTTTCCTCCGTCTTTCCCCATCCGGATTGCCGACGCGGGCATCCGATGGTTCGGAATCGAAGGAAGACGGTAATACCCTTGAAAATTATATCGATCCTTCCGACATCAGGATATGCTTTTTCGGAAATGACGGCATATTAAAAAGCGTGGTGTTTGAAGGTGATTCGGCAGGGGGTGATATGACAGGAGGTGATGGAAATTTATCTGTGGATGTGGAGGTCGCATCATCCGAATTCGGTGATGAAGGGATTGTAAAAGTTCTTGCCATCGCCAACCTTAACGGATTCGTTGGGAATCTTGACTTTACGGTAGGGGAGACAACTTTTGACGATGTTAAAAACATTGTGCTTTCCGTGCCTGCTGACCAGAATGCCGTGACCCGGATTCCGATGATTGGAGAAGCATCGGTAAGCATTTCTGAAATCGGGGTGAACACGCATGTGGATGTTCTGTTAAACCGGATGCTCGCCAAGATAGAGGTGGTTGACGGGCTTGCGGACGACGGATATGAAATCGAGTCGGTGTCGTTGTCTGCAACAGGGGAAACAGCAGGGAATGGAGCTTCCTCGACAACGGAAATCGCCTTCTCACAGGACGGCAATAAATTTCGTGCATACGTCCCGAAAAGGAAATTGGGGGATGATGTAAAAGGGAGCGACCGACGCATTACACTGAACGTAAGGAAGACTGATTCGACAGACGCTGAACCCTATTACATCTATCTTTCGAAATATGGTGATGACGGCGAACCTTGTGCAGATGCAGCGGAAGCCTGGAACACGCTCCTCCCGAACCGCATCTACCGCTTCACCGTCACCTCCCTCAAGCCCACCCTCCAAGTGCAGGATAAGATAAAGATTATATGGTATTATATTAATACCACTAACGTTAGTAAGTTCTATTCCCAATATATTGTAGTCGAAAACTCCATTGAAGCATTGGATAATTGTAATTACACGTTTTGTAGAGGAAACGGTGCATATCTATGCTCTTTAGAAGTGCCTGCTTCTTTGGTGGCATCCGGATATAGGAATATTGCATATTGTTTCGTAAATGAGGATCGTAAGTATGAATTGATAAGCAGTAAAGGATATATATGGCAGGATGCCGTCAAAATAGAGAATGAAGGGGAATATACTTGTTTCTATCTGAACGGCGAAAGTATTCGCACGAAATACGGCAGCATTTATCCTACAGATAAGCCTTACCGATTCTATTGCCGGGGGGAGAATTATGAAAAGATTCAACTAAAAAAGAAGCTTGATAATGATAAGATAGCTTATTATCCTGGTCCTGACGGCCGTTTTTATGGAGAATTCACAACAGATGACCGTGGTTATAAATATGCAGAACTCAGTTTTGCTCTCGGAGATAAACCATCATCATCCCTTCCCTTCGGATTTGATATTGAGGATGCCAATGGAAAGCGGATAACTTTCGTAGATAATGACGGCACATTTAATTACAATGATATCTTCGAGCAGGAGATAGATGGCAGGAAATATTATGTATTTTATCTCGATTGAGGAGGGCTTTTACATGGGAAATATTTCTCTACAGAATGGCGGCCGGTTATGACCGAACCCGAAGGGTCGGTAACTGAACGACGCTTTTGCAACAACGACGGCGGCTTCCCCCC
>CABRKI010000139.1 GCA_902471455.1 uncultured Porphyromonadaceae bacterium | reverse complement strand
GAAGTTGTTTAAACTTTTTTCTTTTTCAAGATTTCGTCAGATTTTCGAGACGATTTTGAAACTTGAAGAGGGAGTTTAGCGGGCTAAACGACCGATGAAAGGTTCAAAAGCGTCCGGAAAAATGATGGAAGATTGGGAAAGAGGTCATTTTAAGGTAAGAATCCATAAGAGAAATATTCTCCGTAAAAAAGATTAAACAACTTCATTTGCAAGACAGGAACCGGGCGCTCGCAAAGATTTTGACAATTCATAATGAAAAGATCGGATATTCGTAAAAGCACAATATCAATCATGTGTTTCACCATTGTCGCCTTCATAGTGATAACGGTTGTAAGGTTAATCCCCGAATCGGGTTCCCCGTTAAGAGAAGAGGAGGATAGGATTGTTTGGAGCGACACACTCGACAACGCATCTTCAGACACGGAAGCGTTGCACCGGATGGACCGTGAAATTGAACGATTCAAAGACAAATGGGAAATAAAGGGAATATCTCTTG
Organism: uncultured Porphyromonadaceae bacterium; assembly: GCA_902471455.1. Lineage (GTDB taxonomy): Bacteria > Bacteroidota > Bacteroidia > Bacteroidales > Muribaculaceae > Lepagella. The sequence continues at coordinate 7,951 of CABRKI010000139.1, read as the reverse complement.
CCGTTACGCGGCATGATTCGCTCCTTTATGCAAAAGGGTATGGATGGGCGGACAAAGAGGCCGCCGTGAAGATGTCGCCCAAATCAATAATGCGGATTGCTTCGGCATCAAAGCTTGTCACCGGTGTGGCAATCATGAAACTCTGCGAACAAGGAAAGCTCAGACTCGACTCCAAAGTGTTTGGCGAAAACGGCATTCTCAACGACACCGCCTACACCAATGCCATGCGCGATCCGAGAATGAAAGACATCACAGTCGATGACCTCCTACAGCACAAAGGAGGTTTCACATTAGGAGCCGGCGACCCTATGTTCAACACCGTCGATATCATGGACGTAAAACATCTCACCGCACCCCCCACTAACGAAGAGCTTATAAAAATAGTATTAGGACGCAAGCTTGGCTTCACTCCCGGCAGCGGAAGAAGATACAGCAACTTCGGCTACATGGTTTTATCGCTGGTTATTGAAAGAGTGACGCATCGAAACTATTGGGATTTTGTCATGGAAAATATACTTGAACCAATCGGAGCCTACAACTTCCGGCCAGCCACCAACTATTATGAACAGAGGCACGGCGATGAAACAAAATATTATGGACCCGACACAGTGAAAATCCGGGAATACAACGGAAGCGGCCGCATGGTTGACCGTGTATATGGAGGCAGCAATATCAACGGGCTTCTCGGAGCCGGAGGCTGGGTGACATCAGCCGCCGACCTCGCACGCGTCGTAGCTGCAATCGACGGCGACCCGGGGGTTAAAGATATTCTTTCAACGGAAAGCATCGGCAAAATGACATACCGCGATGATGACGACAAACAGACGAGAGGATGGTCGGAGTCCGACGGGAAGGGGAAATGGACAAGGACAGGTACGTTAGGTTCCACGCATGTGCTCGTCACAAGGTTCGCTGACGGAGAATGCTGGGTAATGATGACAAACTCCGGAGTCTGGACAGGCCATAACTTCTCGAGAGATATGGCAAGGCTTATAGACCGTCTTCGCTCAAATTATAAAGAATCTTTCCCGAAAAGGAACCTTTGGTAGCACAATTTTAGCTTTTTATTTGCCTATCACGACTATTTTTGCGTATGTGTCGTGTTTTGCCTAAATTTGTGGAATCAACATAACACAACGACACATTCATGAGAAACGGTTTAATCATCGCACTGGCATTGTCGGTGCTTCCTCTCAGCGGCTACGCTAAAATAGAACTGCCAGACATCGTCGGCGACAACATGGTTGTCCAACAAAATTCCGACGCACGTTTATGGGGATGGGCCACACCCGGCAGCGTTATAACAGTGACAGGGTCATGGAATCCTGCAAAAAAAGTGACCGCTACTACAGGGAAAGACGGCCGCTGGGATGCATACCTGCCGACCCCTTCAGCTTCCTTCACCCCCTATTCTATTAAGATTTCCGGCGACGAAAGCAATATCTCGCTCGGCAACGTGGCGGTGGGAGAAGTCTGGTTCTGTTCCGGGCAATCGAACATGGAGATGCCTTTGAAAGGATTCTGGACACAACCCGTGGAAGGTGCCGTGGAAGCAATCGCCTATTCCGGCAAATATCCCGGCATAAGGATGGCGAAAGTGCCCAAAAGCAAAGCCTATACACCGCAAGAAAAAGTAACGAGTCCCTGGAAGGTCAGCAACCCGGAGAATGCATACGATTTCAGTGCCCTCGCATATTTCTTCGCACGCTCCCTTACCGATATTCTAAATGTGCCTGTCGGCATAATCGACTGTTCTTACGGCGGAAGCAAACTGGAAGGGTGGCAAAGCCGCGAACAGATAGAGAAATATCCCGAATGGAACATCGACAAAGAGGCGTCCGACACCACTATGCAGGATTACGAACGCATCAACATAATGTATAATTCCATGCTCCATCCCCTCATCGGTTACACCATAAAAGGGTTTCTATGGAATCAGGGAGAATCGAACGTTGGCAGGGAATCCACCTATCCTTATCATCAGAAAGACATGGTGAGCGACTGGAGACAGAAATGGGGACTCGGCGAACTTCCCTTCTATTTCGTGGAGATACCGGGATGGGATTATGGAAATCCCGACGGAAACAATGCCGCCTTCTTCCGCGAAAGCCAGCATAAGGCGGCTCAGATTACGCCTTCAAGTGAAATAGTCTGCACCTCCGACCTTGTTTATCCGTTTGAAGTAAACGATATCCATGCTCGCAAGAAAAAGGAAATCGGCGAACGGCTCGCATTCATGGCAGCCGGGAAAACATACGGCATAAAAGGGATGCCAACCGAATATCCCACCTTCAAATCGATGAAAGTCGAAGGCGACAAAGCCATTCTGTCTTTCAACAATGCTTGGGAAGGTTTTACCCCCAACAAAGAACTGGAAGGATTCGAGGCAGCGGGCGCCGACAAGGTGTTTCATCCTGCCATAGCACGCGAGAATCCTCAGACTCTCAACATTGAAGTCACTTGTCCGGAAGCGGGTAAAATCGAGGCGGTGAGATACAATTTTAAGAATTTTGCCGTCGGCAAAGTGTTCAACGTGCTCGGTCTTCCGCTTGTGCCTTTCCGCACCGACGACTGGAATCAATGATAATTTGAACTAAAAATGTTTCATTCTGCACGACCTTTCAATAATTATTCCTATATTTGTGAGCCAATCCTGTCCGGGTTGGCTCACACTTTATCCCGTCCCCACATAAACTTTCTAACCTATCATAAAATCTTATATGAACCTATCCAAATTAGCTGTTCTTCCGGTTCTGCTTTTACCGGTTGTCTCGTATGCGCAATCGGGTGAAACAGTGACTTCAACAAAAGAAGACGTATGGAAAAAAGGCAAAATTAAACTTTCCACCCGGCCTTCCGGCCCCGTTGTGCTCGACATCTCGAAAACAACCGACAATTATCCCTTGTTCCGCGACTGGGGGATGACATTCAACGAACTCGACCATCTTGCTCTTTCAAAAGTTGACGGCGACGGCAGAAAAGAAATCATGGACAACCTCTTTTCACCCGACGGCGACATGAGGTTCACAAGAGGCAGGATTTCCCCCGGAGCCAACGACTATGCCGAATCGTGGTACAGCTGCGACGAAGTGCAAGGCGACCTCGAACTTAAATATTTCAATATCGAGCGCGACCACAAACGTATCATCCCGTTCATCAAAGAGGCCCAAGCAATACAGCCTGACCTTACATTCTGGATTTCGCCTTGGAGCCCTCCCTCTTGGATGAAAATCAACGGCGACTATCCGGTGGTGAGCAGCAAACACAATAACCTCACAGACTCCATCTCATATCTTCTCTTCGGAGGGGGAGAAATCGACGAAGACGAAATGAAACTTACCGGCCCTCGCGACAAACAATTCCCGCGCCAACTCGCCACCAACGATTTCTTCATCCAAGACCCCCGTTATCTCAAGGCATACGCAAACTATTTCTGCAAATTCATTGACGCATACAAAGAGGAAAACATTCCGATCGATATGGTCATCTATCAGAACGAGGCTTACAGTTACACGCCATATCCCGGATGTGCCTGGACTGCGGATGGCACCATTCGGTTCAACCGCGATTATCTCGCCCCTGCCCTCAACGAGAAACATCCCGAAGTATCCCTGTTCTTGGGAACATTCAATACGAACCGTCTCGACCATGTGGAAAAAGTTCTGTCTGACAAAGACCTGAACAAAGAGGTGGACGGCATCGCTTTCCAATGGGAAGGGAGGGACGTCCTTCCGGAAATACGCTCGCAACATCCCGAATGGAGATTCATGGGGTCGGAAAGCGAATGCGGATGGGGGTCGTTCGACTGGGGAGCTGCCGAACACACATTCGAACTCATCAACCATTACCTCGGCAACGGATGCGACGAATATACTTTCTGGAATGTAATACTCTGCGATTCGGGGGAAAGTCCGTGGGGATGGAAACAAAACGCCCTGATACGTGTGGATTCGAAAGACGGGTCTTACACATACACTCCGGAATATCATGCCGTGCGCCACTACACTTCCCTCATGGGGAAAGGGGCAAGGGTCAACGGTTATAAAGAAGGGAAATCAGATGGTATGCCTATACTCGCGGCGGTTGATGCCGACGGAAGGCAACTCGTGTTTGCAGGCAATTTCTCCGACAAGCAAAAGAAGGTTTCTATAAAAATCGGGGCGAAATACGTCAACCTGACTCTCAAGCCACATTCATTCACGACGGTTAGGATCTGAACCATAAGGCAGGTTTAAAACGTTATAAATAAGGCAGACTGTATTACAGGCTGTCTTATTTACATTATATGGATATGATAGAAAACCGAAAAAGGATACACTCAGGCACCCGACAATTACGTTATCTTCTCCGTATATGTTGCGTATGTCTGATATTGATTATAAGCTACACCGTCATTTCTTCCGGAGCTGTAAAAAAAGCCGTAAATTACAGTCCCGAATTTGAAAAAGCGATAGCTGTTATTAAAAAATATGAAGGATTACACCGCAACAAAGGGATACTCGTAGGATACGGCCATAAGATTCTTCGCGGCGAACCCTATAAAAGAAACCAGAACCTTTCTGAAGCGGAAGCCGACAAACTGCTTCGGGCTGACCTTGCGAAACTTTGCGCCAAATACCGGAGTTTCGGTAAAGACAGCCTGTTGCTGAGTGCGCTTGCCTACAACTGCGGAATTGGTGTCGTGGCAAAATCAACGATGTATAAGAACCTGCTCAACGGCAACAGGGAAATAAAGGAATCCTACCTTGCACATTGCAAATACCGGGGCAAAACCCTGAGCCAGCTGCAACGTCGCAGAATCGAGGAATTCGAAACCTTGTTTATTCCGGACTGAATCATTAATTTCGCATAAGAATAACTCCATTTATCTCAAGGACCGCAAAAAATGAAATCTAAAAAATATATAATCTCTTCACTTTCCGCATTCTTGTTTGCCTCGGTTATCGCAGGATGCAACGGGAATTCGAAAAAAAACACGGACCACCCCAACCTTCCCGAAGAAGTGAAAACCGTTGCAATCGCCATTTTAAACGATTCTCCCTCACAGTTCGCGTCGGCGGTGAATTATCCGATAGAACGGCCCTACCCCCTGCGCGATGTGAATGATTCGGCGGAGATGGTCAAATATTATCCAACTCTTATCGACGACTCTTTGAAGAACAAAGTTAAGGAATCTCCCGACTCGTTATGGCAACAAGAGGGATGGAGAGGCTGGACCCTCGACAACGGTTCGCTGTTTTGGATAGACAACGGAAAAATTTATTCCATAGACTATGTCTCCGAACGGGAAAAAGAGCTGCTCGATTCTTTAAGGCGCGAAGAGATTTCCACACTCGAACCGACACTCCGGCAAGGATGGGTGCCGGTGTTATGCATTGTGGATTCTATCGACGGCATCATATTCCGAATTGACAGCGAAGAAAATATAGATTCCTCTAAAATGCGTCTTGCCGGCTACGAGCCTCACAAATCACTCTCGGAAATGCCGACGCTCCTTCTCTATGGGGGCATGAATACGGAAGGAAGCATGAACAACCGCTTTTATCATTTCCGCGATTCTATCGGGAATTCAGCCGAGTATTCGCCCGATGTGCTCGACAACGACACCATCCCCGTGATAGAAGTGAATCACCGGGGAAAACACAAGAAATATAAAGTGAAAAAAGGGTATTGGCTCGATTATACGAATGCACGCAAGCATGAGCCGGCATACGACGGAATCAAACCCGATTCCACTCCCGGCGACTCATCCAGGACCGGCGGTTTCAGGCAGTAGGGCCCTTGTGCGCGGGTCCTTTGCCGCCACCCTTTGCGCCCCCTTTTGCCGCGCCTTTTCCACGCCCACGATATTTTCCGTTGCGTCTCCATTTTCCGCGTCTCTCTTTTCCGCGGCCTTCATGTCCGCCGTATGAAGGGGCAGCCCCAAGGTCGGCGGGCACAGGCAGCTTTTCCACCTCTTTCTCCAGCAGTTGTTCTATGACCTTAAACTTGCCCCTATCCTTGTCGCTGATAAACGTGTATGCGCTTCCCTCCCGGTCGGCGCGTGCCGTGCGTCCGATGCGGTGTACGTAATCTTCCGCTTCGTAAGGCACGTCGTAGTTAATCACTGTTTCTATATTGTCTATGTCTATGCCTCTTGAAATGATATCGGTGGCTACAACCACATTTATCCTCCCTGCCTTGAAGTCGAGCATCACCTCTTCCCTCTCGTTCTGGTCAAGGTCGGAATGCATTTCCGCAACCTTTATCTTGATTTTCTTGAGCGACCTCGCCAAATCCTTGACTTTTTGTTTTGAGGAAGAGAAAATTATCACCCTGTTTGGAGGTGTCTCCTTAAACATCCTTTCAATAATCGGGAGTTTCTGCGTTTCATAGCACACGAAAGCACCCTGTTTAATTTTATCCGCCGGTTTTGAAACAGCAATCTTCACCTCTACGGGATCGTTCAATATATTTTTTGCCAGCATCTGGATCTTCGGAGGCATCGTGGCGGAAAAAAGAAGGGTCTGCCGCTCCTTAGGGAGATGGCCCACAATCTGCATGATATCGTCTATGAAACCCATGTCGAGCATACGGTCGGCTTCGTCAAGAATGAAGAAAGAAACCTTCGATAAATCCACGTGGCCCATGCTGAGATGGGCAAGCAGTCGGCCCGGCGTGGCAATTACCACATCCGCCCCCATTTTCAACCCTTTCCGTTGCTGTTCATAGGTCTGGCCGTCGGTGCCGCCGTATATCGCCATACTGCTGACCGGCATGAAATAAGAGAAACCCTGCATCTGGCGGTCAATCTGCTGCGCGAGCTCGCGGGTAGGGGCCATAACCACACAGTTTACGTTGTCCTGAGGATAATTATCGTTGACCAGACGCTCTATGACAGGGAGCAGATAGGCCGCTGTCTTGCCGGTACCGGTCTGCGCCACGGCAAGAAGGTCGTGGCCTTCAAGCACCGGAGGGATAGCAAGTTCTTGAATCGGCGTGCATTCGTCGAAATGCATATCATACAATGCATCGAGCAAATCGTCATTTGTCAGGATTTCTTCAAATTTCATCTTTCTTCTTAATTTTATGCAAAATTACGAAGAAAATTTCATCCCGACCGCAATATAGAGCCAAAACTCGCGAAAAACTACCGTGAAGATAAAAATCAGCATCTCCTAAGCATGGTAAATGCGGCATAAAAAACCACTGCGAGGGCCGACACAAGGCACACGGCAAGAATGGAAAAATCGAATTCTCCTTCCCCGTTCCATCCTGCAAGCTTTACCATTTCGTTTTTTACAGTCACCCCTAATGCTATCACAACCGAAAGCATTCCTATAATCTCTACAATACCGAAAACAGGACGATTGTGAGGGGGAAGCCTATTAAGAACTTTTTTCACCATCCACGGATTGCGCGAAGGCTCTTTTGCTCCATCCACAACCATGCGGCGGATGCGTCCGTCGAGTACCTTCTCTGATATTTTATCATTATTCTTCATACTCAATCATCTTTATTTTCAAGCAAATGTGCCAGTCTGACCCTTGCCCGGTGAAGATATGATTTCACAGTGCCCGAAGGCATCTGCATGATTTCACTTATACGGGATACAGAAAAATTTTCGTAATAATACAACTGAACAATCGCCTTTAACGCCGGCGAAAGCCGCCCGATAGCCTCTTCGACAGTTACGGCATCTACCGACGGCCCATCCGGCTCGGAATCATCATAGGCGGTATCGTGGATTGTGTCGTCAAAAGCCACGAAATGTGTATTCTTCCTGACATGGGTTACAAATTCATTATATGCGATTCGAAAAAGCCAAGTCCGAAAACGCGCCACGCCTTTAAACGACCTTAAAGAGAGATATGCCTTCACAAAAGTTTCCTGTGTCAAGTCATCGACCAGCGCAACATCGCCTCCAGTAAGCCTGTCGAGCATACGCCGGATGTCATCGACGTATGCCTCG
>CABRKI010000138.1 GCA_902471455.1 uncultured Porphyromonadaceae bacterium | reverse complement strand
GGATGCCGCACGTGTCGCCACGGTGCTTTCGACCCTCGCCAACCATATCGACGAACTGAAATGGCAGTTCGGGGAAGCCGACAAAGCTTTCCGGGAAGCTTCGTCGGCCACCCATGAGTTCGAACTGTTCAACAATACAGCACAGGCATCTATCGACAAGGCGAAGAAATCTGTATCGGAACTCGCCATCGAGCTCGGCGAGAAGCTTTATCCGGTGATGAAGCATGTCTATACTTCATCCGGAATCTTCCTCCGTGTCCTCAAAACAATAGTTACTTTCATATTCGACCATGCCGGCGCGCTTGCATCCCTTACGGCTGCAATCATCGCATACACCTTGGCGGCGAAGGCCGCAACCATCCAGACAAAAGGGATGGCCGCCGCCCAGGCCATATCGACAGGCATAGCAAAAGCTTGGAGGGTTGGTGTGCTTCTATGTAATACAGCAGTAGCATTGATGACAAGGAACCTCGGGAGGGCACGTGCGGCATGGCATCTTTTAAACGTAACGCTGAAGGCGAATCCGATTGGTCTTCTTGTGTCTGTAATTGCCGCCATAGGCGTGGCAATCTACAATCTCGTATCGAAAACCGACGAATTCACAAAATCAATGAAAGAGGCGATGAAATCCGCCACCTCTTTCTCGGAGGAGACCAGGAAAGAAGTGAAGGAAGTAAATTCTCTTTTCGGTGCGTTGGAAGGAGCAAAGAAAGGGACAAAGGAATATGAGGAAGCAAAAAAAAGTATTCTATCAAAATATGGCATTTACCTTAGAGGTCTCATCGATGAGAAAGGTGAAATCATCAATCTTGCACTTGCTTATGAACGACTCACATTCGCAGCTCAGAAATCGGCACAGGCAAGGGGAATAAATGCCGCCAGAGAGAAAATAGATTCCACATATTTCGAAGAAATTGACAACCTTACGGAAAAACTTCGGGAATCTCTTGAAAATATGGGAGTCGGGGAACGCACGGTTACAAGACTGGTGACATCAATATCCCAAGGGATAGCTTCCGGAGAAGGGATTTCGACGAAAGATTTCAACGAAGTGCGTTCTCTTTCTGAGAAAAATCTGGGAATAATCCAAAATCTGAAAGGGAATTCCCCGATGAAAGTGCTGAATAAGATAAGGGAACGTCAGTCTGATTACTCACAAAGGACTGCCAAACTGGACTCAATGGATCCGCGATATTTTGCCGACATGGACTCCGGCAGTCTTGACAGTCTTATTGATGGACTCTCTGAAGTATTAGCTTCCGGAAAAGGGAAAAAGGTCTATGTAACTTTCCCGGTTAAAGATAAGGATTCGGCTACGACAATAGGGAAAGCGATATCCGGAGGCGCAGCCATCAACCTCATGCTGAAAGGTAACGTAGCCTCCGGGACACTGACACGAGAACAGGCGGAACGAATGCTCCGGGAACTTATGTTTGAAAGTTCGCAGAGACCGGCTTCCGAAGGCAAGCCTTCCGGGGATATCCCTTCGGATACGGTCGTTCCGGATTACGTTTCGGAGAAAGACAAAGCTAAGGCCGACAAGAAAGCCGCCGCCGAGGCTCGCCGGGAACTCCTGAAGAAAAAACAGGAATTCCGCGACGGGCTCGCCGCCATCGAGGCCGCATATAAGAAAAAAGATTCCATGGTCCTTTCGGCTTATTCTGCCGGAGAGACAGATTATGTCTCCTATCTTTCGGCCCGTAACGAAGCTGAACAGCAGTTCTGTGACGATTCGCGGGCTTATTATGAAAAGTATTTTGCCGGCATCAAGGACATATATTTCGAAGATGATAAAAGTTACCAAGGTTATCTCGAGAGAAAAGCCGCTGCTGATAAAAAATATCATGATAAAAAAGCGGCGTTTGAGGTTGACCGTATCAAGAAGGAAGAAACATTCAAAATCAGTCAGCTCAGACAGGATGCAAAGGTCAATCCCGACCAGTCCTTCCAGTCGGAGATTGACCTCCAGAAGAAAATTGCAGCCATCCGGCTCGATTCACTCCGGCAGCAACAGGCTCAATATGTCATCGGTTCGGAACAATGGGAGAAACTGCAACTCCAGATTTTCCAACAGACAAAGGATGAAGAATCGGACATGGAGCGGCAGTTCCAACAGAAGGTGAACGAAATGCGGAAGGAATACGCAAAACTTTCCACCGACGAACGATTCCGTCTGGAGATGAAAACCCTTCAACTGCTACTCGATGAAGGAAAGATAAAAATGGAGGAATTTGAGAAGTTCCGGAAGGCGTTAAGCGAAAAATATAAAGTCGAACTGCCGGGAGGAAATTATGAAAGGACTCCGCAAGAAATAAAGGAGGAAAAGCAACGTAAGCGTAACAAGGAAATTAAAGATATTGACGATGCGGTCAGTTCCGGAATGATTTCAAAGGAGGAAGGAGACCGCCGGAAACAGGAGCTCGACAGAGAGGATTGGAAAGAATATATCGAGAATATAAAAAACGGCGGCAACGAATGGATTTCTATGATTGCATCTGTTGCCGATGCTTGGAAGGATCTTTGGGAATCTCTTGGTTCTGATTCGGAGAATGTGCTTGACAATATTACAAAGGCTACACAAGCCACTTTTGCGGTGGTTTCCGCCGCCATGCAGATGGCATCGCAGTTCGCCCAGGCCAACGCGGAGATCGAGGTCAAGAAGATTGAGAAACGCTATGAACGTGAGGCGGAACTGGCCCAGGGCAACACATATCTGACCAAGAAACTCGAGAAGGAGAAGCAACAGAAGGTGGCGGAAATCAAAAACAAAGCTTCGGAAGCTTCTTTTAAAATGCAGATAATCCAGGCCACGGCAACCATGATAACGGGAGCGATGAACGCTTACACGTCAACGCTTAAAATCCCCATTGTAGGCCCTGCGCTCGCCCCGGCTGCCGCCGCCGTGGCCCTCGCCGCCGGAGCCGCCAATATCGCGCTGCTGAAGAAGCAACAGGAGGCGTCGGCTTCCCAAGGATACGCAGAAGGCGGTTACACGCGTGCCGGCTCTAAATATGAGGTGGCGGGCGTGGTACACGCCGGCGAATGGGTGGCTCCTAAGGAACTTTTGGAGAATCCTGTGACGGCCGGGGTAATCGCCCGCCTTGACAGGGTAAGGGCTTCGGGCGACGTGTCGGCCCTCGAGAGCATGGCCGACTTCGCGCGTCGCAACGACCCGGTGGCCACACTCACCGCGCAGGATGCCTCCCGCGTGGTGGCTACCGGGGCCATGGACCGTGCCGCCGACGTAATCGCCCGGGGCCGCTCAATGCAACCCGCCAATCTTGATCGTGGCGTGAACGAAGTGAGCGCACCCGGCAACGGGCAGTCAGCCTCCGACAATGAGACCCTCCGACAACTCTCGGAAGTTGTCGGGCGTCTCGCGCAACGGCTCGACGAGCCGTTTGTCACGGTCAATACCGTGACGGGCGATGCCGGCATAAAAAGGGCGCAGGATGAATACAACCGTATGATGAGAAACAAAAACCGTAGAAGATGATCAACATTGTGGTTGACGGTATGGAAGCCGTCATAAAGGAGAATTCAGAATTCGAATATGTGGCCGAGAATGCGCAGTTCTCCGATTCGGAGGGTTATTCCCTTTCGATAGAGTTTCCAATGGAGGATTGTCCGGAAAACATAAGGATTTTCGGACATATCCACCGCGATGACGTAGCGAAGGGCACAGCCTTGCTGGGGTGCATGATTGTTTCGGGGAATTTCTTCAGAAAGGGTGCGCTCGCCATTCTGGAAACCAATGAAAAATCGGTGAAAGGGCAGTTCCTCGAAGGGGTTGACCCGGAGAATGAGGAAGCGTCAGCCGATACTGTCTATGTGAACGAAATCGACCTCGGGAGTCCGGCTTTCGTCAAACCTTCCGACATATCGCCGGAGGATGCCCGCAAAGGCACGGCATCCGAGGTTTGCCTCCCGTGGATTCCGGAGGGGTATGACGTGGTAAACAACCGCGCTGTCTCCGCCACCCAATGGCATGAGGAGACCAGGAGGCTGACGTGGCAGCCTTATCTCCTGCCCCTCATTGCCAAGGTGGCGCAGGGTGCGGGTTATACGTTGGAGATGCCGACCCTGCAGGAATCCTACTGGAACCGGGCTATCGTCTGCAACACAATCCCTCCGTCGTGGGAAATGCCGGACTATTGCGACGCCATGCCTCATTGGACGGTAAGGGAATTCTTCCAGAAGCTTGCGCCGTTCCTTTCCGGGGTATTCGAATTCGACGAGACGGAAAAGGTTATCCGGTTCTCGTTCTATTCCGACTTCCGGGAGTCAGCCGGCACTGTCGCCATCGAAGAAGTGGTCGATGAATATTCCTGCACAGTGACCCGCGACGAGGAAGACGCGGATTTCCTGCCTATCAAGAGGTTCCGCTACAAGGCGAGTGATAACACCGTATGGAAATTCCTCGATGCACCATGGCTCCGGAAGAAGTGGCTGAAGTCGGCAGTGAAGGTGGCCACGGTGGCGGAACTGGAGGCGAAGCGGCTCTCTTATTCGTCAGGCAACACACGTGGGAAACCGGTTATCCTATATTGCGAGGAACTGGAGACATATTTCATCCAACGTCCGGTGGTGATATATTCCCAGGGGCATGTGAGCGAAGAGAACGCCAAGAAATATCCCTATGCGAAATTCATGGAGTTCCAGCCGCTCGATGTCTTCGGCCCGGCTTATTATGACCCGGACGACGAAGACCTCGGTTACGAGGAACTTGAATTCGTGCCGGCGGTTGTGGATTATGCGATGGAAGGTAAAATGTTGTGGATTCCCGTCGGCACTTACGAAGAGTCGGGCGGTCAGTTGTATGACCCGCAGGACCCCTCGGCGTTCGAGTTCTGGGAAAACGGGGGCAACGGGCCCAAACTCCCTAACGGCGGGATTCTGAGCGATAATATGACCGTGAGGAAACCGAGGGAGGTCAACATCATAGAGAGCCACGAGGAAGGGGACGGCGATGGCGCGGACTTCGACCGCGTTTATATAGGGTTTGTAAACCCCAACGTGGCCCTCATGCCTTATCCGCTGACAGACGTTGACTGTTTCGACGGAAAAATCCGCGCTGCCGAAAAATTTATGAGGTTGTCGGAGGGGGGTGCGGGGGGAACCGGGGCCGGCATCGATCCGAAAGTGAAATATTCCTTCTCTTTCGTTGCCGACTCGATTCCGGATATCAACGCCAGGTTCATGATCCACGGCCAGGAATATGTGTGCAGGAAGATTACGGCCACATTCGGGAGCCGTGGCATGAAACCGTTGCTCAAAGGTGAATTTTTCCGCATCACGACAGGCTCCCTTTGAAATGTTTCGCCCCTTCAGGGGCCGAAAGGTCGCGCCCCTGAAGATATTTGTTGGTGGTGGCGATGTCCTGATGGCGAGCCTGGTCGCGGGCCGTGACCACCCCTTTCGACTCACTAAGGTCGCGGATGCCGCTGTCTTTAAGGCTGTAGAACTTTATCTCCTCCGGCCATTTAAGACGCTTCCGGAGCGTTGCCCAGGTCTTGTTGAAAATATCGTCGGGGGCCTGGGTGCCGGAGGGGGATAGTTCCGGGCCGAACAGGTAATAATGCGAAGGCTGCTCGAGCACATGCAGCTCAAGCATAAGGGAGACGGTGTCTTCGTTGAGCGACACCTTTCCGTCCATCTTGTTCTTCGAAATATGGCCGGCTATAAACACGGTCATATCCTTGACAGAGATATCACCGATCCGGATGTACCGGAGCTCATGGGGACGGATGAAAGTGTAATACTCCATCATGCAGGCAAGCAGGAAATGGCGGTCGTTCCGGCGAAGATGGAGGAACAGTTCGTGAAGCATCTGGGCCGTCAACGGCTGCCGCGCTTTTTTCGGTTCCTGGATCTTCCGGATTTTGGCCACGGGATTTTCGGAAAGGTAATTGCGCTCCACCATCCATTCCCCGAGTGCGCTGCACCATCCCCGGTAATTGTTGCGGGTTCTGGCCGAACCTTTCCTCTTCGTAAGGATCCAATCAAGGAAATCGTTGACAAATGCGCGGTCATAGTGCCAGGCATACATCGGGGGAGCGGAAAGCGTTGAAATATAATCACGTAGAATCTTCGCACGCGACGTGTAATTGTTGACGCTACTCTTTCTGTACGAACTACTCAAATTGGATAGATATTTGTCGAGGACTTCATCAAAAGGAGTAGAACTCCTAATATTTTCGTTTAGTACCCACGGATTCCAGCCGATGCGCAATTTGGAGGCGGTACGCTCTATCAGAGCATCGGCGAAAGCGCGTCTTTCGCGCTTGTTTTTCATGGCCGGGATGTAGAATTTTTTACGTCTGGGTTCACCCGTGGAAGGGTCGAGGGAATAAAAATCGATGTACCATTCCTTACCCTCGTGGAGCCTCGGAAGCGTGTATCCGAGAACACTTATCAAATGGGATGCGTTTCGTCTGGGCGACATTTTTTTAACATTCTTTATGAGGCCACTGCCAAAAGAATGCTGCCGTTAATACTCGAAATCTGCAAAAGTTGCGTCCGTAATCCGTCCGCCAACTTTTAAACAAAATCGCCTAACAAACTGATTATCAATTCGTTAGGCGATATTCTGCGGAAAGACAGGGATTCGAACCCTGGGTACCCGAAAGGGTACAACGGTTTTCGAGACCGTCCCGTTCGACCGCTCCGGCATCTTTCCTCGGTCGTTTTTGATAGCGATGCAAAATTACAACTTTTTTTTAATATGACAATGAATTTTGCGCCTATTTTTATACTCTTTTTTGTAATGGATTGATCGTTAGTTGAATATGGATTGCTTGTCCGTTTGCCAATAACTGATTTTTTTTCTGTTTTATAACATCATTATACCATTTCAGACGGTTATTGTTGTTATATTATAGACAACGAACAAAATATTTGTGCATTTTAATCTTGTGCGGATAAACATGCCGGAGGCATGTCCCTACATTCCAGATTTCATAAATATTTTGCGTTTTATACTAAAAATTAGTTCGGGTTATCGAACATTACGATATCTTTCGAGATGTTGGAAAGGGTTGGAAAAGAAAGCCCGAGAAATTAATATTTTACAAAAGAATAAGATTATGTCTGAAAAACGTATTATCCCTCCTTCTCAACTGATAATCAACGAGGATGGCTCTGCATTCCATATCCATCTGAAACCGGACCAGTTGCGCGATAATATCATCCTTGTCGGCGATCCCGGTAGGGTTGATATGGTGGCTTCTTATTTCGATGAGATAGATTATAACGTGTCTTCCCGTGAGTTTCATGCTATAGGTGGTAGATATAAGGGGAAAGAGATAATGTGTATTTCCCATGGCATCGGTCCTGATAACATCGAGATTGTCGTGACGGAACTCGATGCGCTTGCAAATATCGATTTCAAGACAAGGACAATAAAACCTGTGCATCGTACTCTGAATATGGTGAGGATCGGCACTTCCGGATCGCTTCAATATGATTTGAAAATCGGCGATTTTGTCATTGCAGAGAAGGGGATGGGGTTTGACGGGATACTGAATTTCTATGCCGACCGCGATAAAGTATGCGATCTCAAATTCGAGCGAGAGTTCTGCCGCCATGTCGGTTGGGATTCTACTTGGGCTGCTCCTTATACTGTAGATGCCGACAAAGAGCTGGTAGAAAAAATAGGACGTGACGATATGGTCAGAGGTTATACCATAGCCGCCGTAGGATTTTATGCGCCCCAGGGGAGAATGGTGAGGCTACAGTTGAAAGACCCTGACCTGAACGAGAAGATTGAAACTTTCCGCTATAACGGCAAGCCGATAACGAATTTCGAGATGGAGTCTGCTTGCCTTCAAGGGATGGCGAAACTTCTCGGCCACAGGGCTATGACGGTGTGCTGCATTATCGCCCAAAGGAGGGCGGAAGATGCCAACACCGATTATAAACCTTCTGTGAAGAGGCTTGTGGAGACTGTGCTTGAAAGATTTTGCGAGAGTTTTTAAACCATGTATGGTTGGTAAATGCACACAAGATTTAAGAAACGGAATAGCGGTTGCCGGGATGACGTATTATTATGCCGTCGAATTCCATTTCACCGAGAGCCGACATCAGTCGTGAAATAGGAATGAGGGTCAAGGAATGCAGGCGGTCCACCTGCATCGGCTCGCGGCTGAACCGGAGCGTTTCATAGATTAGTTTCGGGTCACCTTCAAGTTCAGGAAAGAGATTACGTTGGCACGTGTCAATCTTAGCGTCAAAAGGTTGCCAACCTGTCAGTTCAATCAGGTCTGCGGCACAGGTAATGAGATGCGCTTTCTCTTTCCGGATAAGGAGATTGCACCCGGAACTGAGACGGTCTGAAATGCGTCCAGGAAGTGCCATTACATCGCGGGAATAAGAGAACGCGGTGTTGGCCGTTGACATTGCCCCGCCCTTGACGTCGCTTTCTGCCACAACCGTCACGTCGGCCAAAGCCG
>CABRKI010000137.1 GCA_902471455.1 uncultured Porphyromonadaceae bacterium | reverse complement strand
CCCTCTTTGTATAAACTATTATTAAGGGTGGATGTCTCGCTTTACTTGGCGGCAGTCTTCTTGGTAGCCGCTTTCTTGGCGGGAGCTTTTTTTGCGGGGGCTTTTTTAGTCGCCTTTGCCGAAGCCTTCTCGTCGGAGATTTCGGGAGCCTCCGCTTTCACCGCGTTTGTGGAATCGTCGGCGTTGAGGATGTTGTTGCGGAGGTTCTTAACCTCTTTGTTGAGTTCCTCGATTTCTGCAGACTGGTTGCGGATTGTGAGAAGGAGCGAATTGAGTTCTTCGTTGTCGATGCTCTCCGGATACTGCTCCTCTACGCGAACGAGGAAATCCGCCAATACGTTCATATAGTTGGTGAAAGCTGCGAACGGGGAATCATACGGGCTGAACGCAGCGTGGCTTGCACCGTCTGCCATGTTCTTGGTGCTCATATAGTAGAAATGGTCGCTGCTCTGGAGATATTCCCAATCCTGTTTAAGACGGCGGTCAGAACAAAGGTTTACACGCTCGGCAACGGCATAGAGTTTGCCGAGGGCTTCGTTCTGAAGTTCGTTGCCCTTCCAGGCGGAGACGTCGCGAGCCTCGTCGATGTCTGAAATCGGGAACGGCACTGAAATCATATCGACCGGTTTGAGTTTCGCCACGGCGTCGGAGGGAGTGGTGAACGCCACGCCTTTCTCTTTCGCAAACCTGGGGAGCGCTCTCATGAAATCGAAGATGCCTGTTTCCTTGGGGAGGAACGAACCGAACGTCTCCATGCTCATATAGAGGTTCACCACCTGTTCCTGTTCGGGAAGAGAGGCGATCCAATCAACGTATTTGTCAGCGGTAAGGGGATATTCGTCCCATGTCGTGTTGTTGAAATTGCGGGCGATATCGTCGGCCAGCTTGTCGTTGGTGAGCAAAAGCTTCACCTGGGGCGCTGATGCCGCCTGATAAACATAGTTGGGGGATTTCCAACCGAGCACGTGCTTCGCGCCTTCCGTCAGGATGGTCTTGAATCCCATGCTTGCGACGAGAGCGGCGATATCATCGTCATATATGAGCTCTGTATTGGCGAAAACCTTAGGCTTCACACCAAGAAGACGCTTTATGATGTCGTCGTGTACTTTCACCTGGCGGATAAACTCTTCGGGGTCTTCGAGTGCGGCAAGCCCGTGGGAATACGTGCCGCTAAGGAACTCGACACAGCCGGTATCGGCAAGTTTCTTGAGAAGGTCGATAAACTCCGGCACATAGAGTTGGAGCTGCTCGATGGCGGTGCCTGAAATCGAGATTGCGCATTTGAACTCCTTGTTGCTGTCGTTGATCATCTGGAGGAGAGTTTCCGCCATGGGGATATAGCTTGACAAGGCGAGGCGGCTAACGATTTCATCATTTGCGAAATCGTCATAATAGTAGTGGTCGTTGCCTATGTCGAAGAATCTGTAGCGTTTCAGGCGGAAAGGCTGATGGATCTTAAAATAGAAACAAACTGATTTCATAATCTTATATGATGTTTTTTTATTCAGAAAATTGGAGGTTACTTACGTGATTCAATCACTTGGTTGTAGATGTCGATCACTTTCTTTCCGGCTTTCTCCCATGTGATTCCGTGGATTTCCTCTATGCCACGGTCGCGGAGGGTGTCGTAAAGGGCTTTATTGGTGATGATGGAGTGCATGGCGTCGGCCATAGCGTCAACATCCCAATAGTCGGTCTTGATAACGTTGGTTAGAATTTCGGCGCATCCGCTCTGTTTTGAAATAATGGAGGGTACGCCCATTTCCATTGCTTCAAGCGGGGAAATTCCGAACGGCTCGGACACAGACGGCATCACATATACGTCGGAATCGCGGAACATCTGATATACCTCTTTCCCACGCAGGAACCCGGTGAAGTGGAAGCGGTCGGCGATTCCTCTTTTTGCGGCAAGGCGAATCATCGCCTGTTCCATGTCGCCTCCGCCTGCCATCACGAATCGAACGTTTTTGTTTTTGTTGAGCACCTTTGCTGCAGCCTCCACGAAATACTCAGGACCTTTCTGCATGGTGATGCGTCCCAGGAAGGTGATGACCTTGTCTTTCGACTCAGTCCTCTTGAGGTTGAGCAGTTCATCATCGAGGGGGATAACGGCATTGTGGACGGTGGTGACTTTAGCCGGGTCGATACCGTATTTCTCGATAACGGTTTTACGAGTGAGGTCGGACACGGTGCAAATGTGGTCGGCGTTGTTCATGCCGTCTTTTTCGATTGCGAAAACCGTTGGGTTCGGCTTCCCTCTCGAACGGTCGAACTCCGAGGCATGCACGTGGATTACGAGAGGTTTGCCGGTCACGTTCTTAGCATGTATGCCGGCGGGATAGGTAAGCCAGTCGTGGGCATGGATGATGTCGCAGGGGACGGTGCGGGCAATCACTCCCGCCACGATGGAATAGTTATTGATTTCCTCAACGAGATTGTCGGGATAACGGCCAGAGAACTCTATGCATCCAAGGTCGTTAAGACGCATATAGTTGAAGTCGGCATAAATGTGGTCGCGCAGGTCGTAATATGTCTGCGGATTCATCACTTTCCCTATTCGGGAGTTGACATAATCCCATGATACGTCGCGCCATGCCACGGGTGTGTTGCACGCTCCGATGATGTTGGCGAAGCCACGTTCCTCGTCGCCCCAAGGCTTCGGAATCACGAATGTGATTTCCATGTTGCCGTTGGCGTGCATACCTTTTGTCAGACCGTAGCTTGCAGTGCCGAGACCGCCGAGGATATGCGGAGGGAACTCCCATCCGAACATTAAAGCCTTCATTTCGATTCTTCGGTTTCTAAGGTTTGTAGTTTATTGAATTCTTTCACGTTTTTGAGCGTACGGAGCACTTCTCCGACGTTCTTGGCGGTGCTGACGGCTCCACGTCCGGTGTAAGGCGGGTTGCCGTCATACATTTCCGAAAGCGATCCGATGCATCCCTCGGTCATTTCGTCTTCATATCCGATGAGCATCCTCTCGATGAATCCCACTCCGCTGAGTCCGAACACCTTGAAATAGGCATCGGCATAGAATCCGAAAAGCCAGGGACGTGCGGGACCCTGATGCACGGCATATTCGCGTTGCACGGGGTCGCCTACGTATGTCGGACGGTAAGCGTAGCTCTTCGGGCTGAGCGAGCGGAGACCTTTGGGAGTAAGGAGTTCGCGGGTGACGAGGTCGAGCACCTTTTTACGCTGACGGCGGTCGAGCGGAGAATATTCGAGACCGATTGCAATCGCCATGTTGGGCCGCACTTCAAGGTCGGTATATGAACCGTTGACATAGTCATAGAGATATCCGTAGTCGTTGAGGAATGTCGCGAGGAACGAATCTTTGACTTTATCGGCAAGACCGTTGATTTCATCGAGATAATCCTGCATTGCCGCGTCGCCGTCGTAAAGGGAAGCCACAAAACGGAGTGCGTTATACCACAAAGCGTTGAATTCAAGGATATAGCCTGTGCGCGGTATAATGGGCCTGCCGTTGATTGAAGCCGACATCCAGGTCACCGGAGAATCCTGCCCGTTGGATGAAAGGAGTCCGTTGGGGTTGTTGTAGAGGTTGGGTACTTTCCCTTCTTTGATTTTATCTACAATCCATTTTACCGTTTCGCCGTATTTTTCGCGACATTCGCGTGTGGTGGTCGCGCGTCGGTATTGCTGGAGCGCCCATACGGTCCAAAGCGGGATGTCGGGGAGGTCGATTTCACCGATGGTCTTGTCTTTTATCCCTTCGTCGAGGAAACGGCGGAGAGCTTTGAGGAACGATTCCATTATAAGCTCGTAGTCTTCGCGGTGGTCAATGGCGAGGGTGCATCCGGGGAGAGCCATCAGTTCGTCGCGGGCACGCACGTTATACCAGGGGTAGCCCGCCATTATATACATTCCGGAATTGTTTTTCAGATAGAATTGCTTTGCGGAATTCTTGAGGCAGTTGTAGAAACTTGTGCGGCATGTGCGTGTGGTAAGCTCAGCCTCGTAGGTCTCTACAAATTTATCCGGGTCGGCTTCAGTGGTTGAAGCGGAGAAAATTATTGATTCGCCCTTCTTAATGGGGAGCTCGAAATATCCCGGCACCCAGAGGTCTTCCTTGTAAGGTATTCCACGGTCGCGGTCCTTATAATATTCCACCCCTTTGTACCAGTGTCCGTCGTTGACCCATTCGGGTTTCTTCGAGAACTGCATGTAAAGGTTGGGATAGCCGTGGTAGAGGCATGTTGAAATGCCGTTTTTCACATCCTCCACGGCGGTATTGATGGCGCCGTTCTCCATACAGAGGTCGTTTGCGTTCCTGAACGCGAGGAATGGTTTGAAGCGGAGCGTTGTGTCGGAATGTGCCTCTACCAGCGTGTATTTGATGAGAATCCTGTTCTCATGCGAAATAAACACTTTCTCTTTTGTTAGAATCACGCCACCGACGCGGTATGTCACTGTCGGGACGGACTCACAGTCGAACTGACGGATATATTTATGGCCGTTAGGACTGAATACCCCTTCCCCATATTGGTGAAGGCCGAGGTTGAAGGGAGCGCCGTGCTGAATCACCGTCTCGTCGAGCGAAGACAGAAGCACATGTGCTTTGTCGTCCATCTCCGGGATTGGAATCACAAGCAGGCCGTGCTGCTTGCGGGTGTTGCAACCCACGATGGTGGTGCAGTGGTAAGCTCCCGATTTGTTGGTCCGGAGCATTTCTTTAGGCAAACTTTGCTCCAGGTTGATCATCAGGTTCTTGTCAAATTTCAGATAACTCATAGGGAAAATATCTGTTATTGTTAGGTAAATTTTGAGTCATGGTTGAAGGAGAGAATAAGCGGGTTCTGACTATGAGGGGCTAACAGAAGTACTGAATTTTGTTATTGAGTTTCCTTTAACAGAGTCTCTCATTGGTAAAACCATTACAAAGATAGGTCTTTGAGATTGAAAGTGCAAAAAAAATATGATAAAAAAATGATAAATAGTATAATTTGACAGAAAAAATGTTGTTCAACATAAAAAAGGATTATAAAAAGCCCGTGGTTTGTGCCATGGGCTTTTCTTGTCAGTCGTCGCTTGAGACTGGGTTGATGTCGTTGTCGCCGTCCTGCAGGAACGGTTGCGGCGAGGTGTTGACGATGCTTTCTTTGTCGGAGTCTTCGGGGAGTTTTATGTCGCAAAGCCGTTTGTTGTCGAGAGAGGCGTAACTGTCGTCAAGCCACACGTCGATTTTGTCCAGTATATCGCGGTAGATAAGCGAGAAGCGTGGAATGAAATTTGAATCGCCCACGGCATCGAGTTTGCGCAGAAGCAGCCCCACGGAAAGGGTGTCGGTTTCGGTGGCGGGCGCCACGCCTACGCGGTCTTCCGGAAGGATGACATAGTTTACGAGACCGGCTTTCTGAAGTTGCTCGCAGATGTTTGACACCACGCGGATGGGTATGTCGTAGTAAAAACTTAGCTGCGACCTGGTGAGCGGAATCTTGTTGTCTCTGAAGCGTCCGACGATGGCTGCCGCAAGGATGATGGAGACTTTACGTTCGTAGTTCTCCGACATTTTTTTCAGGTCGCCGATGAAATTGAATCCGAGCACATTCTGGAGCGAATATGTCAGGACGCAACCGAACAAGAGTATCAGCCACGAAAGCTGCAGCCAGATAAGCAACAGTGGCAGGAAGGCAAACGAACCGTAGATAGCGTTGTATTTCGATACGTATATCTGTCCGTTTACGAACAACATCTGCAGGACCTGGAAAACCACAGCGCAGATGGCACCGGATATGGCGGCATATTTAAAACTGACTTTTGTGTTGGGAATGAGGAAGAACGAAAGTGTGAACGCAAGCCAGGCCAACACGATGGGGGATGCTTCGAGGGCGACGTTGACGAACGGGGTGAGGAATGCGAAATGGATATTGTCTTGCACTGTCGCAGACATGAAAATCGAAACGCCGGAAGAGCAAATCATCAACACCGGCACCATGAGGCATATCGCTGTGTAGTCGGTCACTTTCTGATATATCGTCCTGTCGCGTTTCACGTCCCAGATAGTGTTGAACGCCGATTCTATGTATGAAAGGAGTGAGATGAGGGTCCAAAGGAGGAAAACGATGCCCACTCCCACGAAAAGTCCCTGGGAGGCTTCTTTCAGATAAGAATCAACGAACGTCAGCGCAAACTCAAGCACCTTCTTTTGAGCCGGGAACGATTTGTAAAGCTGGTCTTCGAGAAGGTTCTGAAACCCAAACCCCCTGCCGATGGCGAAAAGGAGCGCGAAAGCCGGCACAATGGCAAGGACGGTGGAGTATGTGAGCGACATGGACCGCGACTGGAGGTCGCGGTCGAGAAACGACCTTACCGAGAGGTTGAGCACTTTTATGGTGCGTATGCCCGCTGTGTTGCGTGTCTCTTTCCACACTCCTGTCCAAAGATAGTTCACAAGATTCCGGAACTTGTCGATGAGTGCGGTTATCTTTGATTCTTTCTGGGTAGCCATGCCGGATAAAGGTTTAAATGGAATCTTCGCCCGTGGGCGATGGGGAGAGAAAAGCCTATAATAAAAATGATGAAATGACTTGTATTGTTCAAAAATAAAAACCGACAGGATGCGGGCACCTGTCGGTTAATATTGGCAGAAGTGATGTAAGCCGGGTTATGTGCCGCAGAATGCGGTGTCTGTCATTTATCTACGCCGCGCGGTTGCCCGCGGGCTGGAGCAGCCTACCCCCCGGCAATGGACGAGCAGCCCTTGACTGCCGGTATATTTGGCATTGCAACACATGGGATGTGCGGCCTCCGGTGTCGCCATCGGAGCCGGTGGGCTCTTACCCCACCTTTTCACCCTTACCTTACGGAAGGCGGTTGTTTTCTGTCACTTATCCCCGGCGTCGCCGCCGGCTTCCCGTTAGGAAACATGTCGCTCTGTGTTGCCCGGACTTTCCTCTTGGCGTGAAAACGCCAAGCGACAGACCTCACTTCTGCCTATGTCGCGGCATCCGGCACAAGCCGGCTGCGCAGTTTCATTTTAGTTTTTGCAAAAGATATGATCAACTCGGCGGTGTCTGATTCTTCAATCGCCGAGGCATCGAGCGTGAGATGATAGTTCGAAGCCTTCCCCCAGTTGCGCCCGGTGAAATAATTGTAATAACTTTCACGGTCGCGGTCGTGCTTGCGTGCGAGTTCGGCAGCTTCGTCGAGCGACGCGGAATCGTTTCTTTCAACAATCATGCGCGCCCTGTGCTCAATGGGTGCATGCAGGAATACGCTCACAAGGCCGGGGCAGTCGCGAAGCACATAATCGGCGGTGCGGCCCACAATCACACAGTCGCCCATATCTCCGATTTTGCGAATCACTTCGCTTTGGCGTTCGTAAAGTTTCTCTCCGCTCATGGAAGTGGTGTGAAAGTTGTCGGCTATGCCATACACCCCCTGCAGCATGGAACGCAGCGGCGACGGCCTTTTTTCATCGGCGGCGGCGAATATTTCCGGGGCGTAGCCAAGGCTGCCCGCAGCTTCGGAAAGCAGCTCTTTGTCATAATACCCGATTCCGAGCCTTTCTGCCACAAGCTTCCCTATGCGCCGACCTCCGCTGCCGAATTGGCGGCCGATTACAATCACCATGTTTGCAGGTGCGGTTGGAGTGGAGTGGTAGTTGTTCATAACTCTAATGCAGTCTTAAACCGTGCCTTTTTGCGGGTGCGGCGCGACATGAAATAAAAGCATCGTAAATCGTGGTTTTGACGAAAACGGGCTGTTTTTTCACGCTGCAAAATTAATAAATCGGTTTCAGATAGAAAAATTCGGCGCATTATTTTATTCATTTGAGGAATTTATTTATTTTTGCGTCACGAAAACTTGAACATGATGAATCAGATATTGAAAAATCTTGAAAACGATCCCGACGGAATGGCCACCTACGAGTATATCGTCAATAATTTCGAGACGTGTGCCGATGTGATGCCGGACCTGATAGAAAACCTGAAGAAGGTGGATATTTCGGGACAGTTCCTCGCGAGCAGCGCGCGTTTTCTGGCGGCTGTCGATAAAGCGACGTTTTCCCCCTGGATTCCCACTTTGATTGAAGGGGCGATTGCAAAAGACCGGGAGCGTCGTTACATAGGATCTCTACTTGAGGCGATATGGGGGACAGATTATAAGGAGCGTGTAGAAGAATTGAGAGAGTCTGACGATAACTTCCGTAGGATTTACAAGCGGATTTATCCTATGGATTCTCCCGACGCTTATCAACACAACATTTAGACTCCGGAAAATCCCATCCAATATTAAATATGAATAGAATAATCATGGCTTTCGCGTCTCTGGCCTTGGGGATTGCGGGAGCGACAGCACAGACAGATATGACAGATATAAAACCGGCCAATCCGGACGATGCCATCGTGGAACTGAAAACTTCGATGGGCGATATTACAGTGGAACTATACAACGACACTCCTCTTCACCGCGACAACTTCCTTAAACTTGTGGGTGAAGGGTTTTACGACGGCGTGCTTTTCCATAGGGTGATAGACCAGTTCATGGTCCAGACCGGCGACCCGGATTCGAAGAAGGCCTCCGACGGACAGCGTCTCGGCTCAGGCGACCTTGGATATACCATAGCCGCCGAGATAGAGTATCCGGCACATTATCACAAATACGGGGCGCTTGCCGCCGCCCGGACGGGCAGATCGGAA
>CABRKI010000136.1 GCA_902471455.1 uncultured Porphyromonadaceae bacterium | reverse complement strand
ATCTGGCCCCTTTTTCAGCTTTTGCTTTTTGCTTCTAAGCCTTATACACGCGGATTGGGCTGCGCGCACTACCGGCCCCGAAGGCCCGGTAACAGGACGAAGCGGCTCACTGGCAGGACGAGGCTGCGCGCACTACCGGCCCCGAAGGCCCGGTAACGGAACGAGGCGGCTCACTGGCAGGACGAAGCGGCTCACTGGCAGAACGAGACGGCGGTAGCTAACGGAACGAGGGGAGGAAAAGGTGGCGATGTGGGGGCATCGTTGGGTTAATCGCTCTTCGGAGCGATTCGTGCGGTCAGTTGCGATTGCTTGGATTCTTTGTTGTTTTGGGCGGCTTTATCCGTTTATTATTTTCCAGTCATCGGGGGCGGCGTCGGCTATCCATCTTGCGAAGTCGTTGAGCTCGAGGGCTGTGCTTCGTGTGAGTTTGGTTTTCTTCATGGAGTGAATCTCTTCACCGATTATCAGGAGCCTTCCTTCTTCACATAAACTGAAATATTTTCCTTTGGGAGCGAAGCGGTCCGGAAAACCTTCTGCCTGTATATGGATAACGGCTGCACCTGTCTCGATGAGATCATTGCGGAGCGTCTTTTCGTCCTTACTATAAAACGGCGAGACCAGCACACCGCCGTTTCTTGCCACGGAGTTCCAGCGTCTGTACCAGTATTCCTTTTCTTTGTCACTGTAACGACTGCTCACTATCAACGGAGCCTTTTCCGGCTCTTTAAGCAAAAGGAAATTTCCATAGATTCGCCATCGTCTTCCACGGCATTCGAGGATATGTTGGCTTGTAAACATTTCCGATTTTCTTCTTTTGATAAGATACCTTACAGGATTCTCAGATACATAATTGCGCAAGTTCGTGAGCATCCCTTCCCTTGTTACAACCCGGTCATGATATCCTTTTTCAAACAGGCTGATTCCCTTATCGGCAAACAAATGGTCTGCTTCGCGCAGGCGGCGCGTGCATCCGGATTTAAAGAAATTGATAGCGGCTCCCAGTCCTTTTTCAAATTCTCTCTGAACAAAGATGACGGCATGAACGTGGTCGGGCATAACAACTTTATCCCAGACCCATACTTCTTCGAATTTTCTTTCAATCTCGCAAAGTTGATTGAAAATAATTTGACCGGTATCGGTGAGTGTCAGGTCTGCAATCAGACGGCCGCGTTGGTCCCTTCCGTTCTCTCGGATCATGCTGAAAGGGGATTTCCATGCTTCATTCCTCACAATGGTCACCATATAGAAACACCGGGAGGTGTAGTCGTGCCATTCCGCACGGCGGTTATAGCATGGGATGCCGTCACGCCAATAAGCAGGGCGCCGTTCTTCTTCGTTTTTCATGGATGTGATGCCGGATATTGGATTCTGTTATTTTAGTTTAAATCATTTTCAAAGTTAGGGAAAATTAGAGTGAATTCCAATTGATTGCAGCTTGAAATTGCTATAAAATTGGACTTGGGCCTGATTATTGCATAATTTGGGCCGGGAAGCGGCACGAATCGCGCCTAAGCGCGATTAACACGACGAGGACAGCCCGACGAGGACAGCCCGACGAAGACAGCCCGACGAGGAGAGCGCGACGGAGAGCGCGACGAGGACAGCCCATCTCCTCACCATGAGAGAGGGCTTGGTGCGAAGGAGGCATTTGTAAAAGTGGGGGATTTTCATTATTTTTGTGGCTTAAAACCGTGATTCCCTTTAACTGTGGGGGCGTCGTGGTTGTTCTTATGTTATGATGAAGGATAAAACAGATATGGAAGACGTCAGGAGCGATGCCGCCCCTGATAACGGCGACCTCTTGAAACAGGCCACCGAATCGGAATATAAATATGGCTTTACAAGTGATATAGAGACGGATATAGTGCCTCCCGGGCTTAACGAGGAGGTGATCCGCTACATATCGAAAGTGAAGGGGGAGCCGGAATGGCTTCTCGATTTCCGGCTAAAGGCTTACCGCTATTGGCTCACCCTCCCTATGCCCCGTTGGGCGCATCTCAATATCCCCGACATAGATTTCCAGGCCATTTCCTATTATGCCGCTCCCAAAAGGAAGGAGCTGAAGAAAAGCATGGACGAGGTGGACCCCGAACTCGTAAAGACATTCAACAAGCTTGGAATCTCGCTGGAGGAGCAGAAGCAGCTTGCCGGGGTGGCAGTCGATGCCGTCATGGACTCTGTGAGCGTCAAGACCACCCACAGGGAGAAGCTTGCAGAGCTTGGCGTGATTTTCTGTTCGTTTTCCGAGGCGGTGAAAGATTATCCCGACCTGGTGAAGAAATATCTGGGTTCGGTGGTGAGTTACCGCGACAATTTCTTTGCCGCTCTCAATTCGGCGGTCTTTTCCGACGGTTCGTTCGTATATATCCCCAAGGGGGTTAGATGCCCGATGGAACTGAGCACGTATTTCCGTATCAACGCTTCCGGCACCGGCCAGTTCGAGCGTACGCTCATCGTGGCAGACGACGATGCCTACGTCAGCTATCTCGAAGGCTGCACCGCCCCTATGCGCGACGAAAACCAGCTCCACGCCGCAATCGTGGAGATTATATGCGAGGAGAGGGCGGAAGTGAAATACAGCACCGTCCAGAACTGGTATGCCGGCGACAAGGAGGGGAAAGGTGGCATTTATAATTTCGTCACCAAACGAGGGCTTTGCCGCGGCCATCGGTCCAAGATTTCATGGACGCAGGTGGAGACCGGCTCCGCTATCACCTGGAAATATCCTTCGTGCGTGCTTAAAGGCGACGAGAGCGTAGGGGAGTTCTATTCGGTGGCCGTTACCAACAATTACCAACAGGCCGACACCGGCACGAAGATGATACACATCGGACGCAATTCCAGGAGCACCATCGTGAGCAAAGGCATCTCCGCCGGCAAGAGCGAGAATTCTTACCGTGGGCTTGTAAAGGTGGCGAAAAACGCCGACAACTGCCGCAACTATACCCAGTGCGACTCCCTGCTGATGGGCAACCAATGCGGCGCACATACATTCCCATACATCGACGTGCAGAACCAGACTTCGACTGTGGAACATGAAGCCACGACTTCAAAAATCAATGAAGAGCAACTCTTCTATTGCCGCCAGCGCGGCATTCCGGCGGAAGAGGCGGTGGCGCTTATTGTGAACGGTTACGCCAAGGAGGTGATGAACAAGCTTCCGATGGAATTTGCCGTGGAAGCGCAGAAACTTCTCCAAATCACCTTGGAGGGGAGCGTAGGATAATTATTTTGATTGAATGAACGAAAGAACGATAATAATTGACAGGGTTGACCCGCAGACTTTCTATGGGGTCAACAACAATAATATTAACCTTATCCGCAACCTTTTCCCGAAGTTGCGTATGGCAGCCCGGGGCAATGTGATAAAGGTGATCGGAGAAGACGGTGAAACGGCGGAGTTCGAGCGTAAGATAAAGGAACTTGAAAACTATGCCGTGACCTACAACAAGCTCGGTGAAGACGTAATCATCGACGTCATCAAAGGGGAACCGCCGAAACCCGTAGTGGCCGAAGGGGTGATTATCTTCGGGCAGAGCGGCAGGCCGATTGCCCCGCGCAACGCCAACCAGAGCAAGATGGTGAGGAGTTTTGCCAAAAACGACCTGACTTTCGCCTTAGGTCCCGCCGGAACCGGCAAGACCTACATAGCCATCGCGTTGGCCGTGGCGGCGCTGAAAAACAAGACGTGCAAGCGGATTATCCTTTCACGTCCTGCGGTAGAAGCGGGCGAAAAACTCGGTTTTCTCCCCGGCGACATGAAAGATAAGATCGACCCTTACCTGCGTCCGCTCTACGATGCGCTTGAAGACATGATTCCGCAGCTTAAGCTAAAGGAATATATGGAAAACGACACCATCCAGATTGCGCCGCTTGCCTTCATGCGGGGTCGCACGCTCAACGATGCCGTCATAATTCTCGACGAAGCGCAAAACACTACCAAACACCAGATGAAGATGTTTCTGACGCGTCTCGGAGTGAACAGCCGCATGATAATCACGGGCGACGCCACGCAGATCGACCTTCCGCGAAGCGTGCAGAGCGGTCTGCTTCAGTCGCTCAGAATTTTGCGCGGTGTGGAGGGCATCGGCATCATAGAGTATGAAAAGAAAGATATCGTGCGCCATCCTCTCGTGCAGCGAATAGTCGATGCATACGAGGCGAGGGAGAAGAAAGTGGACGAGGAATTTGAAGAAAAACTTGCAGAAAAAGAAAATGGCTAAGATAGGCGATACGGTCCGCTTCCTCAACAGCGTCGGAGGCGGCAAGATTACGAGAATAGAAGGACAGCTGGCATACGTTGACGACGGAGGTTTCGAAACCCCCGTGCTCCTGCGTGAAATTGTGGTGGTTCTTCCCGCCGGACATGAAGCCGCCTCCAAAGGGGCAAAGGTAATGTTCGACCAAAAGGCTTTCGACGATGGACGCGAGGCTCCGCAGGCCTCCGATGTCAAGGAGAAAGAGAAGCCGGTGCCTTCTCCTCAGCCGGAGTTGCCCTTGGAAGAGACGGCACACGGCGAGAAACCGAATATCGTGCTTGCATTCGAGCCGAGCGACGTGAAGCATCTCGACAAGTCGTCGTTCGGGGCTGTGCTTGTCAACGATTCGAACTATTACCTCGATTTCGCGTTCATGCGGCGTGGTGCCGAGGAGCGCGGCTGGACCGTGGTTTTCGCAGGTAATGTTGCTCCAAACGAGCTGATCGACCTTGCATCGCTCACATTCGAAGACCTCCCCGGATATGAAAGAATAGCATTCCAGTGCATAGCCTACAAAAAGGAGAAAGCGTTTACATTGCAGCCCCCGGTGAGTATCTCGCGTAAACTCGACCTTACGAAGTTCCATAAGTTCCATTGTTTCCGCGCCGGACTTTATTTCGACACCCCCGTGCTTGAAATCCCCTTGGTATCCGACGGGATAGCCACGCGCCCTTTGGAAGTGAACGCTTCGGAGATGGCCGCCGCAATGGCGGGCGCGAAAACTGAAAAGGATATGGCTAAGGAACTTTCCAAGAAATATCGCGTAGATGCCGGGCACAAGAAGCCTGCGGCATACGGCGACAATCCGCGCAAAGTACTTCCTCTCATTGAAGTTGATCTTCATATTGGCGAACTCACCGATTCGCTCGTGGGTATGGAGCCTAAGGATATGCTTGAAATGCAGCTCGACACTGTGCGTCGCCACATGCGCGACAATGCCGCGAGGATAGGGCAGAAGATTGTGTTTATCCACGGTAAAGGGGAAGGGGTGTTGCGCAAGGCGGTGCTCGACTTGCTGAAAAAGGAATATCCGAAAGCCGAGTTGCAGGATGCATCGTTCCGCGAATATGGGTTCGGCGCCACGCTTGTCACGATACATTAACCTGACAGGATTATGAAATATACCGACAAATGGTGGAGTTATCCCGCCGAAAGCGAATCGGGCAAGACCGTTATCGTGACCGGAAGAGACTGCATCGACGAATATCGCGAATGTGGAAAATACATTTACCGTATTACGGTTTCGTGGGACTACAATGCGCTTCCCGATGGAATGCCGGAAGAAGACGATGCAAAACTGATGGAAGAGGTGACCGATGCCCTTCTCGACGCTTTCAAGAAAGACCGTGTGGCTGTCGTGACGGGGATATATACCGGCGATGGCAAGCGCGACTGGATTTTATATACGAAGAACCTCAAAATATTCTCCGTGGTGTTTAACAAAGCTTTGGAGCCGCTTCCCACGGTCCCCATTGTGATTGATGCCGAGGAGGATGGCGCATGGGAGGAATATCTCGACATGCGCGAGAACACTTACGTGCCCGACGAAGAATGACGGCCTTACGTCATTCTAACATGCCGGAGGCATGTCCCTACAAAAAAACTTTTTTTATTAACTAAATATTTTCAAACCATGGTGAAAACTTACCTAATGACGTTGCTCTTTGTGGCGGCGTGTTGCCTTGGATTAAAGGCGCAGGTCACATCTGAGCCTTCCCCTCTTCAGGAGGATTCGCAAGGCGTGACTATCTTCTTTCATGCCGACCAAGGAAACAAAGGATTGATGGGACTTAACGGCTCAACGAAGCTTTATGCCCATACGGGCGTGCTTGTCAACGGCGGGAAAGACTGGAAGTATGCCCCGACCTGGGGGGATAACTCCACAAAGTATGAACTTGTTTATGTAAGCGAAAACTTGTGGAAGCTTTATATCGGCGATATCCGCACATATTACGGAATCACCAATCCTGCAGAAAAAGTAACGAAGCTTGCATTCGTTTTCCGCAATTCCGATTGCAGCAAGGAGGGTAAAGGAGTCGGCAATACCGATATCTTCCTCGATGTGCATGATTCGGGCTTGCAGATTGCAATGGAGTCGAGCATTCAGGGTGGCCTGATAACCGACCTCACATCGAACGCTACGTTCAAGGTTTCGACCACCAAAGCCGCCGACATCGCGCTTTTCATCAACGATTCGCAGGTGGCTTCGGTCAGCGGTCAGAAATTACTTGAGACGACCTATAAGTTCCCTGCCACGGGCAACTACACGGTGAAAGCTACCGCTAAGGCCGGCGATGAAACCGTGGAAACAACTAAGGAGTATTGCTACGCATCCGACTCCAAGGAAGTGGCATACCCCGGAGGAACTCCGGTGATGGGGCCTGTGAAGAATGCCGACGGTTCCGTAACTTTCTGTCTGGGTGCCCCCGGCAAGCAGAATGTGATTATCGTGGGTGAATGGAACGGCTACGAGGTCAGCAACGACTATGTAATGAACTATACCGATGTCAACGACCTGCGTTATTTCTGGATTACCGTCAAAGGTCTTGAAAACGACCGCATGTATGGTTACTATTTCCTTATCGACGGCAATCTCAGAGTGGGTGACCCTTATGCTCGCCTCGTGCTCGACCCATATAATGACAAATACCTCCTCACCGATGTCTTTCCCGGGCTTCCCGCCTATCCGGAAGACAAAGTTCAGAACGTGCCGCTTGCCATCTATCAGGGCAATATAAACGATTATGACTGGAAGGTGAAAGATTTTAAAGGCGTGGCTTCTTCCGACCTTATAATTTATGAGCTGCTTTTCCGCGACTTTACAGGCACGGAAGGTAAGGCGGAAGGGAACGGCACCGTGCGTGCCGCCATCGAGAAGATTCCATATCTCAAGACGCTCGGAGTGAATGCCATAGAGGTGCTCCCGATAATGGAATTTAACGGCAACATTTCGTGGGGCTACAATCCCAATTTCTATTTCGCCCCCGACAAGGCTTACGGCACTCCCGACGACTACAAGGAGTTTATCGACATCTGCCATCAGAACGGCATCGCCGTAATCCTCGATATGGTCTTCAACCAGAGCGACGGATTGCATCCGTGGTATCAGATGTATCAGCCCGGAGAGAATCCCTTCTATAACATGAACGCCCCTCATGCCTACAGTGTGCTCAATGACTGGAACCAAGGCAATCCGATGGTCCAGGAACAGTGGGCAGACGTGCTCCGTTACTGGATGATTGAGTATAAGTTCGACGGATTCCGTTTCGACCTTGTAAAGGGTCTTGGCGATAATGATTCATACAAGAACAACGGCGATGCCGCCACAAACAAATATAATGCATCTCGCGTGGCAAGGATGAAGAAATTGCAGGAAGTAATGCTTGCCGTGAACCCGAACGCATATTTCATCAATGAGAACCTTGCCGGCGCGCAGGAAGAGAACGAGATGGCGGCTACCGGACAGCTCAACTGGGCGAACCTGAATAATGCAGGCTGCCAGTTTGCAATGGGGTATGGGGCTGATTCCAATCTCAACCGTTTCTATGCTCCGAAAGACAGCAACCGCCTGTGGGGATCCACGGTGTCTTATCTCGAGAGCCATGACGAACAGCGGTTGGCATATAAACAGAACCAGGATGGGGCTACGGGAGTTAGGGGCAATCTCGGCACTTCTACCGACCGCCTCGGTTCGGCGGCTGCTCAAATGATTCTTTCCCCGGGAGCTCACATGATATGGCAGTTCTCGGAACTTGGGAATTATGACAATACCAAAAATGCCGACGGCGGTAATAATACCGATCCCAAAACCGTAAGATGGAACACCCTAACGGGAAACACACGCCGCATGGGCCTTTACAATTGCTACAGCGAACTCATAGCAATCCGCAACAATAATAAAGAGCTTTTCTCTGAAGAGGCAAGTTTTGACATTAATTGCGGACAAGCCAATTGGCAGAACGGGCGCACGCTTGTTTCACGTCTTGGTGACCGTGAACTTTATACAGTAGTGAACCCGAATGTGACCGGTGACATTACGGTGACTGTAAATTTCAATAAGAATGAGGACGCATCATATCAGATTCTTTCAAAGTCTTATAATTCCAATCCGTCGTTCAGCGCGTCGGCTAAGACCGTGACAGTCGCAGCCAACTGCTATGTGGTGATCGGCAGTCTCAACGTTTCGGCGGTAGATGGAATCGAGGATGATGCAGCTTCCGGATTGCGTGCATACGCTGCCGACGGTGCGATAGTGGTGGATTATGCCCCGGCGGGTGTCGAGGTTTATGGCATCGACGGCAGCTACGTCGGGAGGATTGCCGGGTCAGGGTGCGTCTCTGTTTCTTCAGGCATATATATCTTGCGCAGCGGCTCTGAAATCCTTAAGCTCCTTGTGAAATAAGCTTTGAAGGCAACGAATAAAAAGGCGGCTGATTCCGGGATAGATCGGAAGAGCGTCGTGTAG
>CABRKI010000135.1 GCA_902471455.1 uncultured Porphyromonadaceae bacterium | reverse complement strand
AAGAACATCGACCTCCTTCCTTCCCATTTCTTCAACGACGTGACCGTTATCGGTGACGTGCGCGAACAGGAGCAGATGGACCGGGAGTTGAAAGGTTACGACGTGGTAATCCTTCTGGCGGCGCAACACCGCGACGACGTGTCGCCGGTTTCCCTTTATTACGACACCAACGTGCATGGAATGGAGGTTACACTCAAAGCCATGGAGAAAAACGGCATCAAGCGTATTGTGTTCTTCTCTTCGGTGGCCGTGTATGGCCTCAACAAGAAGAATCCGGATGAGAACCATCCGGCTGACCCGTTCAACCATTACGGCAAATCGAAATGGCAGGCGGAGGAGGTTTTGCAGCGTTGGTATGAATCGCATCCGGACTGGAACATCGACATCATCCGTCCTACTGTTATTTTCGGTGAACGCAACCGAGGAAATGTATATAACCTCTTGAAACAGATTTCTTCAGGTAAGTTCCTGATGGTCGGGAAGGGTGAGAACAAAAAATCGATGGCCTATGTGGGCAACATCGTGGCTTTCGTGAAGTATCTCATCGATAAGGTCTCGACGGGATATAATGTGTATAATTACATCGACAAGCCGGACACGAATATGAACGAACTTGTCGCCCACGTCAGTCATGTACTTAAAAAGCATATTCCCGCCACACATTTCCCTTATTGGCTTGGCATGGCGGGAGGTTATTGCTTTGACCTGCTTGCAAAAGTCACAGGAAAGAAACTCACAATTTCATCAGTACGTGTAAAGAAATTCTGCGCCACAACCGAATTTGATGCTACCAAGGCTCATTCATCGGGTTTCAAAGCACCCTACACATTGAAGGAAGGTCTTGCGCGCACCCTTGAATTCGAGTTCGTACATCCCCGCACAGACGACATCACTTTCAAGACGGAATAACCGACAAACGCAAGACAAGAGTAAAAGGACGAGGTCATGACCGGTAAAAATGGTCATGACCTCGTTCTTTTATGCCACATCCAATGGATTGCCAAATCTGTGTCATTAAATCTGTGTAATCAAACATGCCGGAGGCATGTCCCTACATATCAAATTACTATAGATTCAATACCTACATATCTAATTCCTACATATCGAATCCCAATCATTCAATCCAATTGAAGGGGATTCTATGAGAGGGATTTGAGGGTGTCAATGCGGGAGTGCGGGTCGGGGGCTCCGAAGACGTAGCTACCTGCCACGAGGATATCGGCACCGGCCACGGCAAGTTCCGCACCGGTCTTTTCGTTGACGCCTCCGTCAATCTCAATCATTGCCTTCGAGCCGGTCTTGTCGATAAGTCTGCGCAGTTCCCGCACCTTGTCGAGGGTGTGGCGTATAAACTTCTGCCCTCCGAAACCGGGATTGACCGACATCAAAAGAACAAGCTCCACATCTTCGATAATATCGACAAGCGAAGACACCGGGGTTGCGGGGTTCAACGTAACCCCGGCTTTCATGCCGGCTTCATGAATCTGCAGGACCGTGCTGTGCAGATGTCTTGTAGCTTCCACATGCACGTTCATGATTTCGGCCCCGATGGCTTTCACCCGCGAAATCCATTTTTCCGGCTCCACAATCATCAGATGCACGTCGAGAGGTTTCCGACAGATATTACCCACCGCTTTCAGCACCGGGAACCCGAACGATATATTAGGCACAAACACCCCGTCCATCACATCGAGATGGAGATAGTCGGCCGACGATGCATTAATCATATCGATTTCTGCCGATAGATGGGCGAAATCGGCAGCCAGCAATGATGGTGAGACTTTCATAAGCATTATGGGTTAGTAGCCTGCATCTTTCAGGCTTGTTTCTTTTTAGGTTTGAAAGCATTCCAAAGGATGAAGCAAAGACACACCACGGCGATGCCATAGCCTATCCAAGTGAGATATTGATTATATTCCTCGACCTTTACAAAAAGCTGGTCGGGACTTACAGTCTTCGAAAGCCAATAGCCAAGAAGCGCAAGCACGCCGTTCCAGACACCGGCACCCAAAGCCGTGAACAATGCGAATTGAGCCACGTTCATCTTTGAAATACCAGCCGGAATCGAAATAAGCTGACGGATGGCAGGAATCAGGCGACCTATAAATGTGGAAACGGCCCCATGCTTGTCGAAATAAGCCTCTGCTTTCTCCACTTTTTCCCTGTTAATAAGAAGGGCGTGCCCAAGACGGCTGTCGGCAAAACTATAGACAACGGGACGTCCGATCCAGAGAGCGAGATAATAGTTTATAAAAGCGCCGCAGAGCGCACCGAGAGTGGCGAAAAACACCACAAGCCATACGTTCATGTCGGCCCCGGCTCCCGCATTGGTGCAAGCGAGATATGCGGCCGGAGGAACCACCACTTCCGACGGGAAGGGAATGAACGAACTCTCAACCACCATGAAGACAAACACGAAAAGATAGTTTGCGTTTTCTACAAACCACTGAAAAAACTGACTGGCATCGAAAAGTGCCAACGGAATAAGGTCAATCATAAATCAATATAATTACTGACAAAATTACAAAAAAGTTTTAATATATAGACAACTCTTGATGTAGGGACATGCCTTCGGCATTTAAAATCCGGAAATCAGATTGTTAATCAAACATGCCAAAGGCATGCCCCTATATTCAAAATTGCACAAACAATTCATGTTTTCCTATAAATGACATGCTATAGGAATATGAGCACAAGCAGTTGGGCAATCACTACGCGCGTAAACATAGCGAGCGGATAGACTGTGGCATAACTTACCGCCGGATTGTCGCCTGGCAAAGTATCGTTGGCATAGTTCAGAGCCATCGGATTCGCCATAGCTCCGCAAACCATTCCGCAGGTGGAACCGAAATCAAGTTTCGACCATCTCAAAGC
Organism: uncultured Porphyromonadaceae bacterium; assembly: GCA_902471455.1. Lineage (GTDB taxonomy): Bacteria > Bacteroidota > Bacteroidia > Bacteroidales > Muribaculaceae > Lepagella. The sequence continues at coordinate 5,922 of CABRKI010000135.1, read as the reverse complement.
CACCAATTCCATTATCACCACAGGCGTCACCGTTATTATGAACCCTACGCCTATCCAGACCAAGCCGTCGCCCCTCATAATCGTTTCCACAAAATGGGCACCTGCATCGAGGCCGAGGCAAGCAAGATAGAGCGACAATCCTATTCCGCGAAGCATCAGATTGGCACTGCGTGTGGTATAGGTCACCATGTGGAAGCGAGGCCCGAAACGACCCATCAGAATCCCCACGACTATCGGACCTCCTGCCAGGCCGAGTCTGACGGGCGCAGAAATCCCGGGTATAGCAATGGGAACCGACCCCAGTAAAAGCCCCAGTACAATCCCAACGAATATGACAGCGAGATTCGGGTCTTTCAATTTCGATTCTGTATTGCCAACAACTTTTGCCACCTTCTCTATCTGGCTCTCCTTACCGACCACGGTTAGCCGGTCGCCCAACTGTAGAATCAATCCGGGCGTGGCAAGCAGGCTGACACCGCTTCTCGACACACGGGTAATGTTGATGCCGTAATTATTGCGAAGTTTCAGAGAACCGAGACGATGTCCGTTGATTTCCGGCTTGCTGACGATAATATGCCGGGAAGTCAGGCTACTGTCAATCTTGTTCCAATCTATGTCGCCCGTATTCCAGTCGCGGCTCTCATGCTCCCCGAAAAGCACCGTCAATGCCTCCACGTCTTTATCGGTGGTAATGACCATCAGCCGGTCGCCGTTTTTTACGACTGTGTCGGAAGTGGGGATACAAACTTCACCGTCGCGCCATAGGCGCGAAATCACGAACTCAAGGTTCGACAATTTCACAAGTTCCTTCACACTCTTATCAAACACGCCGGGATTCTTGACGAGATATGTGGCGATGAATGTCTGGTTCTCATCGTCGAAAGAGTCGGAAGTTATATCCGTCGGGCGTACGAAAAGACGTCTGACAACAATGATGGCAAGAATCACACCGATCACGCCGAGCGGATAAGTGACGGCACAACTCAAGGCGGCGCCGTTTGCCGAAATCCCGAGCTGCGACAAAGCCTGCTGTGCCGCACCGAGTGAAGGAGTATTGGTGGCGGCCCCGCTTATAATTCCAACCATATCCGCCATAGGGATACGGCAGATATATGTCAACGCCACCGCCACTCCCGTTCCCAATAAAACGGTTGCAAGCCCAAGCAGATTCAACCTCACTCCCCCTTTCCTGAAAGAACTGAAGAAACCGGGCCCGACCTTCAATCCAAGTTCATATACAAACAAAACAAGGCCGAAACTTTCAGCATAATTCAGCATATCGGGATCGATTGACAGACCGAGATGTCCGGCAAGAATGCCGGCAAAAAACACCCAGGTCACTCCAAGCGACACTCCGAATACCTGAATCTTTCCAAGAGCGAGCCCCACGGCTATGATAACGGCAAGAACAATAACCGCCTGCACTGCAGAATGCTCGATAAAAACGCTTTGAAGCCATTCCATTTGGTATAGTCTATATTATGCCGAGATGGTGGAACATGCGGGAGTAATATTCAGCTTTTTTCTCAAGTTGCAAAGGATATGCACGGCTCGTGGAAGGCATGCGCCAAATCTCCAGTCCATCGTCGGCACTCACCTTCTCCCCCATTTTCGGAATGGCAGTGTGGGTGATTCCGGCAATAACGGAAGCCGCCTTTTCCCCCGTGGTTGCCACAGCATGGCATCCCGGCATCTCTGCAAGAAGGTCGTATAGGGGCACCGGCTCAACTATTTCCAAAAACTTGTCCGAAGCGTTTCCCTTTAGACGCCTCACGGCACGTCCGGTGTCGTTCAATGCTATCCCTTTTTCATTCAACAGCCGCTTGATGGAGGCAAGGTCGAATTGACGACCCCCCGCATCAAGAAGCGCATTACGGTCATGAAAAAAAATGACGCCCATCATAAACCAGAAATCATTCGTGCGGTTGGGATAATAGAAATCCATTGACCAACGCTTCGGCTGAGGAGGGAAAGTACCCATTATCAACACCTTCGCATTCGAGGGAATGAAAGGTGGCCAGGGATGCTTCTCCAATTCTATAAAATCAGTTTCCATATCATGAAAAACGGACGGCACAACAAAAAAGTTATGCCATCCGGAGATAATTAACAAAAACGCAACGTTATAGCGAATTCCATATAAGCGCAATACAATTATTTCAACCGGAGCGCGGCGACGAAATTATCTACAAGCCGATCTATATCCTTATGTGTCGATTCATTTGCACTCTGTTTCATAACAAAAGAATCAACCACATCGAGTTTCATAGCGGCGGCATATTCGTTGATTTTCGCTCCTGCTGCCGATGCCCAGGTGAACGAACCGAACGTCGCAATAACCTTGTTTTTGATTTCACGGGTCTCCATAGCTATCAGGAATTGCTCAACCGGCGGCAGGATATGCATGGAATAGGTGGCCGCCCCTACAATCAAACCCTCATAGCGGAAGGCATCCGAAATCATGTAACTCATATTCGACTTGGAAGCATTGTGGATTTTGATGTTTTTAACGCCTCTCTCCGAAAGTTTCCTGCCTATCTCTTCAGCCACTTCAGCGGTATTGCCATACATCGAGCCATAGATTATGGTCACTCCGGGTTCACTTTTATATTGTGCAAGGTCACTGTAGATGCCTACAACATCGGCAATCTTGTCATGCCATACCGGGCCATGGGTAGAACATACGTATTCCAGTTCCACATCCTTTAGCTTGTCAATGGCCTTCGCTACAAACCTGCCGTATTTGCCGACAATATTGGAATAATAGCGATACATTTCATCGCGATACCATCCTGTCTCCATCTCACAGTCAACCACACCGCCGTTCAAGGCGCCGAACGTGCCGAACGCATCGCCGGAGAAAAGCACCTTATCCTCCTCAACATACGTCATCATAGTCTCCGGCCAATGCACCATCGGGGTGAGATAAAACCGCAATGTTTTCCCTCCGAGGTCAAGGGTGGCGCCATCCGTAATCTCCATAAGGCGCGAATCATCGACATCATAAAACCCTTTTACCATTCCGAGTGTCTGTTTGTTGCCTATAAGTTTGGCATCCGGATACTTCGAGAGGATGAGCGGGATGCTTCCGGAATGATCCGGCTCCATGTGGTTGATGACGACATAATCGATTCCGCCGTCGCCTATGACCTCATGGATTGCCTTAAGATAATCAAGAAGGGTGCCTATTTCCACCGTATCTACCAAGACCGTCTTAACACCTTTCACAATATAAGAGTTATAGCTTACTCCGTTGGGGAGCGGCCAAAGAGCCTCGAACCGGTCCGTCACACGGTCATTGACACCGGCATAGAAAATGCCGCTTTTAATCTCACGAATGTTCATCTTCAAAATTATTTACCTTGATGTCAAAAAAAATCTGCTGAACTGTCAGAATTTTGGAGAAAGCGTGTCGCGACACATCCCCCGTTATATTTTTGAATCCGGATACAAAATTACTTAAAAAAGCAAATATACCCAAAACAATAGGGATTTTATGCCTTAACAAACACTCAAACCGTCGCCGGTTCTTTAATAAGAACGTTTTTTTAAGTAATTTTGCACTCCAATTCTATGGATTATTTATGAAAGCATATATTGTCACCATCATCCTCCTCATCGTTTCGAATGTATTTATGACCATCGCATGGTACGGACATCTGAAACTACAGAATATGGGAGTCACCAAAAACTGGCCTCTATTCGCCGTTATTATAGCGTCTTGGAGCGTCGCCCTTTTGGAATACAGTTTTATGATTCCCGCAAACCGTATCGGTTTTCAGGGAAACGGCGGACCCTTTTCCCTGTTCCAACTTAAAGTGATTCAGGAGGTGATTACACTCACTGTTTTCACGGTCATTGCAATGTTTTTCTTTTCCGGAGAAAAACTTCATTGGAACCATGTAGCGGCGTTCATCTGCCTTGTGGCTGCCGTATGTTTCACATTCCTTCCTCAAAAATAATAAAATATGAATTTTCATTTCGCACCAGTCCAGGGACACACCGACGCACCCTATCGCCATTACCATCGTGAGACGTATGGAAACACATGCGACTATTACACCCCTTTCATACGTCTTGAGCAAGGTAAATTGCGTACACGCGATGTAAAAGACTTCACATCCGCCTTAAACGAAGGCGCACATACCATACCGCAGATTATATTCCGAGACGAAGACGAATTAAACTCGTTGATTTCCCTCATGAGAGAGAACGGAGCCAAAGAAATCGACCTTAACATGGGTTGCCCGTTTCCTCTGCAGACAGGACACGGCCGCGGGGCCGCCACAGTATCGCGACCCGAGCTCGGCGATGCCGTGGAAAAAGCTGTCGCCGAGAATCCTGACATTCTTTTCTCTCTGAAAATGCGTCTCGGAATGACCGACCCTGACGAATGGAAAATACTGTTGGCCCGTCTTAACAACATCCGACTCAGACACATATCCGTGCATCCAAGGGTTGCGAAGCAGCAATATGGCGGCGACCTTTATCTCGACCGTTTCGAGGAGATTTTAAACTCAAGCTCCAACCCGGTTGTATATAACGGAGAAATAAAAAAACCGGAGGATATCAAGCAAATAGCCGAACGCTTTCCCGGAGTGGCGGGAATAATGATTGGCCGCGGCCTGTTGGCCCGACCCTCGCTTGTGGCGGAATTTAACGATGGGACGGAATGGGACAAATCCAAACGCATAGAAACAATGCTTGCATTCCATAGAGCTCTTTTCGACCACTATTCCTCCACCCTTTGCGGCGACAGCCAGATTATTTCCAAAATCAAACCCTTCTGGGAATATGCGGAAGAGGAGATAGGAAGAAAACCTTGGAAAGCAATTAAAAAGGCTGTGAACATGGCGAAATACCATTCCGCCGTAGCATCCATTTAAAATAATCTTAATTTAACAATTATGAAGATTGCGATTCTGGCAGCAATGGATAAGGAACTCGCCCTTATCGTTTCCCTTCTTGACTCCGCAGTGGAGATGGAATATGAAGGCATAAAACTGCATCACGGCAACCTCGGCAAACATGAGGTGTTCGCCGCAAAATGTGGAATCGGGAAAGTAAACTCCGCGCTCAACGCCTACAGGACTATCAAAGCCGTCGAACCCGATTTGATAATAAACTCAGGAGTGGCCGGCGGAGCCGGACTTCCCGTGGGCACGCTTTTGGTAGCCGACAGAGTGGCTTATTATGATGTATGGTGTGGCCCCGGCACAGAATACGGAGCCGCCGACGGTTTCCCTCTTGAACTTATGCCATCCGGCAAGGTTGTGGAAATAGCCCGCGAAACCCTTGCCGGAATTTCTAAAACGGGACTGATCTGCAGCGGCGACAAATTCGTTTCCACACCGGAAGAAATTGCCTTCATCCGCTCGAAATTCCCCGACGTATGTGCGGTAGATATGGAGTCGGCATCCATTGCACAGACTTGCATCATGGAAAACATACCTTTCGCCATAGTCAGGATTGTCAGCGACACCCCCGGAGAAGGCGAAAACATTTCACAGTATCAGAATTTCTGGACAGACGCACCGCTTAAAACGTTCTCGGCAGTCCGCACCCTTATTGAAAGTCTTTAGATTTCTTTTTCTATGCATCTCGCAATAAAACGGTCGCAACTAAAGACCCTCATGCTCCCCATCGCTATGGTGGGGGGCGCCATTTTTTACCACTGGATGGGTCATCTGACGTTTCTGTCGCCCTATCTGATTTTCACAATGCTCTTTATCACTTATTGCAAGCTGAAAATATCAGACTTCAAACCCAACAGATTCGAGGCCACACTCCTTGCGGTGCAGCTCATTCTGGCGGCGGTCTCCTACGGTGCGATATTTTTCTGGAACAAGACACTTGCCGAAGGAGTATTCATCTGCTTCTTCATACCCACCAGATCGGAAGAGCGTCGTGTAGGGAAAGAGT
>CABRKI010000134.1 GCA_902471455.1 uncultured Porphyromonadaceae bacterium | reverse complement strand
TCCTGCTGAACCGCTCTTCCGATCTCCGCCACAATGCGGTTCCTTTCCAAGAATCGTTGCCTGTAAGGCTGCTCACCGAACGGATATTCCGAAACTATAGCCCCGCCGGTCTTGACGATGCGGCGTGCGAGGTCACGGTGCGGGGCCGGATAAATCATATTAAGACCGTGAGCCACCACAGCCACCGTCGGCAACCCCGCCTCAAGTGCGGCAGTATGTGCGGCCGCGTCAATCCCGTATGCGAGGCCGCTCACCACGGTGAGGTCGGGGAAATAAGCACCCAAGTCGTTTATCAGTTTTGTGCTGAAATCGATGCCGTAGGGGGTAGGTTTCCTTGTGCCCACGAGATTTATAATGTGCTCTCCGTCTAAATCGGCTTCGCCAAGCTTATAGAGGTAAATCGGAGCGTCGGGAATCTGGTAAAGTCTTACCGGATAATCAGGGTCGAGGATAAAATGACCGGAAATATGGTGGCGTTGCATTTGTTCCCATTCTTTCCTCGCACGGAACATGGCTTCGTCCCTTTCCATTTTCTCGAATGCCCTTCCTCGCGGAAGACCCATGGCCTGCGAAAGGGCAGGGGTTTCGAGCGAGAAGAAATCTTCCGGGGTAACGCCACGGTCAGCCATTTCCCTCACGATATGCGGGGAAATGTGTTTCATCATCGACAACGCAATCTTATATACGGTTTCCGGTTCGTTCATAAGTCGGGGGAAGTCATAGGCCGTGGAGAAACGGATGTCATCTGATGAATTTCGAGAATACTGCAGCCAGTTCGTCGCCACGCGAGAGCTTGCCGTCTTTGAGCACAACCACCGTAACGACCGCCTCGGCCACCACTTCACCGTTTGGCTTCACAATGTCTTGATGGAATATGAAGCGGGGACCTTTCCGGTCAAGCCGGAGGCAGCTCAAGAAGCTTTCACCGCCGCGGAGCGAAGTCTTATATTCTATTTCAATCTTTCTGACCACGGCATCGATTCCATGATTGTGCATCTCTATGAAGGAAAGCCCTGCATCGGCACAAAATTTATGGCGTGTGTGTTCCATGTAATGAAGATAGTTCGCGTTGTTTACGATTTGCTCGCAATCAAGCTCATAATCGCGGACTTCCATGTCCATTACGAAACAATATCTTTTATTGTCTTTTAATATTCTCATATTTAATTTTATTATCTGTTTGACTTTTGGGAGACCGACTTCCGCATGCCCGTGAGCACCCTCTCCATCGCTTTGTTGAAAGCTGAGGGGGCGCTAAACGCCGAAATGGGAATCCAAATGAATTCTTCCCTGCCTTTCCCCAAGTGGAGTGTCACGGAATTTATGCCGGTGGCATAACATGGTAAAGAAGAATATTCAATGCTGAATGAAGACACCGGCAGATATTGCACATCAGCCGGTTCTTCGTCGCCTTCGTGTTTCTTGAAAAGCGTCACGACAAGACAATCCTTTTGGAATGTAATACGATGGGCGATTATATTGGCTACGCAGCCCGGCTTCAATCCGTGGAAATAATATAGAAATGCGAACATCGCGGGCGTTATGATGAAAAGCAACATCAGAAAGACCACGGCCCATCGGAGGTCGATAAAACCGGCGGCTGCCAATGACGCCAGAAGCAGCAGGCTTTCCGTTGTCACCCACGGTTTGCCGTAGATGGCAACCATTTCAATGGCGAAATTCCACCGTTTCATCTTGAATATGTCCGTCTGTAACGCATCCATCGTTGTTGCCGGCCTGTTACTTCCCGTCTCTTTTCTTCCTTATTTCCCGATATGTCTCAAGGTTTTGCGGCACAAGCACCTGCACATATCCCGTACCTTCCTCGTTGAAGAGTTTCTTCATGTCGATATACTTTTCTCCGTTCCCTTTCCGGATAGGGAATACTTCGTCGCGTCTCTCCTTCACAAGGTCGCCCATTTCCGAATGACCGTTTTTCCCTAAACCTCTTAGTGACTTATCTACCCCGTCAGGACTGCACCAAACCGGTACTATTTCCGAACAAGGGGGATACCCGAGCCCTGTCCACATTATATATTGCTCTTTTATAAATTCGGGGGTAGGGGAGTCGTTTGTTGCAAGGGGGCGGCATCCTTCGATTACCACAGTGGCGGTCGATTTATACCGTGGAATGAAATCCTGGTCGATTACCCAACGGTCTGGCCCCTCGAGATAATCGGTCTTCTTCAGGTCGTGCCAGAATCTCCGGCTCACGGTTTCGGTGAGCACCTCCGGTGTTACCTCCCTTTTTTTTATATAGGGGGAGAGGAGATGGCATGCATTTGCTTCCCTGACGAACCCGAATCCTTCGTCGGGTCTTCCGGAGTGGCTATAATTGGTTCTTATCAAGACATGGTCGGGGGCGTCTTTCAGGTCGTGGTGGATATACGAATGGTTGTTGGTTTCGAAAAACGCTCCGTTGCCGTAGGCATCGATCACTCCGAAATTTGCTTCCACCCCCATTGGTCTCGGCAGTTTCTCAAGCAACGCCGCGAAGTCGTCAACGGTTTTACAATTTTTAAGGGCTATGGCCATCAGATAACCTTCTTTATCCATGTCTTTGGCAGGCACGTTGTCGTCTTTGATGTTATACGATGCGGTGTTCATTACGGCGAAGCCGGCTTCGTTCATTCCCATCCACGCCTGCTCAAGTTTTTTGTCGTCGGCATTGAAAAGCCCCACGTAAGAAAGTTCACCTCCCTTCCCTTTTACGTATTCCACTTTATTGTCGATGGTGCTCGTGTCGCGGTTTTTCCACAAGAGTGGGCGTCCGTAAGGGTTGGCGTCCGCGCCGATTATGGCAGATGTGCATGCCATTGTCCCGGCCAATCCGAAAACAATGCAACAAAGGAAGAGTATTATCCGTTTACTCATAATAGGGTTTCAAAACATAAATTTCCACAAAGATAATCAAAATATTCAGATTATGACACTTCCTTCCGACCCCAATATCCTCGTGAGTATGATTAATATGAAATTGCGCGATGGCGGTTACGAATCTCTTTCCGATGCCTGCCTTTCGTTGGATATTGATGAGAAGCAGCTTGTTAATAAGCTTTCTGAGGCGGGTTTTGAATATAATGCCTCCACTATGCAGTTCAGATAAAGGGAATTATGATGCATTAAAGATTGGAATAAGATGGTGTGAAAGTGTCGCCATATTTTATATTTCCGGTGGTGGCACCCTTTTCAAGCCATTTTACCCTTTGGTCAGAGCGTCCGTGGTTGAAAGTTTCAGGCACGGCATAACCTTGTGCTTGTTTTTGGAGATAGTCATCGCCGATTTTAGAGGCGGCGTTTAATCCTTCTTCTATGTCGCCGGGCTCAAGGGAACCGAACAACCGGTTGTCGTGATATGCCCAGACTCCGGCATAGAAGTCGGCTTGCAGTTCGGTGCGTACGCTGATTTGGTTTGCCTGCGCTTCGGGCACCCTCGCCATCTGGTTGTGTGCTTCAGAGAGAGTGCCGAGAAGATGCTGCACGTGGTGTCCCACTTCGTGTGCTATTACGTATGCGAAAGCGAAATCTCCGCCTGCTTTCATTTGTTTTTCCATCTGGTCGAAGAAGGAAAGGTCTATATAAAGGGTTTCGTCGCCGGAACAATAGAATGGACCGACGGCTGACGTCGCGGAGCCGCATGCCGATTGCACCGAACCGGTGTAAAGCACCATTTTAGGTGCCCGGTAAGTGAGTCCGAGTTTCTTGAATTCTTCGGTCCATACGTCTTCGGTGCCCGCAAGAATTTGTTTGGCGAAATTGGCATATTCTTCTTCTTGGGCCGTGGGTTTATAGTCGCTTTGGATTTCGTTTGAAGTAGAAAGTGGGCTGCCTTGTGTGATTACGCTGAGAGGGTTGCCTCCTGACAGCCACACAAACAACGCGGCCACGATAAGTCCGCCAATTCCTCCGATGCCGGCGATTTTTGTGCCGGTTTTCATTCCTCTTCTGTCTTCAACGTTGTTGCTGAATCTTCTGCCGTCGAGTCTCATAGATTTTATTGGTAATCAAAATATAATTTTGAGACCGTTGACAAAACCTATAATGATGCCGTGGCATGTCGGTGAGGTTTTGCAACTCCCTCTCTTGATAATTCTGCCGGTTTTTTATACCCTGCTACATAAGTAACGGAAAATAGGGGATAAAGTATTAAAATAATTAGTAAAATATGAGTTAACCCGCTGATAATGTTAACGGGTGTTGAATAAATTTAAACGTGCATAAAGGATTCAACATTTGAATAATGCAACCGTTTTACTAATACAAAAAGCAATGAAGCAATATGGATAAGTATTCAAGGTTTCGTGAGAAAAATTGAGTACGGTTTAAGTTTAGTTAGATATAGTTTATAGTGGAATCGTGAGAGGGGCGTAGTGGAAGCGCCCCTCTCTTTTGTTATTTTATGGCTTTTGATCAATGTTTTGAGTTTCGTTCTCGTGTGGTTTTCTTGGCGAGTTTCGCCCATTCTTTAAGGTCGGTGTCTTTCCATTCCATTCCGTTGTCGGGGGCGGAGGGGGAAAGCATGGAGCATGTTTCGTTCTTGTCGGCAATGTCCCACATAAGCATTGAGAGTTTATTGCGGTCGGCAAAATCCACCCATTCCTGCCAAGACTCGTAATCGATTGGGCCGTCGCCGGTGTGGTCCATCGAGCCGCATTCCGAAATAATTAGAGGCAACCCCGCTTCGATGGCTTTTTCGGCTTTATTCCGGTTCCATTCCTTATGGGTGCCGGCGTAATAGTGTAGCGAATACAGGATGTTCTTGAAGTCGAGAGGCGATTCGGCCGCCACGTCAACGTCCTGGTCCCATTTGGGGGTGCCGACAATTATGACTGAGTTTGGGGCTTTTTCCCTGATGAGAGGGACGATAGTGGTTGCATAGTCCTTTATTTCCTGCCAGGGAATGTCAAGCGGCTCGTTCCATATTTCATAAATTATGTTGGGGGAGTCGCCATATTTTTCGGTTATGGCTGTGAAGAAGCTTTTGGCATTTTCAATGGTGTTGTCGTGTGAATGCCAGTCGCAGATAATATACATATCGTTGTCAATGGCAGCATCGATTACTTTAGAAGCTAGTGCGATGGCTTTTGCGGAGTCGGCGTCGAATGTGCCGGTTATATCGCCGCTTTCATGGGCCCCTATGGCGGCGCGAGTAATGTTGGCACCCCATTTCTCTTTCAATGCCTTTACTGTGCCTTCATTGTAAAAGCGTTGCCAGTTGGAATGCCATCCGAGCGAAGGCCCGGTGAGCACGGCGGTGTCTCCGTTCTCGTAAAGAAGCGCGGTGCCTTCTACTTTAAGGGGCGACACCGTAGCGGTTACGGCGGAATCTTCCGGAATGGAGTCTGCATTCTTTTTCGAAGATGTGGCGCACGATTGAGATAAGGATGCCAGCATTATAGACGCTATGGCATAAGCGGTTCGTTTATTCATTGATGGTTGGTTTTATGATATGGTTTGTTTGGAAAATAGAAGATCGGTGTTTCCGCTTTCCTGCGCAAAGGTAACATATATAAGATGTATTTTACAAACGTTTATCTTTCTCGGGAGTCGTTATGTCGGATTACGTCAACAGATGGATAATAAAGTGTCAATCGTTTTTGTGAAAAATCAGTGCATTTTATTTGCTCACTATTTAGGAATGGAGTAATTTTGTATTAAAATAGAGGCTATGCCGTGGCAGCCTCCCGTCGGGCGGTCGTCCGGTAACGTGGAGGGTGAAAAATAAGAATTGTTCCCGGCAGAAGTCCTATGGCTTGGATGTTTTCTTTTATAAGATATATTCTTTGGAGAAATAGAAATGAAATCGAACTATACCGGCTTATGGCTACTGCTTGCTTTGGCATTGGCCATCGTCACTACGGTTGCTTTTTCCGACGATATAGTCGTAGGGAACTGGACGGTCAGAAAGGCTCCGATGGCAGACGTATTGTTCCCCCCGCAAGAATCATTGGTCGATTCAATTTCGGCTGTGGCGGATTCTATTGCAGAGGTGGTGGCTGAAACGAAACCTGTAGAAGTGGATTCTGTGCCGAAGTCAATACTGCTTTTTGGCGACTCAATGACGTTTAACCTTGCCATACGCCTTGCCAAATATGCAAAACAGAACGGCCATACACTTCATGCCGTCAACTGGGATTCGAGCAACACTAAGATATGGGCGGAGAGCGACACGCTCACACACTATATAAAAGAATATGGTGCCGACTATATTTTCATATCCTTGGGAAGTAATGAAGTCTATTTCAAGAAGCCTGAAACGCGCTTACCATACGTTAAAAAAATACTTTCCGTGATAGGCGACATCCCCTACGTATGGATCGGACCTCCGAACTGGAATGAAGACACCGGTATCAACGATATGCTCCAGGCTTCATGTGCCCCCGGTTCTTTTTTCCGTTCCCAGGGGATGGAATTCAAGCGTAAGGCCGATAAGATACATCCCACAAGGTCTTCCTCCGCACTATGGATCGACAGCATCATGAGGTGGATGCCGAAGTCGAGGCATCCTATACTTGCCGATGTGCCTTCAGACAGCATTGGAAAGGTGCATACCAACGTGGTTTTTCTTAAAGCATTGAATAAGTAGCATTTTTTAGGTTAAATATTTTGCAGATGGCTGTGTCAGATGTGTTTTCGGCTTTTCAGACTGCGCTGGGAAATGTAGCCGGGATGTTTGCATATAATCCGGACGCCCCGATGTTGTTTTCAAGCGGGCTTTTTTGGATTCTCTTCATGGTTTTCCTTCCCGTTTATGCTTTATTGAAAGGGAGCCGTTGGAAGATGGTGCTCTTCGTGGTTTGTTTTTCCCTATATTTCTATTATAAGTCGAGTGGGCTGTTCTTCATAATGTTGATAGCCACGTCGATGATTGACTGGACACTTTCCCACGTCATTTCCTGTCTTTCACGCCGGTGGCTCAGGCTAACGGTGATGTGGATTTCCATCGGAATTTCCCTCTCCATATTAGGATATTTCAAATATGCCAATTTTTTCCTCTGGAACTGGAACCTTATGGTAGAGGGCAATTTTCAGCCGCTCGACGTAATTTTGCCGGTAGGGATTTCTTTCTATACGTTCCAGTCGATCAGCTATGTGGTAGATGTCTATAAAGGGAGGATAAGGCCTACTGCAAGTTGGTTGGACTATCTTTTTTTCCTCTCCTTTTTTCCGGCTCTTGTGGCCGGACCTATTGTCAGGGCCGATTATTTCCTTCCGCAACTTGAGCGTAACGAGCCGGCGTCGCGGGATAACATCTGGGGTGGACTTTGGCTCGTAATAGTGGGCATAGTGAAGAAGGCGTTGATAGCCGATTATATTGCCCAATACAATGATTTGATTTTCAATGACCCATCGTTATATACAGGGGTGCAGACATTGATGGGGGTGCTGGGATATACGATGCAGATATATTGCGATTTCTCGGGCTATTCCGATATGGCCATCGGTATCGCGCTTATAATGGGTTTCAAGCTCGGTCTTAATTTTGATTCCCCCTATCAGAGCCGCAACCTTACGGAGTTTTGGCGGCGGTGGCATATTTCGCTCTCGTCATGGCTGCGTGATTATGTCTATATTCCGCTTGGGGGAAACCGTAAGGGCACTTTCCGGACCTATGTCAACAATTTTCTGACTATGCTGATAGGCGGCCTATGGCATGGGGCGGCTTGGAAATTCATTTTCTGGGGTGCAATGCATGGTGTTGGACTTGCCGTGCATAAGGCGTGCAAACCGTGGCTTTCGAAGGTGCCAGACAATTTTCTTACATCGTTTGTCGGATGGTTGCTTACCTTTGTCTATGTTTCGTTGTTATGGGTGTTCTTCAGGGCTGCCGATTTTGAGAGTTCTTTACTTATTATAAGAAATATCTTTATTGATTTCGATTGGGGACAGATTCCGCAATTCTTTGCAGCACGTCCCGAATGGTGTATAATGATGATTGCTCTCATTGTTTTCCATTTTGTTCCCCAGTCTTGGGCAGATAAGGTGCAGCTGTTGTTTGTCAAGATGAATTGGGTTCTTAAACTTGTGGTGTTTCTTGTGGCCGTACAATTGGTGATAGAATTTATGTCGGAAGAAGTGGCTCCCTTCATCTATTTCCAATTTTAAAGAATGAACTCTTAAATTTTTTAGATAGCACTCTTAAATTTAATCCGAACAATCCGGCTTATTTATAGTAACACAATCCTGCTTATTTATAAGAAGAGGAAATTTATCATCAAAATTTATTTTTGTCCGAGACATCCGGTATGTTTGATAAGGATGTCTTGGACTTTTTTGTTGAAAGGATTTGGATAAATGGGGTGAATTGACATCTAAATATTTCAAAAAATAGGGGAGGGGAATGTTTTTTGAGAAAATAAAATGTCGGAATAACACCTGAAAACGGGATATTGTTCTGACAGTTAACATAACGAAATATATTTTAACATTTGTTGATAGCGGTGGTTGACAACGCTTTGCGGGGTTGGATTTTGGAAAAACATGTTTTTTAGCATAAAAAATTTGCGGAGCGGGAAAAAGGGTTGTAATTTTGCAACCGCAAACGGGAAACGAACCCACGGGTCACGGACCGGGAGCGAAGAGAGAACATTGACAACGATGCCACAGGACAACCGGACGGATGGAGACATCGTCCGGGCCATACAGACAGAGACAAGGAGACACGGAACACAAACGAAGTCTCCGTCAATCGAAAGTCGAACCAGGCAACCAAGGCGACCCTAAGTCTAAGACAAACAAGGCGGAGTCCGCAAGGACACCGCAACCGAGTAGAAAAATAGGAAACTATGATATACTAACAGCGGAGAGTTTGATCCTGGCTCAGGATGAACGCTAGCGGCAGGCTTAACACATGCAAGTCGAGGGGCAGCATAATGG
>CABRKI010000133.1 GCA_902471455.1 uncultured Porphyromonadaceae bacterium | reverse complement strand
CGCTCTTCCGATCTCCGCCGCTATCGAATGGCGCCTGAGCAGTTCCTCGTCGCGTATGTTTCCTTTATTCTGCATTCTGTCATCAAATAAAATCTTTTTTCATATCCCCTCCTTCATATTGCTGCAACGCCGACTTCAGCTGCATCACCACCATTGCTTTCAGTTCCGGGGGCTCAAGCACCTTCACTGCGTCGCCCAGACTGAGAATCTCATGGGCCAGCTCGTAATTGAGCTTCAACCGGTAGGTAAACACGGAGTAATCGTCGTGCAGGGCCTCCTCTTGCGAAGGATGGAGCGGAAGCGCCCTGAAATATTTGGCCTGCGTCGGGGTGGCCTGCAGTCTGACCGTCTTCACATCGGCTTTCGATGATGTAACCCCCACAATATTGCCGAAAAGGTCGTTGAGCTCCAGGTCCGCCGGCTTAACGAAAGGCTCGTCGAGAGTCTTCACCTCTTTTACGCGGTCAAGTGCATACGTCCTTATGTCGCCCCCTTTCTCTTTAAGCCCGATCATGTACCACCGTTGTTTGTAACGCTTCAGGAAATAGGGTTCATAACGTATTCCCCGTTCCGCACGCGAGCGGTTGAAACCGGCATAGGTGAACTCTATCTTGTGGCTGTTGCGTATGGCGTCGAGCACTACAGGCAGGAATTCCCTCGCGGAAGGCACATCTTCAATCTCCACGCGGTCCATAGGTGCGTCGCTGCCTTTTATGGCGTTGCTCACGGCGTATGAATCGAGCATCCAGTTGGTGAAAGCACGGCTCTGGCGCGAGTTGTCGCGGTCAATGTAATAACGCCCCTGGCTGTCGCAGGCTATGTCAATGTGGAAATTCTCCTCTATGGCCCGGCGATAATGATAGAATGTCCGCTCGGGAAGAGGCTCGCCGTTGGAAAGCGGTGAGCGCATCCAAAGACGGTTGAGCTGCTTGCGGGTAAGACGCTCATAGCGCGTGAGCGTATCCACAATCCATACGTATCGGCTTATCAGGTCGCGTGGCATAAGAGGTAGTGTTTATAAAGCGGACTTTCCGTTCCGACTGCAAATATACATAATATTTTCAAACCGCTCAACCGAATCGGCAGCCAATCAGCGACAGATAACTACGCGCCACAGCCTGCGGCGAGAAGCGCGTCTCCACGTTCTTACGCATATTCTTTATAATATCCGCATATTCCGCAGGGTTCTCTGTCATGGCCACCGCCCACCGTATCCCTTCGGCAAGACGGCTTGCCGCTTCGGAAACGGCATCGCCTTCCACCGACTCGCATTCTTCAGGATAATGGGCAATGTATCCGGTCGATTTGTGGTCAACGATGTCGCGTTGGCCACCTCGGTCGAAACTTACGGGTATGCATCCGTATGCCTGCGCTTCCACAAGAGTGCCCGGAAGCGTCTCGTAGCTTGATGCCGACACAAGGATATCGGCGTTTTCATAAGTTTCCCTTATCGCATCCTCCCCTTTTATCACACCTAAATGGCGATGGCGTATGCCGAATCCCGTCAAAGCTTCCGCATTCTTGACACCGCCGTAGGTCACGAGTTCAAGTCTGTCGGCAAGTTCCGGATTTTCCATCCGCAGCCTCCGGGTAGCCTCTACGAGCACGGGAAGCCCTTTTATGGGGTCGTCCAGGCGTGCCGCCCCGAAAAGAAGCGTCACCTTCTCCCCGTTATGTTTTGCAACCCGATATCGGGATTCCCCATTTATAATAAAGGCATTAGGGATGACGCTCACGTCTTGCTCTCCGAGAAGCACGCTTCCCCTCCCCTTTTCAGCAAGCCATCGGCTCACCGCCACAAATTTAATTCTTTGTGCCAATCCATAGGTGGCAATCTTACGCGATGCCACCTCGCGGGCAAGGCTGTCGCCATGCGGCAGCAAAGGGCATTCCCGGCAAAGGGCGGTCTTATCCTCAAACCCTCGGCACAACCCTGCATGGTGGCACACACCCGTCATACACCACATGTCGTGCATCGTCCACACCACAGGCTTGCCCAGTTTAAGGATTTCCCTTACACCTTTGAGCGACAGCATACCTTGGTTCACCCAGTTGAGCAATATGGCATCGGCATCTTTTACGAGAGGATGCCGCCAAATGGGCAAACCGTCGGAAGCTGTATCGACCTTGAAAAGATTTTTGCGCGAAAAACGCAGATGGATAAAAATCTTCAGTCGCTCCAAAAGAAAGGGCACCATCGCCTTACACTTCGGGGCAACCGTCTCAACGTATGGAGAATCGGTCAGTTTCTCCACCACAAGCATCCTCGCGTCGGCGCCTTCTTCACGCAACGCCTCCATAAGCCGGCGGCTCACAACCGCCGCCCCGCCGGTGGAATCGCTTTTATTGACAATGACAATCTTCACTTTTTCCGGTATGTGACGTAATCATATTCCACCCCTTCGGGAGTGCGTTCCGTCTGCATGGCATCCTCTATTTCCCATTCGCTGCCTTCCCAAACTTTCGGGAGGCGTGCGTCGGCATCAGGGCATGACGAATGCACCGCAGTGAGGTAAATGCGGTTGACCAGCGGCATGAACTCATTATAAATCTGCGCACCGCCCATGATGAAAGGGTCAGTCGCCTTCCGGTCGGGAGAATCCCATTCTTTTGCCAACCGCAAAGCCTCTTCAGGAGATGCGGCAACCGCAGCCCCCTCCGCCACATAGCCGGCATTACGTGTCACCACTATGTTGAGCCGTCCCGGCAGCGGCTTCTTAGGCAACGATTCCCAGGTCTTGCGCCCCATAATCACGGGGTGGCCCATAGTCAGGCCCTTGAAACGGCGCAAGTCGGAAGAGATATGCCATATAAGGTCGCCTTTACGCCCGATGGCCCCGTCGTCGCCCGCCGCCACTATCATGTTAACGTCCATATCTATTATTTTTAGGAGACTGTTATCCTCCACAAAAATAGATATTCCCCCCGAATAATGCAAATCTATTTTTTACGTGACAGAAGGGCTGAATACACGCCGGCGGTCCACCCCATGAAATCGCCGGGCATTTCATACTCGTCGGTAACGTTGACGGAACCTTCTTCGGCATTATATTTTTCCCAAAGCTGACCTGTCTCCGCATAGATTTTCTCTATAGACCGCAGATATTTCTCCGCAAGCCTGTCGGCTTCGGCTTCATACCCATACCGGTCGAGACCTTCCACGGCAGTGAGCGCACACGCGCTCCAGCCGTTAGGGAAATCCCATTGGCACGCCACTTCCCTCGGTCCCGGCTCACACGGATACAGACCGTTAGGCGCCTCCAGTCTTCCAAGGTTTGCGGCCATGGCCTTAGCCTGTGAATCATCGGCCAACCCAACCCACAGTGGCATGAAAGATGCCGCACTGAATATCGGCGAGAGATGGCGGTTCACATAATCATAGTCGCGCATCATCCCGTTGTCGTCACGCATGAGTCTGTTCATAAGCCCCTTACGTCTATCGGAACGTTCCTTCCACTCCATCGCTTCCTCTGTCTTTCCATCCATAGCGGTATATTCCCTCATCAGCACCTCATAGAGATAGAGAAGGGAATTCAGGTCAACCGGATTGTAGTCCATGCAACGACGCTCGAAACGGGGATTGAAATCCCATCCCGATTCGGCTTCCGCAAGCAGATGTCCGCCCATCGCAAGTCTTTCGGCCTCGGAATAGGGTCCCGAGGGATTCACCCCTATCCTCGGTGAAACATCGCGGAAGAATGAAAGTAGATATGCCTTGTCGGCGTTATGCCCGTAACGGTTAAGGCCGTCAGGCGCTATTCGCTGCGTCATCCAGAATCCGTACTCACGCTCTATGACCGGCATCATCTTCCTTAAGAAAACGGTGTCGCCCGTAGCCCTGAAATAGTCATCGACCATCGGAGCGAAATAGGGAGGTTGGGAACGCTGCGCCATGTCAATGCGGCTTGCGTTAGGCATGAACCCCAACCGTTCAATCATAGCGGCTATGCACTCTATATTGTTGCGCGCCTGCTCAAGGTTGTCGTCGGCAATCAGCCCGGCGTTCGTAAAATAAGTGTCCCAATAAAAAAGGTCCTGGAATATCCCTTGCACGCATGGCACGCTATAGGGGCGTGGCAATGCAAAATGTCCGAGAGTGTCACACTCCGACACACGCACGGACGCGGGCATCGTCCGCATGATGAAATCATGCACGCTCCCTTTCCCGGAAGCGGAAGAGAGGCAGGAGGCGATGCGGCGGTTGATGCGGCGGATTCTCGGCTCGTCGATTTTCACCACTTTACGGTCATAAGTCATCAGACCGTTGATTTCGTTCTCCACATCGGTGGTCTGCGTATAAACCCCTGCGCCGATTCCCTGGGGCACAAGCCGCAACAGATTCTCCGCTTGCACCTCATACTCATCGCAGAGCGCATCGCTGTCGGGGAAACCGGCATATTGGAATACCTCGCCGTTGTTCCACCGGTGACCCGGCACAACGAGACCCAGTCCCCCGTACTCTCCCACTACATTGGCACGGTCAGGGTCGCGGGCGAACATCACCGGGTCCGGATAATGGTGCCAGTCAAGGATGTCACCGGCAGGGAAATTGTTGCCGCCGCTCGCAGGGTTTACAAGCCTCGTAGGGTCATAAGCCTTTGTCCATTCGGCGGTCTTTACTGTGTCGAACTGTCCCCATGCCTCATTGAAAGGGACATAAACGCCAACCGAAGGTGAATTATACACAAAATCTATTATCTCGGCCCATTCCTTATAATAATTATCCTTCTCCCACTTGGAATATTCCATCTCCGGCCCGATTTTATAGCGCGGCATATCCCACACTCCGGCGGGAGGGAAACCGTCGATGCTCGGCATATCCTGCCAGACAATCAACCCGAGGCTATCGCAATGCGCATACCATGTGGCAGGTTCTACTTTGATATGCTTCCGCACCATGTTGAACCCCCAGTCCTTAGTTTTTTCAAGATCATAGCGGAGCGCTTCGTCGGACGGGGCCGTGTATAACCCGTCAGGCCACCATCCCTGATCCAACGGGCCGAAATGGAACAGCGGCCTGTCATTGAGCATCAGGCGCACGTTCCCGTTGTCGCACTTCGCAATGGAGAACTTGCGGAACGCCGTATATGAATCCACTTTATCTACCACCTTTCCGTTCGACAATAACTTCACCTCAAGTGGATAGAGTTTCGGAGTATCTGGCGACCAAAGCACCGTCCCCTCCGGCATCGGCAACTCAAACGGCATGTTGGCATAACCTTTCGCCGACACCTTACGTCCGTCCCCGGCAATGAGCGTCGCCTCTACCAATGCGTCGGGGGCAGCGGAGATGATGGCCTCCACCGAAAGGAGTTTCCGGTCGATATCCGGAGTCAGTTTGAGTCTCGTTATATGAGTTGCCGACACCGGTTCCAGCCATACGGTCTGCCATATACCGCTCTGATTCGTGTACCATATCATCTCGGCCACATCGTGCTGTTTCCCTATGGGATGCTTCACCGTCTGCCCCGGGTCCCACACCTTCACAGTGACAGTGTTCTCCCCGGATACAAGGGCCGGCGTCACATCGAACGAGAATGGTGTGTAACCACCCGTATGTGAGCCTACTTTCACGCCGTTGACCCATACCTCCGCCTTCCAATCGACGGCACCGAAATTGAGCATGACCCTTTTCCCTTTCCATCCCGACGGGACACGGAACGTGCGGCGGTACCAGATTTCGTCGTTTGCGGTAACATCGCGTCCCTCCCCCGAAAGGGCCGACTGCGGAGCGAATGGAACCAGAATCTCCCCGTCGTACGACTTCGGCTGCGCCGCATTCTTTGGAGTGATGGCATATTGCCACAAGCCGTTAAGGTTGAGCCACTCGCTGCGCTTCATCTGCGGACGAGGGTACTCCGGATGCACGTTGGCGGGATTAAGGCTCTCGCCCCATTGGGTGAGCATACAGTCGCCCGCCGGATTCCATGCCATTGCATCAACGGCGATATATAACGAAGCTATGAAGATAATGATAAACTGTTTCATAAAGAATTAATGTCAAAGGTTAAGGAAGTTTCAGCTCCACATGATAGGTGCCGGCATCGTATGGCACGGACGAGGAGGAACCCGGAAGCGACACATCGGCCGTACATCCCTCCGGCACCGTGAAATCCCATTTCCAAAGGTCGCCGTCATATTTCCAGGCACTCTTAACCATACCGTGTGGCGTAGGGTATTCGGCCTCGACGAACCCGATGCGACGGTCAGGCACCGGCTTCATCACAATGTTGCGGAATCCGGGCTTATCCGTGTCGGCGCAGATTCCGGCCATGGTTTTCCAAATCCATCCGCACACGGCCCCGTATGCGTAATGGTTGAAACTGTTCATGGCCTGCGGGCCCATGCCATGCTCTTTGGTATATGAATTCCAACGCTCCCACATGGTGGTAGCCCCGTTGTCGATGGAATAGAACCAGCTGGGATGATTGTGCTGGAGAAGCAACTCGTATGCGATGTCGGCCATCCCGTTGTCAGAGAGGGTTGACATAAGTATTGACGTGCCGAGGAAACCTGTCTGCAGCGTATTGCCATGTTCGGCGAAGTTTTTACGCAAACGTTCAATCATGTTGTCCCTTGCTTTCCCTTCCACAAGCCCGTTGTGCAGGGCGAAGAGGGCCGGGGTCTGCATGGTGTTGAGCACCGGGGTCGTGAAGCGTCCGCATTCATCAATGAAATTGTCGGCGATGCGGCGTCGTGCCCGGCGTTCCATCTCTTCATATTTCTCCGCATCGCGTCCCGTGGCACGCGCCATGTCGGCCATCATGCCGGAATCCATCACCCAATAACACGCGCACAGATAATTCCAATAGTTTATAGCCTCGGGAAGCACATATCTTCCGCCGTTGGAGTCGATGCCGGTATGCTTGAGGCTGAAGCTCTCCAAAGGTTCGTAGCTAAGCCAGTCGCCCCATTCATAATTGGCATTCTCAGGAGCCAGACGGCAATGGTCATAATCATGAGCCGACACATGGTCCATATATCTCTCCATCGAATCCCAATGTTCATCAACTATGCTTTTGTCGTCAAACTGCTTCCATACGACCCACGGAACAATTATTCCGGCATCAGACCATCCGAGACGCATCACCTCGTCGCTTCCGTACTGAGCCTCGGGAGCGACTCCGGTGTAGGCGCCGCTGGGGAGCTGGGTGTCGCGCACGTCGCGGAGCCATTTATGGAAGAAGCGCGAAGTATTGGCAAAAAATGTCCCGGTTTCGGCAAACACCTGCGTGTCGGCCATCCATCCGAGGCGTTCGTCGCGCTGCGGACAGTCGGTGGGTACCGACAGATAATTCGACAGCATTCCCCAATAAGAATTGGAGATAAGTCGGTTCACCATCTCATGCCCCGTCACTATCTTGCCGGTTTCATGACTCTGCGCCACAGACGACACCGGCACCGATTCAAGAGAATTAATCTCCACATTGCCGTCGGCCGTAACCGACACATAGCGGTAACCGAAGAATGTGCATTCCGGCATATAGCGCACAGGCTTTGAATCGGCGAATGTATATCTCATGCGGATTCCGAGCTGACGTTCGCGCAGATTATCCCTATGTATGCTCCCCTCGGGGCCGTCCATTCCCCGGGAGAAAGCACCGTTTCCATCGTTCAGTATCTCCGAAGGACGGCACTCAAGGGTTACGCCCCGAGCTCCTTTGAAGCCGAACATAGGGACGGCTGCTGCGTTCTGGCCGAAATCCACCACAAGAGTCTCCCCTTTCCGGAGTTTCATCTTCTGTCCCCGTGCATAGCGGCGCAAAACCTTGACCGTGCCATGATGCAATGAATCCGCACCGGCGACACCCTTCCATACATAAGCCTCCTTAGGCTTCATCGAGAGGTCTTGGCGATAATACACCTCTCCCCCTTCCGAAGGTAGGATTTCACCCTGAAATTCAGTATTGATTTCCGGTTTATTAAAAGACGACATATCTCCTGGCATGGAAACCCGGGCATCGTAATCTTCCCCATCGAAAATCGCCGCGTGTTTCACAGGGCCTCCCACTCCGGCTCTCCATGAGATGGTGTCGGTGCAGATATATTCTTTTGTACCGTCGTCATATACAAGTTCAAGCACTCCTCGGAATGCAGGCTTTCTACCTCTCATGCCGACAGCTCCCCCGGGGGAAATAATCTTGTCGGCCCACCACCCCGGCGTAACCTGTGCGGAAATGTGGTTGACAGCCCCTGCATCTTTTATAAACACGTCATCAAGACTATACGTGAACGAACGCTTGGTTTTCTGCCAATGTGTGAACCCCGGTTTAAGGGCTTCCGCGCCTATATGAGTGCCGTTCACAAAAATATGATAGACTCCGAGTCCGGCGGTCATCCATTTGACGCTCGCCACTTTCTTACGGTTCTTGACATCCGAAAGAAACCAGCTTGCACCATCGGCCGCACGTTCGTTACTTCCTTCTATGCGTTCCTCCACCACCTCCGCATCGGGAGCAGAAATCCATACCGATTTCTGCCACAGGCTATCGTTCAAGGATTGCGTAAGAGCACCGGCAGACTTACCGGGACTGTTGAATCCACATAACATTAAAACGGTCATCGGAGCGACCGCCACCGATAATATAAATTTCATAAGCAACAATTATAGTCAGGTTAGTTCACAGGCTTTATGGAAATCGCGAAACCTCCTCCGGGTGCCATCGCCATCTTGAGGGCTGTCTTGGAATTTACCTTCTTTTTGGTGATTCGGTATGCCTGCGGATTGGTGAGGTAATGCGCGTCAGGAGCATCGGCATAGATGGTGGCTTCGTAATTACGTCCCGGGTCGAGGAAGTCGAGCTTCAGATTGGTCTTCCTTCCCTCATAACCGGAAATGCCTCCCACATACCATTCGTCTTTACCTTTAGCCTTACGCGCCGCCG
>CABRKI010000132.1 GCA_902471455.1 uncultured Porphyromonadaceae bacterium | reverse complement strand
GGTTTCGTCAAATACGACCGACCTCAACATCAAACGCTTCGTTTTGTGCCCCATAAAAGCCCTCCGTGCCCATGGAAAGTTTAAGCGGCAACGACCCCAAAAAAGAAACCGGAAAAGATATAGCCGTCAGAATCGACGCCTGCGGTCTTTCTTGTCCCGGACCGATAATGAAACTGAAAGAAGCCATTGAAAACGCTCCCGACAAATCCAGGATTCTGGTGGAAGCCACCGACCCCGGTTTCGCCCGAGACGCCCGGGCATGGTGCGAATCAACAGGCAACAGGTTCGTATCACATGAATCGTCGAAAGGAATCAGCAGAATCATGATTGAAAAAGTCGCTGCGCCGGCCAACTCCATTCCGGCAGACACCAAGGGCAACGGAAAATCGTTCATCCTTTTCAGCGACGACCTCGACAAGGTCCTCGCCACTTTCGTGCTTGCCAACGGCGCAGCCGCAACCGGGGGTAAAGTTTCCATATTCTTCACATTCTGGGGATTGAACGCAATAAAAAAAGAACAAAAACCGTCAACCCGCAAAGACATTTTCGGGAAGATGTTCGGAATGATGTTGCCATCAGATTCCCGTAAACTGAAACTCTCGAAAATGAACATGGCAGGAGCCGGCTCAAAAATGATGCGCCATATCATGAAGAAAAAGAATATCGAATCGCTTGAATCGCTCCGCGACATGGCTATAGCCAACGGAGTGGAATTCATAGCTTGCCAGATGTCGATGGATGTGATGGGAGTATCGAAAGAGGAACTTCTTGACAACGTCACAATCGGAGGGGTGGCCACATATATGAACCGCGCCGACAATTCCAACCTCAACCTGTTCATCTAAACGGACATCACATAAATTATCCGTCAACATTAAGGGTGTTGCAAAACCTTTTTTACCGGTTTTGCAACACCCTTATCAAATGATTTTCCCGATTGTATTAAATCAGATTTTTGAATTCACCACGTCGAGAATCTCCGCTTCCTCCTTGGCGGCGGCGGCTTCAAGTTCCGCCCCTCTGGCTATAAGCGACTCGGCTTTCTCGCGGTCCTTGAGCCCTGCGGCATTGATCTTCACGTTCAGGAAAGCGCCTCTCACTGCCGCCCTCGCCGCGAGAGCACCGACTCCGGCATCGGTAACCGAAGCTGGATTCCCGTTTTCAGCCATGTCGCGGACCACTTCGAAAACCTTAAAGGCGGTCTCCATCGTCCGCAAAGGCACTTCCGTGGCATAAAGCGTAGCCGCTTCCAGAGCCTCGGCACGTGCGGTCTTCTCCGCCGGGGTCCCTTTAGGCATAGCGAACACAGCCATGATTCTGTTGAACGCCTCCGTATCTTCATCCACGAAGTGAAGCAGGTTTTCCATAAGGTCCTGTCCTTTTTCCGCCACGTCGGAAAAATAATCCCAACGGTCATCGTATGCTGCCTTATGGGCCGACAAGTTCGCCACCATTGTGCCTAAAGCAGCAGCAAGGGCTCCCATATATGCCGAAATGGATCCTCCGCCGGGGGCAGGCGACTCCGAAGCCGTCTCTTCGGCAAGACCGCGAGCCGAAAGGTCAACGAGTTTTTTAGCCGTCTTGTCTTCGATAAGATATTCTATCACTTTCTGCGAAGGGTCGAACTCGCCGAGTTCGTCAAGTCCCATCGACTTTATTGCAATGCGAATTATCTCGCGGTCGGGAATGCCGGTGGAGCGGTGTTGTTTGCGAAGGAAATACTTGCCGGCGTCGATGAGCGTACGCTTTGGCACGAGTCCCACGATTTCCGTACCCGTCACCCTTACGCCACGTTCGTTGGCTGCACGGCACACTTCGTCAAACGCCACATGGAGCGGTGTGGCGGCAATGTCGGTAATGTTCATCGACACCTGGGCTATTCCATATTCGTCGATATACCATCCTATGGCTTTAGTGCCTTTCAGAGTGCCCGGAATCATTACGGTGTTGCCGTCGGCATCCTTTACCGGTTTGCCCGTCACTTTACCTCCCTCTCGCATCGGACGCCCCTTTTCCCTCACGTCGAAGGCTATTGCGTTTGCCCTGCGTGTGGAAGTAGTGTTGAGGTTATAGTTCACGGCTATAAGGAAATCGCGCGCACCGATTGTGGTGGCTCCCGTTTTAGCCACGCTGTCGTCAAACGGACGATTGCCGAAATCAGGTCCTTTTTCTTCGGAACCCATCTTCTCTGGCAACGCCTCATATTCGCCGGCACGGCATACGGCGAGGTTCTTGCGTTCCGGACGGAATGCCGATGCCTCGTAGCAATATGTCGGGACTCCAAGTTCAGTAGCAACCCTTTCAGCCAATTTGCGTGCAAGTGCGGCACACTCCTCCAAAGTGATTCCAGAAACAGGTATCAGCGGGCAGACATCGGTCGCGCCCATACGGGGATGCGCACCGTGGTGTCCGCGCATGTCTATCACCTCTGCGGCTTTCTTTATCCCTTGGAAAGCCGCTTCTACTACAGCGTCCGGTGCGCCTACGAAAGTCACCACCGTGCGGTTTGTGGCCTCCCCCGGGTCAACGTCAAGCAGACTTATCCCTTTTACAGCACAAATAGCATCCGTGATTGCTTTTATTTTCTCTTTATCGCGTCCTTCGCTGAAATTTGGCACGCATTCTATGATTTTTCTATCCATTCGGTCAGTTAGATTTTAGGAAATCGATTAATTATTCCGTAAATATAATACCCTCCGATAAAAAAATAAAAAATTCTTCAAAAAATTTTTCAAAAAATTTGGTCAATGTTGAAATAATTACTAACTTTGTAAGCGTTACAAAATAGTTAAATATCTTATGCGACAAACCGACACTTTCACAAACGCCCGATTGGCAGAAATGATGCATCAAGCGAGGATACGTCCTTCAGTACAACGCATCGCCGTCCTTGCCAATATCGCAAACAAGAGAAAGCATCCTACTGCCGACGAAATATTTACCGACCTTGTGACCGAATATCCCTCGATGTCGAAGACCACCGTCTATAATTCGCTCCACATCTTGGTCGAGGCCAATCTGGTCAGGGAGCTTGAAATTGAGAGCGGCAACAAACGTTATGACCTGGCTCCCCAGCCGCCCCACAGCCATTTCATTTGCCGTAAATGCGGCAGGATTTTCGATATGGAGCTTCCCGCAGGACTTGAAAAAATTCCTGCCACAGGATTTAGCATCGACAGTATGGACGTCTATTTCAAAGGGATATGCCAACAATGTAATCAATCAAATTAACAACTTTTTAAAACGATACCCAAAATGAAAGAATTGAAAGGTACAAAAACCGAAAAGAATCTCCAGGAAGCTTTTGCCGGAGAATCACAGGCTCGAAACAAGTACACCTACTTCGCTTCAAAAGCACGCAAAGACGGCTATGAGCAGATTGCCGCCATCTTCGAAGAAACCGCAAACAACGAAAAGGAGCATGCAAA
Source organism: uncultured Porphyromonadaceae bacterium (assembly GCA_902471455.1). Lineage (GTDB taxonomy): Bacteria > Bacteroidota > Bacteroidia > Bacteroidales > Muribaculaceae > Lepagella. Next base: position 5,588 of record CABRKI010000132.1, on the reverse strand, counting down.
GCTTTGGTTTAAGCTTCTCAACGGTGGTGAAATATCCGACACCATGACCAACCTCCGCGAAGCTGCAGAAGGCGAAAACTTCGAATGGACCAACATGTATGAACGCATGGCGAAAGAGGCCGAAGAAGAGGGGTTCACAAAGATTGCATATAAATTCCGTGCCGTCGCAGCCATTGAGCGTCACCATGAGGAACGCTACCGCCGCCTCCTCGCAAACATCGAAGAGGGAATTGTGTTCTCACGCGATGACGACCGCATTTGGATTTGCCGCAACTGCGGACACATCGTAGTCGGTAAGAAGGCACCTGAAATCTGCCCGGTTTGCGACCATCCGAAAAGCTTCTTCGAAATCAACGCACAGAATTATTAAGCCGGCATTCCTGTCACACACACTGCCAACAACGGTTTTTACATCTGAAAGAAACCTGCCGAAAGGAGGCAGGTTTCTTTTATTTTTTACAATTCTGAAAAAAAATGGCATTTTTTACTAAACAAATAAAACAAAATACCCATTAATGTTGTTATATGAATATAACAACCTATCACGTTTTATTTAATCTAATATCATTATGTCTCCTTTTTCATTTTCTCAAAGAGTCATTCCTCAAGCATCGCTCAAAGAAAACGAACGAAGCATGTCGTCAGACAACAAGAACAAGGAATCGATTGAGCAACGTTCGGAATACTGGACTTGCTGAAAGCCATGTATGCCATTCTCAGGCACACTTACAAAAAGAACAAAAGAATCGCTCCCTTACACAGGGGCGATTCTTTTATGCCGTCTAATATTTGATAAGAAACAGTTTTTTTGTAATTTTGCAACATAAATTAAAACTATAAACACTGTTTCTATGGGAGGTTTTTTCGGAGCAGCATCCAAGCATGCCTGCCGAAATGAACTATTTTATGGGGTTGACTACAACTCCCACTTGGGCACACGCCGTGCCGGAATGGCAACCTTCGATTCTGACGACAACTGCTTCTGCCGGAGCATACACAGCATCGAAAACACTTATTTCCGTACTAAGTTCGAGGATGAACTCACAAAGTTCAAAGGCAACGTCGGAATCGGCGTTATCAGCGACAGCGACCCGCAGCCTATTGTTATCAATTCGCATCTTGGCAAATTTGCCATCGTTACCGTAGCGAAAATATGCAACATCGACCGTCTTGAGAAAGAATTGCTTGAGGAAGGCGCCCACTTTGGAGAACTGAGTTCCGGAAAAACGAATCAAACGGAACTTGTGGCCCTTCTAATTAATAAAGGGAAAACTTTTGCGGAAGGCATCGCCCACATGTTTGAAAGAATCGAAGGCTCTTGTTCCCTTTTGATTCTGACTGAAAATTCTATTATCGCCGCACGCGACCAGCTGGGACGCACGCCGATAATCCTCGGTAAGAAAGAAGACGGCACAGGTTTCGCCGCTTCTTCCGAATCTACAGCATTCCCAAACCTCGGATATGAACACTACCGCGACCTTGGTCCCGGTGAAGTGGTTGAAATCACTCCCGACGATGTCAGGGTAATCACCCCTGCGGGCGACGACATGCAGATTTGCTCCTTCCTTTGGGTCTATTATGGCTTCCCCACCTCTTCCTATGAAGGGACAAACGTGGAAGACATGCGCTTCAAATCGGGATATGAAATGGGCAAGACCGATGAAAACGAAGTGGACTGTGCCGCCGGCATCCCCGATTCCGGCGTAGGCATGGCCCTCGGATATGCCGCAGGAAAGGGTGTGCCTTACCGTCGCTGCATTGCGAAATATACCCCGACATGGCCCAGAAGCTTCACCCCTTCGGAACAATCCAGGCGCAATCTTGTAGCAAAGATGAAGCTGGTGCCAAACAGTGCCATGCTTTACGGCCAACGTGCCCTTCTTTGCGACGATTCAATTGTGAGGGGTACCCAGCTCACCGACAATGTGCAAGACCTTTACGACCTCGGCGCAAAAGAAGTGCATATTCGCATAGCTTGTCCACCGCTTATTTATAGCTGCCCGTTTATCGGCTTCACCTCTTCAAAAAGCGACATGGAGCTTCTGACGCGCCGCATAATCGGTGAACTCGAAGGCGACCCCAACAAGAACCTCGACAAATATGCCACAACAGGTTCTCCGGAATATAATACCCTTGTAGAAAAAATCCGCGAACGTTTCGGGCTGACTTCCCTGAAATTCAACCCGATAGAAACACTTGTAGAAAGCATCGGACTTCCCAAATGCCGACTCTGCACCCACTGCTTCGACGGGTCGAGCCGCTTCCATCCCTGCAAGAAGAAAGATTAGTCGTTAGTCTTTTAGTCGTTAGTCATTAGTCGTTAGTTCTTTAGTCGTTAGTTCTTTAGTCGTTAGTTCTTTAGTCGTTAGTCATTAGAGATTAAATGATTAGAGATTGATATAAAAAAACTGAAACCATCCGGTTTCAGTTTTTTTATGCCTGTCGATTAGCTACGAATTGCTAAAAGACTATCAACTAAAAGACTATCAACTAATAACTAACGACTAATGACTAACCACTAATGACTAAATCGACTAAAACTTGCCGAAATCAACGTTGCGCATATCGCCGCTCGTGAGGAATTCCGTGTGGAATGCAAGCGAAGCGCGGAGCGTATGCGGAGTCTGGCCGCCGGAAGGTCCGCCAAGTTTAAGATAATCCATGAGAAGCTCACGATACATCGGATGTGCGCAATTCTTGATAATCTCTTCTGCCCTCTGGATGGGGTCCTTGCCGCGTAGGTCGGCTACGCCCTGGTCCGTAACGATGATGTCAACGGAGTGCTCGGAATGGTCAAGATGCGAAACCATAGGAACAATATTGGAAATCTTTCCTTCTTTCGTGATTGACGGGCAAGAGAAGATTGAAACGTAAGCGTTGCGGGCGAAGTCGCCTGAACCGCCGATACCGTTCATCATTCTGGTGCCTGTCACATGCGTGGAGTTGACATTGCCGAAGATGTCGGCTTCAAGGGCAGTGTTCATGGCAATCACTCCGAGACGGCGTATCACCTCCGGATTGTTCGAAATCTCTACCGGACGGATCACGACCTTGTCTTTGAAGAATTCTATATTGTCTATTACGTCCTGCTCAACTTCGTTAGAAACGGTAAGCGAACTCGTGCTTCCGAACTTGCAACGTCCCTTCATCATAAGGTCGATCACGGCATCCTGGATAACCTCCGTGTACATTGCAAACGGAGGAATCTCCTTTGCGTCGGCAAGTCCGTAAAGCACGGCGTTAGCCACGTTGCCCACACCGCTTTGGATGGGAAGGAACGTTGAAGGGATTCTGCCGGCCCGCATCTCGCCGATGAGGAAGCTGCACACATTCTCCCCGATACGGTTGGTGGTTTCATCGGGGGTTGTGAAAGCTTTCACGCCGTCGAAAGAATCGCTCTTCACCACACCTACGATTTTCGCAGGGTCAAGTTTGAGCACCGGAGAACCTATTCTGTCGTTCGGGTGGAAGATAGGTATCTCGCTGCGGTATGGGGGGTCCAGGGGAAGATAGATATCATGAAGCCCGCGGAGTGCATGGTGAAGCTTCTCGTTAAGCTCAAGGATAATCTTTTTTGCATACTTGGCATAGGTAGGCACGTTGCCAACGCCCATACCCACCACGCAGGTACCATCGTCCTGGATGTCGCTCACTTCGATGATGGCGATGTCAAGGTCGCCGTAAAAACCGTAGCGGAATTTCTGGGCGAGCTCCGAGAGATGGAGGTCGAAATAGTGGCAATCGTGCGCGTTTATTCTCTTGCGGAGGTCAGGGAGGTTCTGATAAGGCGTCCGTTTGCCGATGGCGTTGGCACGGGCAAGCACACCGTCGCAACGGTCGCTGGTCGATGCGCCGGAGAAAATATTGATTTTAAATGGTTTTCCCTCTGCATGCATACGCTCCGCCTTTTCAGCGATAGCACCGGGAATCACTTTTGGGGCACCGGGAGCGGTGAATCCCGAAAGGCCTACGTTGTCACCGTCATGAAAAAGTTCGGCGGCTTCCTGGGGGGTAAGAATAGGAAATCTCATTTCTTATGTCGAGTTAGATTGTATGAATTTTTCAGCTAAATTCAGAGGAAATATTATATTTCACTTTCCCTCGCGAATTTAGCCATTTTATTCCATATCCACAAATTATACGTCCACAAATCCACAATACGCCCCCTGCCATCAATCCCGACGCAATCTCCGGTTGTTATAATTCAATAACCCGGTTACAAAACACTACTATGACAAACATACCATCTTCCACACCCCTTCCCGCCAACAATATGCCCGCCAAAGAATCGGGAGGGAAACTCATACGGAAATATATAGGCACAGGCATACGCTATGTCATCCCTTTGGGAATATCGATAGGGCTTATCCTGTGGTTATTTAAGAAAGTTGATTTCCACGACGTGATGCAGACCATCCGCGAGGGGTGCGACTTTTTCTGGATTGCGGTGATGATGGTGCTCACCATGGTTTCCCACATGATTCGCGGCGTAAGATGGGGGTTGCAACTACGTGCCGCAGGCATAGCGAGAATGCCCGTAGTTTGCGAATGGGTCACAATCTGGGGGGCATACGCGCTCAATCTGTTGTTTCCGCAACTCGGGGAGGCGTGGCGGTGCGTATTTGTGAGCCGTCGCCAGAAAGCCCCTCTATCGACAGTAATCGGCACAGACGTGGGCGACCGTGGCTCCGACCTGGTAGTTGTGCTTTTGCTGATGGCGTTGGCGCTCATCGTGGCACACCCCGAAATCGAAGACTTCATCACCCGATATTCATTCGGTGAAAAAGTGGAAGAGATTTCAAAGACGCCGTGGCTCTGGCTGGGATTCGGGGCACTCATCGCCGCCTTCTGGGCGGTCTGCCATTATCTGAAGGAATATAAATGGGTCCGCACACTCGACAACAACCTTGAGCGTATCTGGTCAGGCTTCAAGGTGATATTCACCATGAAGAAATGGTGGCTGTATATAATCCTCACGCTCGGCATCTGGACGTGCTATTTTCTGGAAACCTACGTCTGCTTCTTTGCTTTCCCCTTCACCCGGCATCTTATCGACACGAGGATGGACTACGGTTTCCTGCCGGGCCTTGTGGTCTTCGTTTTCGGTTCCTGCTCCATAGCTATTCCTTCCAACGGCGGCCTCGGACCGTGGAATCTTGCCGTGATGTTCGCCCTCACCCTCTTCGGCCTCACTACGACGCAAGGCACCGCCTTCTCGGTCGTGATGTGGAGTTTCCAGGCAATGATGCTCATAGCGCTCGGCCTCTTCGCCGCCGCTTATATCACCATCACCGGCAAAAAGGCCACTCCCCCGAAGGCATCCACCTGAAATCCCCCAAGATCCCCCCACAGAAAAAAGAGCCCGGATGCTCAAGCACCCGGGCTCCAAATATGAATAAAATTAATTATTTTCTTGCAATCTTCTTGTAGCCGTAAACTGCGCGGTCGCCGAGTTCCTCCTCGATGCGGAGAAGCTGGTTGTACTTGGCCATACGGTCAGAGCGGCTTGCAGAACCGGTCTTGATCTGTCCGGCGTTCATGGCAACTGCGAGGTCGGCGATGGTAGCGTCCTCGGTTTCGCCCGAACG
>CABRKI010000131.1 GCA_902471455.1 uncultured Porphyromonadaceae bacterium | reverse complement strand
CGTTAAGGTTGAAATGTAATATCAGGCGGTCGCGGACGTTTTATAGACGTGCCGCGACCGCCTTTTTCCCGGCATGTCTATTGTTATGCGTATTGACATACTGACCGTACTTCCAGAGATGTTCGAGTCGCCGTTGGGTTGCTCGATTCTTAAACGTGCCCAAGACAAGGGGCTTGCAGAAATCGTTGTCCATAACCTGCGCGATTATACCACCGACCGCCATCGCAAGGTAGATGACTATCCTTTCGGGGGAGAGGCCGGCATGGTGATGAAAGTGCAGCCGGTGGAGGCCTGCATAAATGTACTGAAACGGGAGCGTGATTACGACGAAGTGATTTTCACGTCGCCCGACGGCAAGACTTTCAATCAGAAAATGGCGAATTCGCTTTCCATGCTTGAGAACGTGATTATTCTTTGCGGCCATTACAAAGGCATCGATTACCGCATACGCGAGCATCTCGTCACAATGGAGATTTCCGTAGGCGACTACGTGCTGACCGGAGGGGAACTCCCCGCCCTGGTCATGACCGACGCCATGGTGCGGCTGATTCCGGGTGCGATAGGCGACGAGCAATCGGCGCTTTCCGATTCTTTCCAAGACAACCTGCTCGCGCCGCCTATTTATACGCGCCCCGCCGACTATAACGGATGGAAAGTGCCTGAGATTTTGCTTTCAGGCCACGAGGCTAAAATCGATGAATGGAGACACGAGCAGAGTCTGGAACGCACACGTCGTTTGCGCCCCGACCTTCTTGAAGGATTCTAATGGCAAATATCGACATCCCTTTCTATCTGAAATGTGATACATAAAATAAATGCGTGGCTCCGTTGCGGGAGTCACGCATGTTTTGAATTTTGGCTATATACTTGTTTGCAGAATTATTAACGATGGCGGCGACCTTTATCTATAATCTTTAAGGAGAGCCTGCAGGCGTTTTCTGGCAAAGAATATCCTGCTTTTCACGGTGCCTAAAGGAAGTTGCATCTTTTCGGCTATTTCGCTGTATTTGTATCCTGCCACATACATTGAGAACGGGATTCTGTATTCATCGGAAAATTCTTTAATTGCCTTTGAAATCTCTTTTGCCGCGAAACTTCCTTCCGGGGTGGAAAAACCGGATTCCTGGGAAAGGTTTAGATGATAGAGGTCTTCGGTAGTGTCGATTACTGTCGCGCTTCTCACTTGTCGCCGATAGTTGTTGATAAAGATATTACGCATTATCGTGAATACCCAGCCTTTAAAATTGACGTTATCTACATACTTGGATTCGTTGTCAAGAACTTTTAACGTGGTGTCTTGCACCAAATCCTGTGCCGTCTCGCGACTTGTGGTTAATTGATAGGCGAAGTTTAAAAGATTGCTCTGAAGTCCGAGAAGTCTTTGTTTGAATGATCCTGAATCTGCCATCGTTGTATAGTTTTTAGTGGTGGTCGGTAATTTTGGAACCTTGGTTCCTCGTTACCCGTTTTGTTAATTATGTTATTATAACAAGCGGAAAATAGAAACGGATTGGTGTTTTATGTTAAAAATAATTGTTAATTTATTAATTTGTTTTAACAATGCTCCATGGGGACTCACCCTTTTTGTTTAAGTTTGTCATGCCGTTTGCTTTCTATTTTTTTCTCGGTTTTTAAGTGGTTCATAATCCCGGGAGGAGCATTTGGCTTTCTGAAATAAATGCCATGGATGGTTTTGAATGCTTGTTTTTAGGGGTGTGGAAGTTAAATTTTGAAAAAATACCATTTACTTTTGCGCTTTAATGGTAGATTATAACTAATTTTGTGGTCATTGAAATTTTCTAATTGTGAGCAAGGCAGTAAAAAAGGCAAATTTTTGGGTAAGGCGACGTGCCCACCTCCCGATTCTTGTCATCGGGTCGCTGATGGTCATGCTTCTTCTTTTCAACGACGACACATCGATTTCGTTGAATATGGAGTATGACCGGCAGATCAACGAGCTTTCCGAGGAAATTGCCGAGTGCCGCGATTCGGCGGCGTATTACAGGAGGCAAAGGGAATCTGTCATCCACGGCACCGATGACCTTGAGCGTCTTGCCCGCGAAAAATTCCACATGCAGAAACCCACGGAAGATGTGTTTCTGTTGAAATAAATCCGGTTGTGTTGCCGGTTTACGTATTAATAACATTGTAAGATGGCTGGAAAATCTGATATAACGGGCTATGCATTGGAGAAGCGCCGGAAGCTTGTGGAAGCTACCGCCACTTTCGGGCTGCTTTTAATATGTGCCGCTCTTGTAGCCCCGTTTACAAATCCTTCGGATATGGATATGCTGAGGATTTTCAAATGGATTTACAGTGCCGGGGCATTGATTTTCATCGTGGCCCGTGTGGTGAATGTCAACGATCCTCAGGACTCCATGCGTCTGAGGCGTCTGCGCAGAATGGAATTCTGGGCCGGGGTGGCGTTTGTCATGGCGGCCGCGTTCTGGTTCTATTCGGAGTCTCATCTGGGACAGTATGCCGGCGTCCTTGCCGTGATGAGGAACACCATTATGTTCACGTTGGCCGGGGCTTTAATTCAGATAATAAGTTCGTGGCTGATTACTTCGCGTGCAAGAAAGGAGCAGAAAGGAAAGTGATGGTTGACAATTCCGGAATTAGGGTCCTTACCATAGACCAGGGAAATTCCTCGGCAAAGGCGGTGTTATGGAACGGCGACACGATGGAAGGAGGGGTGCGAATGTCCGAAACTTCAATCGAGGAGCTGTTGCCGCTTTTGGAGTTAGGGGAGATTGATGGATGCGTATATTGCAGTGTCGGGCATACGGATGCCAAATTTTTGGAAACCTTACGGCGTCTTTTGGACGGCAGATTGCTGGTGCTCACGTCTTCCACACCTCTTCCCGTCGGGGTGCGTTATGCCACCCGCGCCACCCTTGGCAGCGACCGTGTGGCTGCGGCAGCGGGAGCGGCACGTCTTTTCCCCGGTGAGGGGGCGCTTGTCGTTGATGCCGGCACTGCGGTCACGTTAGACGTCCTTACGCCGGGGGGATGTTTTGAGGGTGGAAACATAGCCCCGGGCATGTCCTTGCGGTTCTCTTCCTTGCACGATGCCACCGACAGGCTTCCTCTTGTGGATGCAGGCGGGGAGATTCCTGCATTTGGATTCGACACAGCCACGGCTATTAGGGCCGGAGTGGTAGGAGGCATGGTCAGTGAGATTGCCGATGCCTACGCGCGTGCAGCCGGTGAATATGGCTGTCGGAGGCTCGTGTTGTCGGGCAATGATGCCGAAGGCATTCTTCCCCTCTTGTGCAACAGGGGGCTGGAGCCTGTTTATAACCCAAATCTGGTGGGACTCGGTCTTCTTTCCGTGTTCCTTCATAACATGCATACACCGGATGCCGATGGCGCTCTCTCCGGTAGATGACATAATAACGTTTCAGAACTTATCGGCCTCAACGTCTGGCCGAATGCAATTATAACAGATAACAAGCAACATAATGAAGAAGATAAAACTTTTGTTCTTCTTGGCGCTCTCGGCGGTTGCGGGAGCTTTTGCCCAGAACGTCACCACTCCGTATTCGATGTATGGCTACGGCATATTGGGCGATCGCGCCACGTCTATGCAACGGCAGATGGGATCTGTGGGTTATGCCATGAATTCCGGGCGTCAGATAAATGTTATGAATCCGGCGTCTTATGCCGCAATCGATTCCCTTACCTTCCTTTTCGACATCGGTGCCGACGTTTCCATGCTTTGGCAGAAGGAGGGTGATGTAAAGGAAAATTCCGTCGGCGGCGGCCTTGACTACATCACCATGCAGTTCCCGATTTGTAAGTTTATGGGGGGCTCTATAGGTATGCTGCCTTATTCATCAGTGGGATATGCATTCGGAAAGGATATCGCACACGGCGCGTTGCAGAACCAAGGTTCGGGCGGTATAAACCAGGCTTATCTCGGCATTGCCGGGAAGTATGCCGGGTTTTCGCTTGGTGTGAATGTTGCTTATAGCTTCGGCAATATTATAAATGATTATTATGCCAACCCGGCGACGAGCGGACAGTCGCTCGTCGAGCATGTGATGCAGATCCGTGATTGGGATATCGTTATTGGCGCGCAATATACCGCCCGTCTGTCAAAAACAGAGAGGTTGTCGCTCGGTGCCACTTTCACTCCGAAAAAGTCGCTTCACGGCAACACTTGGGTCACCACTCAGGAGACCACTCTGGAAAGCGTGGCCGACACTGTGGCAAGCATGAAAATCGGAGGAAATTACGAAACCCCGATGTCGATAGGAGCAGGAGTCTCCTATACGCATGAACGCACTTCGCGTTGGATGGTGGAGGCCGATATTACTTTCCAGCAATGGTCGAAGGTGAAATATTCTGAACTCAGGGAAAACTCTAATCCCGACAACGTGGTTTTCCAGGGCATGGATTTCAACAACAGGACGAAATATGCCGTCGGAGGTGAGTTCATTCCTAAAGTGAGGGGCAACTATTTCCAAAGGATGGCATATCGCCTTGGAGCTTACTACAACAACGACTATCTTAATATCCAGGGTAACAAGCTGAAAGAATATGGTGTGACTGCCGGATTCGGGTTCAATACTCCCGAAGGAAAGACGATGATCAATCTCGGATTTGAATGGAAACACCGTAAAGCCACGCCGGCGAAGCTTATATCGGAGAATTATTTCAACATAACGCTCGGTATAAACGTCAACGAGTTGTGGTTCTGGCAACGCAGGATTAAATAAATCCGTTCTTATATTGTTAAGGTAGAAATCGTTTATGAGAAAAACGGGTCTTTCGTTTGTCGCCTCTTTGGCATTGGCGGTGGCTGTCGGAAGTTGTACGCAGGAGACTAAGATTGATATCACCAAGTCTCTGAACCCGGCGAAAATGCCTTCGATGGTCACCCATAATGTAAATACCCTTATTTCTGACTCGGGTGTGACGCAATATAAAATCGTGGCGCCCGTGTGGTATGTATATGACGAAGTCGATACTCCCTACTGGTCTTTCCCCAAAGGGTTGTATCTTCAGAAATTCGATCCTAGGTTTAATGTCATAGCCACGGTGGCGGCTGATTCCGCACGCTTCTTCCGGATGCAGAAATTGTGGAGGCTCGACGGTAATGTCGAGATGACGAAGGCTCCTAAAGACCTTTTCCTTTCTCCACGGGTCTTCTGGGACCAACGGCGCCAGCGCCTTTATTCCGATACGTTCATCCACATAGAGAATGCAACCCATGTGCTTGAAGGCACAGGCTTTGAATCTAACGAACGGCTCACGGAGTATCGGATTCTGCATCCTACCGGGATTTTCCCGGTGAACCGTGACAATCTGAAGCCTGAAAGGTGAGTAGGGCGTTGAGAGGTGTTGCAGTTCTGTTTACTGTTTATTAACCGTATTTTAAGATGAGTTTAGTTACCGCTATAATTGTCACAGTGATTGTGCTTCTGCTGTCGGGCCTTTTTTCCGGTTCTGAAATCGCTTTTGTGCAGTCGAGCAAGGTCAGGATGGAAATCGATGCCGCCCGAGGCGGGATAATAGACCGTATCATAAGGCGGTTTTCACATCATGAGGATATGTTTATATCCACTCTCCTGGTTGGCAACAATGTCGTGTTGGTAATTTATGGCATCACATTCTCGATAATCATAAACCCTTTTCTGCAAAGGTGGCTGCATTCCGAGGCCTTGGTGCTTATAGCCAATACATGTCTTTCGACGGGGGTAGTGCTTTTTATGGGTGAGTTTATACCGAAAACCACATTCAGGATCAATCCTAATTTTATGATGCGGCTGGTGGCGCTCCCGTTATATCTTATTTACCTGGCTCTATATCCCGTCACTATGCTTGTTTCCGGTATCTCAAAAGGGTTGATGCGTCTGTTTGGCATTAAGAATGAGTCTGAAGAATCTGAAGCCCTGACTATAGACCAGCTTGACGACTATCTTCAGAAGCAGCTTGATGAGAGGACTGCCGACACGGTGGTGGAAAACGAGGTGAAGATTTTTCGTAATGCCATCGATTTTAAAGACACACAAATAGGCGACTGTATGATTCCTCGCAACGAGATTGTGGCGGTCGGGATTGATGCGGTGTCGAGGGAAGAGCTGATTCGAAAGTTTATAGCTACAGGTTTGTCTAAAATTGTGGTTTTCGGTGAAGACATAGATGATGTGCTGGGATACATACATGTCTCGGAGCTTTTTAACGTCGCCGCCGACTGGCGCAAACAGTTGAAGCCTGTAATATTTACTCCCGAAACAATGCTTGCCAATAAGATGATGCGTAGGATGCTTGCCGAAAAGAGGTCGATGGTGATTGTCGTGGATGAATTCGGTGGCACTGCCGGGCTGGTGACGCTCGAAGACCTCGTGGAGGAGATATTCGGTGAAATAGAAGACGAACACGATCGCAAGCGGTTGCTTGCCGTCGAGGTGGAACCGGGGGTATATGAGTTTTCCGGGCGGGCGGAAATCGAATCCATCAATGAAGAGTTCGGTCTCGACCTCAAGGAATCTGACACTTACCACACTCTTGGTGGATTTATCCTCGAAACCCTTGGGGCGCTCCCAAACCAAAATGACTCTTTTGAAGTCGGAAATCTCAGATTTACTATACTTAAGATGGCGACGACACGTATAGAATTGGTGCGTGTCACCTCAATAACCCCGTGATTTATATGACTTGCCATTAAGCTCTGATTTTTTTAGAAAAAATTCACGTATTTCGTAGTTTTTGTATAAAATATTTATTACCTTTGTTGCGAGATAATGAATACATTTAAATCACCTAATTGTTCACAACTAATGAGCAACAAGCCCTCTTTTAAATCATCGGTACTTGGGATGCAGGCCAATCTTCTTTCTTTCGCACTCAAGCTGACTTTGAACAAGGATGAGGCGCATGACTTAGTGCAGGATACCACCCTGAAAGCACTTAACAACGAAGAAAAATTTGTTGATAATGCTAATTTTAAAGGATGGATGCTTACGATTATGCGTAACATCTTTATCAACAATTACAGGAAGACCGCGCGTGAGAATACGATTGTTGACACGACGGAAGACCTCTATCATCTGAACCTCAGTCAGGATTCCGGAATGGAATCTCCTGAAGGGGTGTTTGCTATTAACGAGATTTCTACAATAATCGCAGGCTTCCCTGCCGATTATCGCGAACCTTTCTCGCTTCATGTGGCAGGCTACAAATATGAGGAGATATCCGAACGCCTTTCAATGCCTCTCGGAACGGTGAAGAGTCGTATCTTCTTCACTCGTAAACGACTTCGTGAAATCCTTAAGGATTATCGTTGATTTGAGAAAAACTGGTAATCCCGGTTTTTTTTAAATCGCGGATTCTTTTTGGATGTGTCAGTATCTCAAAAAAATTCGGTTCCTGATTGAACCGGCTAAGACCGCTAATTCTTAACGAGTTGGCGGTCTTTTGATTCAACTCTCCCCCGGTCGGGCCTTCATAATTGTTAATATGGTTAGAAAGCGACTACTTTACATATGTCCTTTGCTGCTGATGCTTGTCGTGTTGGTCGAGGCATTTACTGGTCTTTCGTGCTCACGTTCACAACGGCAGTCAGTTATCCTTTCGGATGCAGAAAGGGTTGTTTCAACGAATCCGGACACCGCTTTGTCTTTAATTAATGAGATTGAGCCTTCCGACATAAAGACAGATACCCTAAGGGCGTTATATTATCTTGTCAAGACTTCTGCGCACAGGGGGAATGAGAGTTCGATGGCATCGGATTCACTTATCCGTTTTTCTTTTGAATATTACAAGAAACGTGACAGGAAAAGGTTCGCACAAAGTGCAGCCCTGTATGCGTTGCATCGTTTCTGGATTGGAGATGCCCATGGCGCTTTGGGGTTGCTTGACTCGATGGCATCATTGAAAGATATCCCTGACAGCCTGATGGTCGGATTGTTGCAGGCCAGAATAGAGGTGGGAGGTGCCGGCCTTGACTGCGAGGGGAACATCGCAAGCATAAGACGGCTGCAGGAGTTGGATAAGGATTCGACGCATTGGCTTGAATATAAATACCTGGTTTGTGAAAATTATCAGTTTGCCGGATGTCGCGGTGAAGCATTGGCTGTAATTGAAGAGTTGATAGAGTATGCACGTGCCAATCATCTTGGAAGTGCTTTATATGAGTATGAATATGAGAAGATAGGGATACTTGAAGAGGTCGGGAGGTATGAAGAGAGTAATATGTTGGTGGACTATTTTTTAGAGCATGACCTTTGGGGTGAAAAAATAAGTTGGGGCGAAAACCTCTCCGTCGTCCATCTGTCGTATAATTGGAAAAACTGGCAGTTCGGGGCTGGCGTATTGATGCCTTTTGGAAAATATGACCAAGGCTCGAAGATGTTGAGCAAGTGGAACACAAACGAACAACACATGCGTATCGACATGTGTATGCCTTACATAAGTATAGGATACAATCTATAGTGGGGGCGCCAGAAGCGCGGTGCCGGCAAGCTCATCGATGTCAATGCCAACGCCGACCGCTCGACCGCCGGCGGCAGATAGCGATCACCACGTTAGATAAAGCACTTCTCAATCCAATTAAGTATTGGTGGGAAGAGGGGTGTTTTATGAATTTTGGGATTTGAACATTTGATGGGTCACGATTGTTTTATTAATAATGAAGTGGCTTATGTTGCTACTATATGTTGATTTTAATTTTTAAAGTTATGAAAAAGTTAGTCGCTATTCTGGCTCTCGTTTTGCTTTCGGTGGGCGCGGTGGCTGCCCGCGACCGCGTTACCCGCGACGTGAAGGAACTTCCTTCCGATGCGAGGGCAATTATAAATAAGTATTATCCAAAGACCGGCATAAACCATATCAAGATTGATTCCAAAACTTTCGGGGGAAATGATTATGAAGTCATACTCAATAATGGAACCGAAATCGATTTCGATAGCAAGGGTGCCCTTAAAGAAATAGACTGTGGTGCCGAAGCAGTTCCCCAAGGACTTATCCTTAAGCCTATCCGCGACTATGTTTCTAAAAATTTCTCTTCAAAAAAGATTGTTTCTTTAGATGTGAATAGAAACAGCTACGATGTGGAGCTTTCCGATGGAACGGATCTTGAATTTGACCGGGCGGGAAATTTTAAACGTATCGACGACTGATTTTTCCGGTTCTGTTTGTTGCAAATCATTTCCAAGGCGACCTTGAACGTTGTTTTTTCAAGGTCGCCTTGGATTTTTTTTGGAAGGCCCGGTGTCTTTCCCCATCAAAAAAACGGCAAAAAAACGGTTCGCGGCAGAAAATTTGCGAAAACGGAAAGCCATGACAACACCTGAAAACGGGATATTGTTCCAATGATTAACAAAGATAAATATATTTTAACATTTGTTGATAACGGTGGTTGACAATGTTTTGCGAGGGTGAAATTGAGAAAAACATGTTTTTAAGCATAAAAAATTTGCGGAGCGGGAAAAAGGGTTGTAATTTTGCAACCGCAAACG
>CABRKI010000130.1 GCA_902471455.1 uncultured Porphyromonadaceae bacterium | reverse complement strand
TGCGGACGATGTCGGTCGGGAAGAAGACTTCGTCGCATTGCTGCGAGAGGGCTTCGGCGGCGCGGAAGTCCTGACGGGTCTTTATGGCGAACCAGTTGCTTTCAGTCATTAGTTTTTAAGTCGTTAGTCGTTAGTTCCTTAGTCGTTAGATTTGGTCGGACTGGTCGGACGGGTCGGACGGGTCAGACGGGTCCGACTGGTCTGACAACGGACAACAGACAACGGACAACTGCATGCCTCTTCCTTTTGCAGGGCAAACCGGTGGGGGTTGCCATGCATCATGAAGAACCGCCGGGATGCTTGCGCTTCCGGTCTCCTGGACGAGCCTATACAGGTGCTTTCCGGGTGGTCTGTTTTTCGCCTTGATAGTCAATATTTCAGGCGAGAATTTTAATTATCTTTTCCGAAGAGATAATTAAAATTTGCAACAGGTTGCTGCCCAGGAACTTATAAAGGACAATTTTTGCTAAAAATCAATTTTTGGAGATGCTCTGAAAAATGAGATTGGTAAAAATTTCGTATTTAGAAGAAAATTTAGTAAATTTGCACCGTTTTAATTATCTCTTCGGAAGCGATAATTAAATTTTGATAAAGGAATTTAAGGGGAATTGAGCATGCACGACCGGTCCCTAAGGCCCGGTAACAGAACGAAGACCACGGAAAACCAGGACAACGCTATTTTATCCAACCAGAGCAACCGAGAACAACCAGATTTTGGATTTCAATCAGGGATGATATTTCCCTAAGGCCCGGTAACAGAACGAAGACTCGGCACCCCACAACCTACAACCAGCAACTGATAGCTGACAACTGATAACTGACAACTGACAACCTACAACCAAAAATGCGGAAAAATGGCAGAATAAGAGTGGGGGAATTTGGATGAAATATAATTTTGCTTTTTTCTAAGTTTAACAGGAGGTTGTTGCAGGTCCTTGCCGGGAGATCGCTCACGATTTAGCATTCGGAAATTATATAGCAGATTACAACACCATCTCCCTATGGTTTTATCGGTCTTGCGGCAGCTTCATAATTTATTTGTTATGGCTACGATTAAAGTGAAGTTTAGTTGTCCGGAGAAGCCGGGAGCGGAGGGGACGGTCTATTACCAGGTGATTCATGAGAAAAAGTCTCGCCGCATGCCTACGGATTACAGGGTGTTGGCAGATGAGTGGAGCGAAAAGCGACAGATGGTCGTTACGACGCAGAAGAGCGTGAGACGCGACGAGGTGTTGGCAATCAGGGAGAAGATTCGCCAGGATGTGGAGAGAATCAACAAAATTGTTTATGGCTTCGAGATGAAGGGGCTCATCTATACTGTAGATGATGTGGTGGAGGAGTTCAATCGTTGTACGGAGGAGTATTCGCTGTTCAATTTTATGGAGAAGGTGATTGCGCGGCTGAAGCAGAACGGGAAGGTGAGGACGGCGGAAACCTATCGATCGGCGCTCATGAGTCTGCGTAAGTTCAACGGGGGCGACCAGCTTATGCTTGACAGTGTCACTCCGGACACTATGGAATGTTATGAAGGGTGGCTTAGAGGACAAGGAAAGGCGGCGAATACGGTGTCGTTCTACACGCGAATCGTAAGAGCTGTCTATAACCGGGCGGTAGAACAGGGCATCATCGAAGATAGGCATCCTTTCAGGCGTGTATATACTGGGGTTGATAAGACCGTGAAACGGGCGTTGCCGCTGCGGATACTAAAGAAAATCAAGACCATGGACCTGTCGGACGACCATGAACTCGATTTTGCCCGCGATATGTTTATGCTGAGTTTCTATTTGAGGGGGATGAGTTTTATCGATATGGCCTACCTTCGGAAAAGCGACAGGAAAAGCGGATATGTGGTTTATCGACGCCGCAAGACGGGACAGCTTCTTACGATAAAATGGACCGAGGAGATGGCCGGGATTCTTAAGAAATATCCGGAAAACACTACCGAATATCTCTTCCCTATATTAAGGAGGGCGGGGCGTAACGAACGGTATGCCTACAGGAACGTGGCTTATTCCGTCAATAAGAACCTGAAGAAGATTGCCGAGAAGATTGATTTGTCGGTGCCCCTTACGCTTTATGTGGCGCGTCATAGCTGGGCTTCGGTGGCACGTCAGCGCGGGGTGCCTGTGAGCGTGATCAGCGAGGGGATGGGGCATGATTCGGAGATGACGACACATATCTATTTGGCGTCGCTCGACAATTCCGTGGTGGATAATGCAAACCGGAAAGTGATGAAGGCATTGGAGTGATGCATGGATTTCATAAAAAATTGTTAACTTTGCGAAAACTAATACTAAGATTATGAAAAAAACGATTATAACAGGGCTATTGGGAGTGTCGGCGTTGTGCGCGGGTGCTACCGACCTGTTTTTTTATTCTCCTGAGGATGGGAAGGGAGGCCTACGTTTCGCCGTTCGCGAGACAGGAGGCGAGTGGGAACCCATAGGGAAAGGATTCGATTTCGTGAAGTCGGATTTCGGAGCATGGGGAAGCGGGAAAAAGATGTGGAATCCGCAGCTATTCCCCACACCGAAGGGTTGGGCATGTCTTTTCCGTGCTACAGCCGACGGCGGTGTGATGGCGCTTGCAGAGTCGTCTGACCTGATTACGTGGAGGCCTCAGAAATATATGGAGCCGGCAGACACGTCGAAACTTACTTTCCGTAGCAATGTCGGGTTCTTGCCGTCGGCCGAGACAATAGACGGCAAACTCGTGAGCGGTAATGTGATGAAAACCGATGCGGCTACCGTGGCGCGTCTGAAAGCCCACGTTGAGGAACGCGGAAAGCTTTACCGATTATATTCAGAGCATTGCGACAAAGACGGGGAGAGGTTCGCCGGATTGCAGCCGCTCAGCGCTTCACTCAAGGCAAACGGCAGCACCAAAGATATTAGCCCGCTTCTGATGGGCATTTTCTTCGAAGACATCAACTATGCCGCCGACGGAGGCCTTTACGGCGAGCTGGTGCAGAACCGCGATTTCGAATATGTGGCCGGTGAGGGAAGGGACAAGGGATGGGGACCCGAATACGCCTGGAGCGTTGCGGGCGATAAAATCGATTTCTCCATTTCTACCGACAATCCTGTCCATCCCAACAACCCGCATTTCGCGCGCCTCGACGTGAAGGGTGGAATTGCAACCCTCGTGAACAACGGCGGAAACGCTTTCGTAAATTCCGGATATGACGGCATCACCTTGCAGAAAGGGGAACCTTACCGTCTGCGCCTGAAAGCGAGGAGTACGAAAAAGATGCCGATGGAGGTTGCCCTCGTGTCGGAACACGGTAGGAAACTCGCCACAGGTAAGCTGAAAATCAATTCTTCGAGGGATTGGGTGGATTATGAGCTCATACTCACCCCCGACGAGTATTCGCCTAAATCTACGTTGCAGCTTGTTCCGAAGAACAACGGCACCCTTGATCTCGACATGATTTCGCTTTTCCCGGTGAATACATTCAAAGGTCGCGAAAACGGCTTGCGCAAAGACCTTGCACAGACACTGGCCGACCTGAAACCACGGTTCGTGCGTTTCCCCGGCGGATGTGTGGCCCACGGCAACGGACTCGACAACGTGTATGACTGGAAAGGCTCGATAGGTAAGCTTGAAGAGCGCAAGCCGCTTTGGAACCTTTGGGGCTACCATCAGACCCGCGGACTCGGTTATCACGAATATTTCCAATTTTGCGAAGATATCGACGCCGAGCCGCTACCGGTGCTGGCGGCCGGGGTGCCCTGCCAGAATTCGAGCAGGCCTTCCCGCTTCACCCATAACGACCTCACGAAATACGGCCAGCAGTGCGGGCTTCCGATGGATTCGCTCGACAGCTATATACAGGATGTGCTCGACCTTATAGAGTATGCCAACGGACCCGCCACTTCCACGTGGGGACGCAAGAGGGCGGAGGCCGGCCATCCGGAGCCGTTCAACCTTAAATATATAGGAATCGGCAACGAGGATATGATTACGGAGGTGTTTGAAGAACGGTTTAACAAAATCAATGCCGCCGTGAAGAAGGCACATCCCGAAATAATGGTGGTCGGTACCGTCGGTCCCTTCTATGAGGGTGCGGACTACGACGAGGGATGGCGCATAGCCAGGGAGCAGAACGTTGACCTGGTGGATGAGCATTATTACGTTGACCCGGCTTGGCTTATATATAACCAGGACTATTACGACAACTACGACAGGAAAGGGACGAAAGTGTATCTTGGTGAATGGGCTGCACATCTTCCCGGTCGGCCTTCCAACATGGAAACGGCACTTGCCGAAGCCCTTTACCTCACCTCGGTGGAGAGAAACGGGGATGTAGTGTCGATGAGTTCTTACGCGCCTCTTTTAGCCAAAGACGGACATACGCAGTGGAGGCCCGACCTTATTTATTTCAGCAACACGGAGGTGAAGCCTACTACCGATTATGAGACTATGCGCCTCTATGGCGAGAACTCTGGCGACAAGTATCTTAACGCGAAGCTCCACGTTAACACCGACAACGAGAAGGCATCGGCAAGGGTAGGTGCGAGCGTTGTTAAAGACAGCAAGACGGGCGACGTAATCGTTAAGCTTGTCAACATGCTTCCGGTAGAGACCACAATGGAAGTTGACCTTAAGAAGTTTTATCCGGAAGGACAAGGTGCGCTCAACTCGGTGAGGACCGTGATGAGCGGTGCCCCGGCAGATACCAAGGCTTCGGTCAAGACCGACAGGGTAGGGCTTGAGTCGCCGTTCTTCAACATTCACTTGGCTCCTTATTCCTTCACGGTTATAAGGATTGAAGGATAAAATGGAGGCACTCCGAGATAAAGCTTCGGGATGATTTGAAGGCATCACCGGACCCGAAGGCCCGGTAACGGAACGAAGACTTGGTAACGTAACGAAGACCCGGAGAGAATTTGGAAATTTAATGCAAAATGCATAATTCATAATGCATAATCTTTTGCAAAGCATCTGATCATGCATTTGAATTATGCATTTTTTCATTATGAATCATGCATTATGAATTATGCATTCAATAAACCGCTGCTATTTCTTTTTGTCGGCGGCGTAGAGGCCGTCGATGATGCCGTCGGCTACGCCGATGACGGGCACCACGATGCAACGTGCGCCCACTATTGAGGCGATGTTGAGGAAGATTTCAGCAGCCGGGATGATAACGTCGGCACGGTCAGACTTCAGGTCGTAGATTTTCATCCTTTGCTCCACGCTGAGAGGCTTCAGCAGATGGTAGAGGCGAGAGAGTTCGTCAACGGAAAATGTGGAGTGTGCCTCGTCTTTGTGTTGCGCCATTTTATAGAGCTTGTTGATGTTGCCGCCGGAGCCAATTATCGTGATATTTTTATACTTTCCGGCAAGGGGGGTGAGCTCTTCATTAAGCCTCCTCCATTCCGCCGGTTTCACCTGGCCGGTCAGGATACGCACCGTCCCGATATTGAACGACATAGATCGCATCAGTTCACCGTCTGAAAGAAGGTTGACTTCGGTGCTTCCGCCTCCGACATCGACGTAAAGGTAATTGCCCGAACGGTCGCCATGGTATTCCACGTGGTTATTATACACAATACGGGCTTCTTCCTCGCCGGGGATAATCTCGATGCGGATGTCGGTTTCATCCTTAATCTTCTCTATAAGCTCCGGACCGTTGGCGGCATCGCGCATGGCGGAGGTTGCGCACGCCCGGAGTTCATCTACCGAGTAAATCTTCATAAGCTGACGGTAGGCTTTCATTAAGCGGAGAAGATTTTCCGCTTTTTTAGGCGACACTTTCCCTTTCGAGAACACATCGAAGCCGAGGCGAAGGGGCACCCGCAGAAGAAGGAGTTTCTTGAGATGTCCGTCGTTGCCGTCTTCGTCACGTTTTATTAGGAGGCGCACGGCATTTGAACCGATGTCGATGGCTGCATAGGTTTTTTCTTTCATGTCAATCAATTTTTAGGCTCTTCAGGTATTGCCGCATCGGTGGCCCTACGGTTAATTTCCACATAACGGTCATAGAGCTGCTTTTGCGAACGGAATGGAGAAGGTGCGGAAGTCTGTTGTATTTCAAGACTCCCGTTGCCATCCACCACACGCGCCTGCACGTTATCGAGAAGAGCATAGTCGATGGTGTTGATTACGTCTTCCTTGATTTCGGGATCGAAGACAGGGGTGATGACTTCTACGCGGTTGTCGAGATTGCGCGGCATCCAGTCTGCCGACCCGAGGAAAACCTTTTCCTCGCCTCCGGCATGAAAATGAAACAGGCGGGAATGCTCCAGATAACGGTCGATGATGCCGCTTGCCTTTATGTTTTCGCTTATGCCCTTTATTCCCGGCTTGAGCGAACAGTTCCCTCTGATTGATATGCGGACTTCCACGCCCGCTTTCGAAGCTTCATAGAGGCGCGCCACCATCTCCTCGTCGGTGATATGGTTGATTTTAATATGGATGAATGCATTCTTCCCTTTTTTGGCGTTGTCGATTTCGGCATCGATAAGGTCCTTGAAACAATCGCGCATGTGGTTGGGAGAGACCAGGAGGTTGCGGTATCTTACGGGTTTGTAAGGACGTTTGATGAAATTGAATACCTCCGCCACGTCGCGGGTGATGGCCGGATTGGCCGTCATCAGGAAATAATCGGTATATACTTTTGCATTCCCTTCGTGAAAATTGCCGGTGCCGACCACGGCGATGTCGCGCCCCGTCTTCATGCCCACGAGCACGAGTTTGGAATGCACTTTCAGGCCTTCCACACCGAAGACCACATTGATTCCGGCATCCTGCATCTTGCGCGCCCAATGGATATTGCTCGATTCGTCGAACCTTGCAAGCAACTCCACCACTGCAGTCACTTTCTTTCCGTTGCGAGCGGCGCAGATGAGTGCTTCCACAATTTTGGAATTGCGTGCCACGCGATAGAGCGTAATCTTGATGCTCTTCACATTTTTCGAAACTGCGGCTTCCTGAAGCAGACGCACCACATAATCGAACGTATGGTAGGGGACATGCACGAAACGGTCTTTTTCCATTACATACTGTAGAAGACTGTCGTTTTGTTTCAGTTCGGGTTTCACAACCGGTTTCCAGGCTTCATATTTCAGGTCGGAACGACCCAGGGAGGGGAAAGACATGAAATCCTTATGGTTGTGGTAGCGACCGGATGGTTTGACAGTGTCGAGCTTGTCGAGTTTAAGCTTCTTCATGAGGGCGTTGAGAAGAAGTTCCGGCATATTCTCGTCATAAATCACGCGCAGCGTAGCACCCATCTTGCGGCTTTTTACAGCTTTGGCAATCTTTTCGAGGGGGCCTACGTGAAGGTCGTTGTCAATTTCCATCTCCGCGTCTTTCGTAAACTTAAAAGAATATGCCTTGAAACCGGTGTAACCCATCCCCGGGAAGATCATCGGCAGGGAAAGGCGGATTACATCGTCGAGATACATTACGCACTTTTTCCCGTCTTTGTCGGGGAGGGTGATGAACCGTCCGCAGCATAGTGCCGGGAGTTCGATGACGGCGTAATCCGGTTTTTTAGAGGGTCCCGTTAGCTCTACGGCGAGATAAATCCGGTCGTCGCTCTCACGTGAGAACTCGGTGAGTTTGGATAGCCACACGGGAGATACAAACCCCGAAACAGTGTTGCGGAAGAGGCATCTTACGTAATGTTTCTGTTCGTCGGAGAGACTCTTTTCATCGAGTATTTCTATACCCTCGGAAGCGAGGTCTGTCTCCACGGTTTTGATTACTTTCTCATATTCACGCGACAATTCCGAATCCATTTCGGAAATGCGGGAGAAGAGGCGGCGGGCGCGGTTGCGTTCATGCACCACGTTTTTCCCCGGCATCGTAGCAAGCCGTGAAAGAGTGGCCATCCTCACGCGGAAGAATTCATCGAGGTTATTGGAATATATACCTAAAAAGGAAACCCTTTCGAGCACGGGCACTTCTTCACGCATCGCCTCCTGGAGTATACGATGGTTGAAATACATCCAGCTGACATCGCGGTCAACGTATGGGAAAGGGGATTTATCAGTGTCAGACATGTATAGTATAAAGATTGGATTAAGATTAGTTCGGCATTTTTCCGACAGGTGTGGAAATTTGCCGGCTACATATACATATCTAACAAAGAAAGGAAAGAGAAGTTGAAAACGTCTGGACGATTCAGGCTTCGAGGTTGCGCATCAGTGCCTCTCCACAGTAGATGGCGCAGTCGTTTTCTGCGGTGGCGGGAAGGGCGGAAAGCTGCAGGGCGAGAGCCGGCGCGAAAGGAAGCTTCTTCAACAGACGGAAACAAAGGATGTCGGCTTCCTCTTTGGTTTTTACAGAAGAGGCAAGCGAAAGGGCGCATTCTTCATTAATGATGCCGACGGGGAAGAGGTAAGGGGCGAGAATGCGAGACTCGCGTACTCCCGAATCGTCCCATAGGGCGGATGCAATTTCGAAGAGGGAGGCGTCTGGATTGTCGGAAGAGGCAAACGACGCACGCACTCCGGATGCAATCTGTGAAATTTGCGGGAGTTGGAGCCCGAAGATTATGTTATAGTCCATGCCGGCGTTGCGTAGGGTGTCGGCTACGATTCCGTTGCGGAAAACCATGAAAGAATGCTTGATATCTTTTATGACAGAATGGAGTGAGTCTTTATCCATAGTTCAATTGATTTGAATAGATATTCGCCGACAAAAATAATATAAACCGGATATATAATCAAAATATTATTCTTAATTTTGCAGCATGAACGTAATATGTCTTGACGCAGAATTTGCAGACAACGAAGAGCTGCTTGAACTTTCGGCATTCGATCTTGCCGGAGAAGAAGTATATCACAGTTACTATAAGCCGGCGGATATATCCGACTGGCGAACCGATATCCATCACATCACGCCGGAGATGGTGGCTAACGAGCGTAACTTTGCGGCATGTCGCGGCGAAGTGCAGTCGCTGCTCGACGAAGCTTTCGCGTTGACCGGTTTTGCCGTGGATAACGACCTTCGTGTGCTGACACGGGCGGGAATCAAGGGGCTTGACAAAAAGCCGGTGATAGATGTGAAAGACATGTATTGGCTCCAGAGAGGCAGGGAAGAAGGGATGAGCCCTTTCGGAGTGCCGTCGCTTCTGGTCTGTTCCAACGCACTTGGTTTGGAATTTCTGGAATCGGAGGCACACTCGGCAAGTGCCGACACGGAGGCCACCCTCAGGTGTTTCAATCTTCTGATGGAGGAGTTTGCAGTTGAAGAGGGAAAGGAAGGACATGATGCCTTGACGCTGATGACGGAGCGGATAGAAGAGGCGAAAGCCGATTTTGTCGAAGAGGGGGCGAGAGGTTACGTTAAGATATTCAGAGCCGGTGATCTGCATAAAGTGAAATTTGGCAAATTACCGGAATCCGACAGACGGTTTTTGATTTTGGAAATAGAAGTGGCCGACCGCTATAAGGCCGAATATGAAATCAGGAAACTTTTGAAGAAGAAGGAAATTCCTGATAAGCATTCAATGTATAAACTTACCAACAAGCTTATAGAGGAGGTGGGAAAGTATTCCAACACCTACGATGCGGAAGAATCGGCCTGGTGCAAGAAAGTGGTGAGAAACCTTTCGCGCCTCACCCTTTGATCCGATAAAAAAGAAGCGAGGACGGCACC
>CABRKI010000129.1 GCA_902471455.1 uncultured Porphyromonadaceae bacterium | reverse complement strand
CCAAAGGCATTCACCGGACATTCGAGCCATTGGAGCGATTTATGAATTTCGCGGTGTTCGGAATTCCGGCAGACCTCCGCAACCGCACATTGCACATCCGTTGGGATATAGCGAAACCTCAAAGCGAAGCCTCTAAACGTCAAAATGATGTTTTGAAAACGTCATTATCCGCACAGCTTTCGCTGAAAGAAATGGCTGTGATACGGCAGATTCAGGAAAATCCAAACATATCCATTTCGGATATAGCAGTCAACACTCGCCTATCCAAAAGTACAATCGACCGCGTAATCCGCGCACTCAAAGAGAAAGGATTGCTGACACGCATCGGTGCTAAAAATAACGCCACTTGGTCAATTAATTATGGACACTAATCTTGACTTGTTTTGACAAAACGGTAGATGCATAATCCTTAAATAGCCACTGTCCTGAATAGCATCAAGTAACATTGTCGGCATAGTAACGCGAGATAACGATTATGCGCTTCTCTCAATAGTCTGTGGTTGCAACGGTGGGGAGAAAAACAATAAAAGTAGGGAGAAAACATATTACAGTAGGGAGAAAAATGCTTATATTTGCAGAAAAAATACGGAGATGAAAAGTAAACTGGAAGAATTGGTAGGTAGATACCGAGCACTTGGCATAGACCAGCAACTGGATTATGACAAGTTTTACTTGTATTCTATCATCACGCATTCTACAGCCATTGAAGGTTCGACAATAACAGAACTTGAAAATCAGATTATGTTCGACAACGGGATAGCTCTGAAAGGTAAAAGTCTCATTGAACAGAACATGAATCTTGATCTGAAAGCCGCATACGAACGAGCATTAGTGTTTGCCCGTCAACATTCTGATGTTACTGTCGAACGATTGAAGGAGCTGTCAGCCCTTACAATGAAGAATACCGGGAATGTCTATCACACGATGCTCGGTGACTTTTCTTCAGCCGACGGCGATTTGCGTCTACTCAATGTGACAGCCGGAGTCGGAGGCAAATCATACATGGGTTTCAATAAAGTGCCGGCACGTCTTGAGCAGTTCTGCAATAACCTGAATGTGTTACGACATGAAGCTGACAAGAAGAGTATGCAGGAACTATATGATATGAGTTTCGACGCTCATTTCAATCTTGTCACTATCCATCCGTGGGCCGACGGAAACGGACGTATGGCGAGATTGATGATGAACTGGCTCCAGTTTGAATACGGTCTTATTCCATCGCGCATTTTTGCAGATGACAAAGAGGAATACATCAAGGCATTGGTAGAGACGAGGGAATCGGAGAATCTCGACATTTTCCGGAGGTTTATGACTGATATGATGATCCGTCATCTGACCAATGACATAGCAGCATTTGAAGAATCTATTGGTGAGACCACAGTTGAGAAAGTAAAACTCAACACTGCCGACCGGATTGTTGCCCTTATCAAAGGAAATCCACGCCACAGCGCGAAGTCTCTCGCCCAAGCAATAGGCATATCCGCTAAAGGCATTGAAAAACAATTGGCAAAACTAAAAGCGCAAGGAGTAATCCGACGAATTGGGCCGGACAAAGGAGGAACATGGGAGGTTGTAGACAGCGAATAAAGACATTACGCGATAGTCAACTATACGGATCCAAAGTGCAAAATTTGCAATTTGCCAATAATAGGTGACGTTTTGTAATTATTAGAAGCTATATTGATTATGAAAAAGTTTGGAGGCGTAAGGGATAATTCGATGTGGGATGGATCAACGTGGTTCATTCTGGGACTTGTCGCGGTGTGCTGCGTTGTTCCTTGTTTCTTGGATGACGGAATCTGGCCGACAATTATTTGCCTTGTGATGTTGGCGTTTGTCTTGGTAACATTTCTCAGTATCTATTACCGCATTGACGGGGATAAGCTCGTTGTATATACTTTCTTTATTCCCACAGCCTACCCAATTGACAAGATTAAGGAAATCAAACCTACTAAGAGCGTATTATCATCTCCAGCAACATCATTGACTCACCGCCTGGCAATCACTTTTACCGAACGGAAGATTCTGAAAAGTTCCATTCCTCTTATCATCTCACCAGTGCATCAGGAAGAGTTTATTCAACAACTACTTTCCATCAATCCGGGAATCAAACATTGAGGCACACGGTTAATTGAGGCAATTGCAGCAATTATTCTTTATTCAACATATCATATAATAAATACTTTCACTACATTTACAGTATTAAATGATAGATTGAGTATGGCAAAGAACACTATGGGAACTAAGTTGCCCCGAAAACTGGAACAGAAAATGGCTCTTATGGGTGAGCAGATTAAACTTGCCCGACTGCGTCGTAACCTCTCGATAGCACAGGTTTCTGAACGTGCGACCTGTTCGCCTCTCACTGTTAACCGCATCGAAAAAGGCTCGCCTACGGTCTCAATAGGCATCTATGCACGTGTTCTTTATGCCCTGCAACTTGATGACGATCTTCTTTTGATTGCCAAGGAGGATACCCTCGGACGCAATCTGCAAGATTTAAGTCTGAAACACCGCCAACGCGCATCGAAGAAGTCAAAGACAATATAGGTCTATCGGCTCAAATCAGGCTGAAATAACTTCCTTCACTATAATCCGGAAGCATCACGGGCTGAAATCGGCTCGGCTTTAACCAATCCCCCAAGTCCGGCAACACTCAAACGAATGATTGCCGATGGTGTTGCAAAAGGACACATTGAGGTTGTCGGTCGCGGACCCGCTACTCGCTATAGACTTACTCCACAGGCACATGTTACGATAGAGCTGAACCTTGACACTTATTTCGACAAGGATGTCGATGAACGACAGATGCAGGAATCTTTCAATTTTGAGCTCATAAATGAAACTCTTCCAAAGGTGGATTTATTCACCAATGAGGAGCTGCAACGTCTTGATGACGCACAGGCTCTTTTCCGCAAGCATCTTTCGGAAATGTCAGAGTTAGATAACCGGGACAAACTACACTCCCCTCGACAATGAATTCCAGATTCGCGAGGCACTTGAAGATACTGTGCCATAACCGCCGCCAACAATGCAGACCCTCCACCCTCTTGCCGCTTTAATATGCTCATAGCCAAAACTTGAAATGTATTGGCCACACGAATAGAATGTTTTTGCATATATTTTAATATTTTGTTTACATACGCAAAACATTTATGAAATAATTCCGGAATAATTTTGCAGCGTAAAAATCATATCATTTTAGAATGAAACGCATCACGCTGCTCATACTTGGCACTATTCTATCTTACCCTGCTTTCGGGCGAGAGATTTCCGGCACTGTCATTGATTCATCAACGGGAGAAGTCCTTATCGGTGCTACAGTCTATGTGAAACAACTTCCCAAAACGGGAACAACTACAGGACTTGACGGGACATTCAAATTGTCCACGGATCTCAAAAAGCCTGTTTTAGTATGCTCATATCTGGGTTATCAAACTCGAATCGTAGATAATCCGCATCACACACCCCTGACTATAAAGATGACTGAATCCGCTGCAGAGCTTTCTGAAGTTGTAGTCACTGCATCGGCAGCAAATACAGAGTCGGGCGCCCGCATGATTGAGCGGAATTCAATGAATGTCGTTAATGTTATGAGCGCGCGTGCGATGGAACTTTCTCCCGACATTACTGTAGGAAATATCATTCAGAAAATGTCGGGAGTCACTACCGAACGTAACTCATCAGGCGAGGGACAGTATGCCATCCTCCGAGGGATGGACAAACGATACAACTTTACTCTGGTTAACGGAGTAAAAATCCCGAGTCCCGACAATAAAAACCGATTTGTTCCTCTTGATTTGTTTCCATCGGAAATTCTTGACCGCATAGAGATTTACAAGTCTATGATGCCTAATCTTGAAGGAGACGGAATAGGAGGTGCTGTCAATCTTGTTATGAAAGACGCGCCATCGCGGCGGTTATTGCATACAAACGTCACAACAGGATATAACGCCTTATATTTTGATCGAGACTTTCTTTCATTCAACCATAATGATATTCAACGTAAATCTCCAAACGAGACAAAAGGAACAACCGGCGATTACGGCGTGAGTGGAACCGATTTCACGAATACCAATCTACGCATAAAGAGTTCTCGTCCTTTGCCTGATATTCTCGCCGGCGTATCATACGGCGACCGATTCTTCAACAACAGGTTGGGAATCATAGCCTCGGTGAGTTATCAGAATCTTAATCGCGGGAAAAACAGCGACTGGTATTATCGTTCGGCTTATATGACTAATGGTGTGGAGCGCAGGGAGTATTCTGACAACCGTCAGCGCCTCGCCATACATGGGAAAATAGACTATATATTTTCACCTCGGCATAAACTCTCGTGGTACAACGGATGGCTTGCCATGACCAATGAGCAGACACGACAGGCACAGGATGACAAAATCGCTTCAGTGCGTATGCGATGGAACCGTCAGAACATTTTCAACTCGACTCTACAAGGCAGTCATCTCCTGTTTAGCGATAGGTTTCGGATTGATTGGAAAGGCGTATTCTCAAATGCCACAAACCTTACACCGGACAATGCTACCGTCTATATTCAAGGCAACCATCTTGCCACAAGTAAGGCTGCCGTACGTCGCTGGGAGCATAATTCCGACCGCGACTGGGCGGGATATATTGATTTCTCCTATAATTACCGGATTTGGGATTTCTCGATTGGAGGGATGTTTCGCTCCAAGAAACGCAATAGTTTTTTCAATGAATACACATTCGACTCAGCTACAGGCAACGGACACGTCCAGGTGTTCGGCCAAGACTGGAATAATTTTGACGGGATACTGATCACTCCCCGTGAATTCGGCAATGTCGGGGACCCTCTCAATTATGACGCCGATGAGAAAGTAGCTGCCGGATACGCCATGGCAAAACTGAATCTGCTGGATTGGGAATTAATCGCCGGACTGCGCATTGAAAACACCAATCAAGGTTACTCCCTGAAATTTCCGCGCAACGTTGATCCCATGGGCCGACAGAAGTACACTGATTATCTTCCAAGCATCCACATAAAACGACTACTGACCGGCCGCATGAATCTGCGGTTGAGTTACGCCCGTGCCATCAACCGCCCGAGTTTCTTCGAGATTGTCCCTTATAGCATCATAAATGAAGAATACAAAGAGAAAGGGAATCCGTATCTTAAACATACGGTAGCCGACAACATTGATCTGCGATGGGAATTCTTTCCGAAACCCTCAGAGCAATTCATGGCAGGATTCTTTTACAAGCACCTCCAGAATCCCATAGAATACGGACTCATCAATGAGGGTCAAGACTCCTATTACATGCCTATGAATATGGGCAACGCCAACAATATGGGATTGGAGATTGATATATTGAAGTATTTCAACAAATTCGGTATCAAGGCCAACTATACCTTCACCCACTCCCGCATAACCACAGACAAGCGTACTATGCAGGGGAACGACATAATCACAGTAAGACAGAGTCGTCCTCTCTTCGGTCAGGCGGCACATGTCGCCAACCTCTCGCTTCTTTTCAAGGATACCCGCAACGGCTGGGATGCGCAGCTCACCGGCAGCTTCATAAGTCGAAGACTTGCGGACGTGAGCAATTGGTATGACAACGACATCTGGGAAAACGATTATTTCCGGATGGAAATTTCGGCTGAGAAATCATTCAGATGTGGCGTGTCGATATTTTTGAAAGCGACCAATCTGCTCAACCTTCCTATGATAAGATACTATCATAAAGGTCCGCATACCGACAATCTCTCAGATGTGGAACGTGTCGGAGGCAATGTCGTGGAACGCAAGGAACGTTACGGGCAGACCATGCTGATTGGAATTAGATTCAAACTGTGACAATAAACATAAATCAACCCAATAACAACAATTCATGCAAATGAAAAAATTACTGCTCGCCGCCATGATTGGCGCAACGATATCGCTTGCATCATGCAGCGATAAAGAGGAACCGGAAGTGCCTTCGGCAAATACTGAAGTCACCGACACCGAAATGAAAGTATCCGGCACATGGGCTGCCGGATCTGAAATCAAACTCGACCGTCACCTCGTGATTCCTGAAGGTGAGAGCCTCACAATCGAGCCGGGAGTGAAAGTAATAGTCTCCACTTCGGGGGTCGGGGTAAATCATACCCCGATAGAGATAATCGTAAAAGGGAATCTCTACGTGCTCGGCAGTGAGAAACAGCCCGTACTCTTCACGGTA
Organism: uncultured Porphyromonadaceae bacterium; assembly: GCA_902471455.1. Lineage (GTDB taxonomy): Bacteria > Bacteroidota > Bacteroidia > Bacteroidales > Muribaculaceae > Lepagella. The sequence goes on along the minus strand of CABRKI010000129.1, from coordinate 3,432 downwards.
GAAGAATCCAAACGCACGGCATCCAACACTTTCTCCGGACTTTGGGGCGGCATCGTAGCCACGGAATCGTGTGAAGAGATGGTGATAGACCATGCCGTAATCGAATATACGGGAGGCCAGGTAATAGAAGGATCTCCGTCCGCCACTGCCGGCATCTACACTGCCGGTGATGACGCCTATCCTCAGATTACAACTAACAATATCAACGGCAAATACGTAATTACGAATTCAACACTCCGTAATGGATGGAGCGACGGAATCTATCTTATGGGAGGCTCCGCGATTATATCAGGCAACGTCTTCGCAGCCAATGGCTACAGTGGTGCCGAAGCCGTCAACATCAAAGCCGGAGTCAAGGCCGACATATCCGGCAACATCATGTTCAGTCCTAATACAAACGGTCTCAAGCTTTCCTCCTCCGGACAGAGCGAGACACGCGGCCAGGCCATTGCCAACGCCTACAACAACACCATCATCAATGCCGGCTGGCGTCGCGACGGTGAAAAAGGAGGATGCGTTTATGTGGAGAAAAACTGTCTCGCCAACGTAGTCAACAACCTGATAGTCAACTGTAAGTTCCGGGCCATGACTCCCAATTACAAGAACCCGAATGCATCCGACGCCGGGTTTGACGACAAATCGGTCATAGACTATAATATGTATGTGTCCGGAACGCAGAAAAGCCAGATTGTATATCCTGAAGAAAGCAATGTGGCTTACTCTTACGAAGGTTATAACTATAAACATAAGAGCTATAATCCTGCAATCGACACCCACAGCGTGATTGCCTCAAGAGATAATCTTGTGAATCCAGCCTTCGCAAATTTCGATATAAATGCAGTCGGTCTTACCGAATATGTTTACAATTCCGCATGGGACTTCCATCTGTCTGCATCGTCTCCTGCCCTCAAAGCAACATCGGCCAATGTCGCCCCTTGCTTTGCAAACGGTCTTGAAATCAACGGCAAGTTATACCAGTCACCGGCTCTCAAACCCTATTACGGAGCATTCGGCACCAAATAATCATGTCTATGATACGCAAAATAGTCTCATTCTTATCGCTGGTATTTGCAGTTGTCTTTAACGCAAGTGCGCAGCTATCGCCCACAGGACTGGACGGAGATGTCAAACTGATGATTGGCAATGACCTTGGTCGCAATGGATATTACGAACAGAAGCCGATTGCCGCATTGATGGGCAAATTAGCAGAGACATTGGGTCCCGACGCTTTTCTCGCGCTTGGCGACACCCACCATTATTTGGGCATCAACTCGGCGGCCGATCCATTGTGGATGACCAACTATGAATTGGTCTATTCGCATCCCGAACTTCAAGTGGAATGGTGCCCTGTTCTGGGCAATCATGAGTATCGAGGCAATACACAGGCGGTGATTGATTATTCCGGCATCAGTCGCCGGTGGATGATGCCCTCACGGTATTATACCCGAATATTCGATAATGACGGCACTCGTGTCAAGGTGATTTTCATAGACACAACGCCGATTATCGACAAATATCGTTCGAATACCGTTGAATATCCTGATGCGAGCCGACAGGATGTCGATGCTCAGTTGCGATGGCTCGACAATGAACTCAGCCGCGATGACAATGCCGACTGGACCGTCGTGGCCGGCCATCACCCGGTCTATGCCCAAACTCCGAAACAGAGCAGTGAGCGCGAGGACATGCAGAGGAAGGTAGATCCCATTTTGAAGAAACACAAAGTGGACATGTATATCTGCGGCCATATCCACAACTTTCAGCATATCCGCAAGAACGGAATTGATTATGTAGTCAATACATCAGGCTCGCTCTCCCGTCCGGGCGTGACAGCAACAGATGGCACAGTGTTCTGCAGCGGAGTTCCCGGATTCTCCATACTTACCGCCACTCCTACAGTTCTTACGCTTTCTTTGATTGACAACAATGGCAATATAGTCCATCAAGTCACCCGTTCCAAATAAAATGGAATATTACACATTAATCACGAGCCCACATTGTTATGTCGGCTCGTGATTTTCCCGTTTTCTTCGTTGAATGTCTTCACGTCTGTGTTGTTCCCGTAAGTCCAGTTCATATTTCACCAAAGAAAACGTTTTCTGATTACAGATTCCAGCTTGTCTTCGACTTTTGTGTAGAGAGTGTCTTTGAATTCAGCCACATCATCCATAATACACCCTAAAGCAAGAGGAATGTTTTCCGCGCTCACAGGTTCCTTTGACGCGCCATCGGCACATTTGATTGAACTTCACAGTTCTCCACTTTGCCGACGAAAACTGCCTCCCCCTCCGCCCAACTCCACGCATGCCCCATCGCCTGCTCCCGCCTCTGGTAATCTTTTCTTAAAAGCCCGACAGTTTACAGTTGCTGTAATTGTCGGGCTTGTTTTGTTATAGGATTTAGTTTTTACCGAGCGATTTGAACATCTTAGTGATACAACGCTTCTTCTGCTCCATATTAGGATGCACATAAAGGTTGAGAGTAGTTGAGATGTCAGAGTGACCCAAGAGTACACTAACTGTTTTGTAATCACAGTTGCTCTCGATGCAACGAGTTGCAAACGAGTGTCGAAGTCCGTGGAACTTGATTGCCGGAATATTGAGCGTTTTCATCAGGCGCTTATAATACGCACGATATGTACGTGGCTCTATAGGCTTGCCGTCGTTAGATATGACATAGAACCGTGTGTTGACTATTTTCATCAGCGGCTTTATAAGTGAGAGAGCTTCAGCACTGAGAGGTATTTCCCGCATGGAGTTGGGAGTCTTTGGGTCATTAAGGACAAGTTCCGTATGTTTCTTCTCACCATCTATGATATAGATGCGTTCGATGGTGCGCTTAACTTGAAGCGTCCCGGTCTGCGTGTCTATATCTTCCCAGCGCAGAGCGCATATTTCGCCGATGCGAAGTCCGGTAGTCAGACAGAGGTATATGCCTAGAGCTTTGAATGAGAAGTTGGCCTTTATGTAGTCGAGGATTTTTTTGTGATTGGCTACGGTCAGGACCTCAATTTCAGGAGGGGTTGTGTTAGCTGGATATTTGATATCCCATTCTGCATGATCAATCCACTTGTTCTTTACACCGTGCTTCATAATCATCTTCAGCACGATAAGGATGTCCTTGATTGTCTTGATGCCTAACCCTGTGTTAAGCTTTTCAAGCACAAAGGATTGAACGGTTGGTTCACTCAGTTCTGTCATGTCGCCAAAGTATGGCAACAGATGGTTTTCAAGCGTCAGCATATATGCTGCGAATGTTGAACGCTTGACATACGGACGCTTTTCCTCTTTCCAAGAGTCCGCGATTTCTCTGATAGTCAGATGCGTCATAGTGTTAATAATATTGGTTATTCTAAAACTTAGAGAAGAAATATAACCAATGTTCCACCTTTACGCTTCCCCGGCTTCACCGACGAGTGGGATTCATGCAGAA
>CABRKI010000128.1 GCA_902471455.1 uncultured Porphyromonadaceae bacterium | reverse complement strand
CTCTTCCGATCTAGGCTTGACCGCCTCTCCGGGAACCAGACAAAACTTTCACATTCAATGAAGATGTTGAAATTAAAAAGAAAAAATATAACTGGCGTGTATGCGGTGGCCATCGCGGCCCTTTCCGTGTTTGGCGGATGTGTCAACGAAAGTTTAGACCCGTGTCCCGAGAAGAAGACCACGCTGCGTTTCGTATATGACTATAACATGGAGCGGGCCAACGCCTTCCATCAGCAGGTACACTGTCTTTCGGTGCTAATTTATGACGAGGAGGGAAGGTTCGTGACCCGACAGACGGAGGCTTCGGAAGACGTACTCGCCGACGAAAATTACCGAATGACGGTTGACCTCCCGGCCGGACGCTACCACGCCGTGGCTTACGGTGGCATGGAATGCGAAGAGAGTTCGTTCGGTTTCACCGTCTCGCCTCAGAAGGGTTCACTTCTTTCCGACCTGGGGGTCTGTCTTGACCCTGATGCCTTGACCGACGATTCGCGCCGACTGCTCCACAACCATTTCCACGGAGCCGCCTACTTCACCGTGAAGGCCGATGAATCGTCGGAAACACGTGTGGAGATGATGCGCAACACCAACTCAATCAATGTGGCACTCCAGAACGCCTACGGCTCGCCGATAAGTCACGAAGATTTTGAGTTCTCCATAACCGACGACAACACACTCTTCGCCCACGACAACACCCTCGTGCCGGCCGGAGAGGTGACCTACCTCCCGTATCTTTCCGAAACAATCACCGCCGAAGAAGATGGCAATGAGGAACTTGACACCAAGGCCGAGGGCAACGATGAAGGGGAAGATACCCCCGTGAGTATTGCAACGGCTCACTTTACCACTTCCCGCATAGTGCAGGCAAAAGCCGTAAAGCCTGTGCTTTCCGTGAAGCGCAGGAGCGACGGGCATGAAGTATTCAGCATACCGCTCGCAAGCTATATGCTTCTTTTCAAGGAAAACAACGACCGCATCGCCCCGATGGGCAACCAGGAATACCTTGACCGGGAGAACACCTGGAATTTCGTCTTTTTCCTCGACGACCATAACGGCGGCACTTGGATTAAGTCGCAGATTATTGTCAACGACTGGCTTGTGAGAATAAACGGCACTGAATTCTAACCGCGCCCCACCTACGCAAATCAAGAATGTAATGAACAGGATATTCAAACATATATCTCTGCTGACGGTAGTGTGTTCGATGGCTTCGTGTTCCGGCTCCGGCGAACCCTCCGGAGAGGGATTGCCTTCCGACACGAAGGTATATTTCAACGTGAGCGTGAAGGTTGACGGCGACGCAGGCACAAGAAGCTTCACCGACGGACCCGATTCGTCGAGCGACGGGGAAGAGGCCGCCACCGCTGCCGAGAGCCGTATTTCCCGGGGAGTGCTACTGTTGCGTACCGTTTCCGGAGAAGCCACCCTTCCGTCGTTGGTTCTTCCCGTCATGCCGAAGCGGGGTGAGAGTGCCTCCCCTGCTTCCGATGCCGACTATATACTGACGGCCTCCCTATCGCTTGAAGAGGCTCTCGAATTCCGCGACAAAGCCGGCACTGCCGACTACGAGATTCTTGTGCTCGCCAATCATCCTGCCTATGCGGAGGGACAGCTTCGAGGGGGTGTTTCACCGGAGGCGCTTACATACAACGTAAGCTCACTCACTGCCTACCCCCTCTCGATTTATCCCCTTGCAGAGGATGGCGTGCTACCCATGGGTAACTCTGACCGGTGTCTTGTAAGCTTTACCGACTGGAACGAGGAGACGCTTTCCGAACATGTAAGCTCCCAAAACCCTATGCTGCTGACGGAATCTCCCGTAGTGCTCGAGCGGAGCGTGGCCCGCGTGGATTACCGCGATAAAGACCGTTCATCGCTTACGGACGACGATGTCGAAAAAACTGCGCATACTTATCGGGTAGGCGACACCGGCTATGTGGTCCGCCTTGAATCCTTATGTCCGTTCAACGTGAGTAAATCGTTTTATGCTTTCCGGCATATAAAAGAGACCGACGGGAGCATCGCTTTCCTCGGCGATGAGAAGCCTGACAATTATTTCCTCGACACCGACGACGATGTAAAACGCTCAGGCGAAGCCATAGATTTTATAAACGGTGTGAATTCCCTTTCGGGTTGGATGTCGGTTTTCTCCGATAATTCCGATAAATTCCCTTATCAAGATACATCCGCTCCCTTCGGGGGCTACACCCCCTGGCTATATCTTTCCGAAAATACGGTGACCGACCCGGCGCGCCAGCTTCAGGGAGTTTGCACCGGTGTAGTGTTCCGTTTCAAGATTATTACGGTGCCTGAAGGGGATGAGAGTCACAATGAAGGCGACTATCTCGACTATTATTATTTCATCCGCCACAACGACAACGGGTCGTCTTTCCTTATGGGACCGATGGAATTCGGCGTCGTCCGCAACAACATATATAAGCTATGTGTGGAAAGCATATCCGGTTTGCCCGAACCATACAATCCGGAGAACCCCGCGGAAGGGATCAACCTCTTCGTGTCGGTGAAGAAATGGCATGTGAAACATTATGTTTACGAATACTGAAAGGGTGGTTATACGATATAAGAGAATGAAAAAGCCAAACGTCATATTGTTGCTTACCTGCATTTTAGGTCTGTTCTCCGGTTCATGTGCCGACGAACGTACATATATGCCGTATCCTGACGACACGGAGGGAATCATGCTCATGATTCCAGCCATAAGTGAATTTTCCACCCGTGCCGACGACAATGCCACGGCTGAAGAACTGCGCTGTACGTCGCTCACATTCTTCGCATTTCCGCAAGGCGGGAAAGGGGAGAAAGTGGTCGAGAATCTGGAGCAAAGCGCGGGACAGCTCACGGAAACGCCGGTGTATAAAGGCTATAACGTGCAAGTGAAGGCCGGTACGTATCATTTTTATGTAGTGGCCAACCATGCGGTGCCTAATATTTCCGAAATCACGGAAGAAGGACTCAAAGAGGAAATACTGACTTATTCCGGCGACTATGACGGCACAATCCCGCAAGGAGGAATCCCTATGTCGTGTCTTCACACCGAGATGAGGGTAAGAGATGGATCAACCCCTTTGTCGCCGCTTCCTGAAGCCGGATATGAGATAAAGGAAACGGAGGTATCTTCCGGTGGGGTGCAAGGCACCGGCACCGGCGTGCGACTGTATGCCGACCTGACGTTCGCCTGCTCCAAAATCACCATACGTTCTGCCGGGGGCGACGGTGCGGCTGCACCCGCAATTTCCGGTATCGGCGTGAAAAAAATTTCCTCCAAATCCCCTCTGTTCGGAAAGGTAAACGGCGGTTTCGACTATGGGAAAATAGATGCTGTGAATATCGATGCAGAAGGGGTGGAGGTTTCATTCTATATTCCCGAACGATATACTGCAACGGGCACCGCCCAGTCGGAGGCCACGTTTACAATCGGCGACAATGAGGTGACTCTCCCGCTCGGCGAAGACTCTGAACTTTCGGAGGGGGAGGGTCCGCTGGAAATTCCGGTAGGCAACCGCACGTTACGTAGAGGTTATCACTATGTCTATACGCTCAGCCCGACGGCGGCGAAGCCTGTGTCGCTCGATGTCGAGCCATGGACTGTCGAGGATTTGGTTTATTCCATCGCAGGACCTTTCTTCCTGCATCTTGACAAGACGGTTTGTCCTGTGACAGCGGGGAAAGAGTCTGCAATATGGTTTGATACCGATGCTCCCGGCGGAATCACCGTGGAGTCGCCCGAAGTTACCGTAGGCGGCAAGACGCTGCCCCTCTACACCTGGAGGGTGAACGAGACGGGTGATTCCCTTAAATTGCGTGTGAACCCTGCAATTTCTTCAGCATACTATAATGAACTTAACCAAGAGAAAGAAGCTTACAGCCACTTCCATGTGAAGGCCGGGAACCTTCACAAGCGGGTGGATGTGACTCCGCTGACCCTTGACCTCTATCTCAACGTGACCCCGCAGACCCTCTCGATCGACGTGCGCGAGCAGATAGCCTCCGGGAACTACTCCGGGGCGTTTCCCTTCATAATCGACACCAACTATCCTTACTTCAGAATAGAAAAGGGGGCCGGTTGGACCGGCGGCGACGACGGTTTCACTTCCGAACTGACGGAAGGGAGCGACTATACGCTCCAACTTCAGGATAACGACGGGAATCCGGCACGTATAGGGGATAACGGATTGACGAGTGAAAGCGAGGGTTTAAACACCTACAGAATTGCCTTCGGGCAACTCAATTCGGGGAAAGTGACATGGAAGAAGAACCGAGCACTGACCCTGATAGTGACGGCTATTACCGATACCGGCGTTCCGGCAATGGATGCCGACGGCAAACCTATAAGCAGGGAGGTGACCATAAATGTGTTGCCGAGCCTCCAGAACTATATCATCCATTTTTATGCGATAGGATGGAGTAGCCCTCACATATATGCCTATCAATGTCTTGAGTTACCGTCTGATGTCGATAATAAGGAGCATGCCAATAAACCTATAGCAACGAATAGCGAAGGAGGGACTGCTGCTTTGGAGTATTCTTTTACAGGAAAGATAGCTTTCAAGGGATGGAATGTGGGAGACTACAACGATCCGAATGCGGAAGTAATGAATACGGGAAACGGTTTCTATTATTTCAAAGATCAGACATATTCATGGAATCCGTTGGATGCTTCATGTTCGGAACACTATTATATGGATTTAGATTTCTGTAGCGAACACAGAAAGAAGCTGAAGGAACTTAATAAGGAAGACAATGGATATTGTGGCAAGTGCTTGCCGGAATCGCAGATATACAACAAGGTATGGCCCGGCATTCAGATGGAATACGAAGGTGGCGACTGGTGGCGTTTCGAGTTGACCGGCGTGGCCGTGCCGGGCAAGACCCTTCTGATGTTTAATAACGGACACACAGAAGGACTCCGGTTTCCCGGGACGGAACAGGTGGGAATCCCCCTTTTCGATTTCCCGAACCGCGAGGGATGGCTTATATATAACGGTGATGAGAAAGATTATGCCGGCAATTACTTCAGAAGTGAAAAACCTCTATCATTTTTGTTCAGAAATGGCGACAAGGTAACTATAAAGTGGAAAGACAGTTCACGAAAATGGGTGCATTTGTGGAGTGAACTTGGTTCCGATGCTGATGACAAAGCTATTACCGTGTGGCCCGGCAAGGAGGCAACAACCGTTGACGGGTATAATTCCGTTACGGTCGATGTTTCGTATCCCAGTGTTTCAATAGGATACATATTGTCGGATAAGGGAGCTAATCAGATGAAAAAAGGTTATTTGAATAATTTGACTGCATCCTCTTCCGAGAAAATTCCGACCGGCACACATTATACTTTTATCCTTTAACAAGGCGGGAAAATGAGACGTTACGATATACTGAAGATAATATTATGGATACTGTTGCCGCTGACGGCGGCAGGATGTAGCGACGGTTTCGACGCTCCGTCGTTCGGAGGGGTGGATGCCGACGGCATGGTGGAGGTTACGCTTTCAGTGCCGCCGGTGCAGACGGTAAGCACCCGCGCAGTAGATGAAAAAACGGTGGAAAGGGTTACTGTTCTCGTTGTGCATGGAGGCAACAAAGCTGTTTTCCAGACAATCGACGTAAGCGATGTGGAATTGGTAAGCGAGACCCATTCGGGTGCTGATGCCACATACAAGATATCGTTTAGACTTGATCCGTCTCTTCGGGGTAAAGACAACCTTAATCTCTATTTCATAGCTAATCTTCCTGAAGATAAGAATATTAACATAGTACCGCCCATGCCCCTTTCTGATGTGAAAAAATTGAACGCCCCTGTAGCGTCAGGCGGCTGCATGGTGATGTCGGGAAAGTCGGGGATTGCCGACGTTTCCACGAAGTGCGTGGTCTTGAAGCGCAACGACGCTAAAATTACGGTGGAATATAGCGGGGAAGGGTCGGTGTCTAAGCCTCTTCCCTATGCCGTAGCGGGCAACAAGGCGGTTTCTCCGTTGCTTGCCGGTGCCGAAGGAATATTGGGAATCCCTGACGATGACGCTTCCTTGCCGGAAGATCTTTCCGGAGGCGTGTGTTATCTTAGCCCTGTCGACAATAAGAATCATCCGGATAAATGCTACATAATCGTGAAGGCCCCGTTCGAAGGCTCCGAATATTATTACCGTCTCGATTTCCGGCGTGTAAAGACGGCATCCGATGGAACGCCTTCATTTGAATATGTTGACCTTTTGCCCAACCATTGGTATCAGGTCAAGGTGCTTGAGGTGTCGAGGGCCGGGTATGCCACCCCTGCCGAAGCTTCGAAACATCTCAATGCCGACGTGAGGTATGAAATCCACGACCATGCCCCGAGCATCTACAACATGGCTTCCGACGGCATACGCGAACTCGGCGTGAGCCATGAGGTGAGATATGAAAACGGCGACAATGCCGCCGGAACGTGGAGCGATGAGAAGATTTATGTGAAATTCTTCTCAAAGGACGGGGAGGACGTGATTCCCGGAATCGCCGGCCTTAAAGACTTGGTTACAGTTGAAGACGACACTTGGTTTGAACTGAATTTTGACGGTGCGGAAGACGTGACGGATAATCCGGAATTGGCCGGGAGCGATGGCATAGGTTCCGATGTCAACGACCTCGGGAAAGTATATGCTATCCCGGTGGCGTTCCGCACTACGGCTCAGACCGGAACGCTTGAAACCACGGTGACTGTAAAATGGATGGGCTTGGAGAGGACGGTTCCGGTGGTTTGGGAGAGGAAATTCGAGGGTGTCCAGTTAGGGGCCGTGTCGCTTACCATGCACCATTATATCGACGGACTAAGCACCACAAAGATTGAAGATTACTGGACTTTCCTTTCGAGCACAGACGAAGGTGCCCCGGCATCAGAGGGATTGTGGGGCATTCAGCCGGAGAAAAACAATGGGAAAATACGCAACCGCGGACTACATTTCCCGGTCATGTATGGCTATCGCACCGGCGCGGGCCCGGCAGGGGAAGCCTTTTCCGACTATTCCTACGACTTTACGCTCGCTCAGGAAATAGCGGCAGGTCCTTGCAAATGGAAATTCAGTCTGAAAGGTGACGATGCCATCACTAAATATGTGAAAATAAAAACGGCTTATTCAGGAGGTGAGGAATATACTGCCGACCGGGAATACACTTCTTCGGGACAACTGAATTTTACCGTTACCCGCGCGGGTAACGGCGAGCCCGGGAAATATGGACTTACGGATAGTGAAGTGAACGACTATGCTTACGGGGTAGGGAGGATTGAGTTGTCTATAAGCACCGACGGGGGAGCTACATGGCAGACGTATTCGCTTGAACTTTATCATACCGGATTTTTCCATAAAGGCGGGCAGTCGCATCGCTCCGACACCAAAGACGATGTCAACTATTACTACTATGAGGTGGTGCCTATTTATGGGGTGACACGCACGCGATATTGGCTCGACCGTAATCTCGGCGCCAAATCGGCGGGTATGTATGTCGAGGCTACGGGGGGTGTGGCTTATTATGGCGACAGGGATGCGGCAGGAGGTTATTACAAGGTGGCGAAGAAAGAGGGTAAGTATAATGACCCTGTCATGTATGACAAGTCGACTACCGTAAGCGACCGTGTGTCGCCTCCGGGTTACAGGGTGCCGAAACAGAAGGTATGGGACGCTCTCCGCAATTCCGACAAGTTTGTAACGGCTTTGAGCGGCAACTATTTCACGTCGTATTACGACACGGGGGTGGATGAAATAGGCCCGGTGTATTTCCCTAAGTCGATGATGATGAACGGCTCGGCGAAGGGTGGTGAATCTCGGTCCGGATATTATTGGACGCAAACCCCTGCCACCGGAACGGAAAAGGAGGAGATAGGGCGCTGGTTGAAAATGCTGATGGTGTCGGGCACTTCCGACTCTTATATCAACGGACGTGTGGAAGAGGATGGCTATGACTCTTATGGAGCGTCGGTGCGTTGCGTCAACGACATTGACGACCCCGATGTAGCAAACCGTATCTCGTTCAACGTGAAAGGGGCGACACACGTCTATCTCTATTCTTTAAGTAAAGATGCCTCGGGCAACGAGGTAAAGACACCGGCCACCGCGTGGCCCGGATATGCCATCGGCGACTACAACACGATGAAAACCGGATGGTTTAACTTTTCAATGGAGACTCCGGACTTTACGAAAGAGAATCTGTATGTCATTTTCAACTTCATGGATTCTGACGGTATTATCCATTCCATGAGCAGGGATGAAGGAGGTGCGTCACACTATTCTACCGGTGACGCACCGCGTTCGCTGGACGGTTGGAAAGTGGATGGCGATAACGGCAACGGCTTGAAAGGGCCTGACAAGGATGGCTTTGTGGCCGGGGTGCCGACTCGTCTCGGATACTGGTGGGATTGTAGCTTCGACAAAACCGGTAAATCGAGCACGGTATATTGTTATAAAGATGTAAAATCACAATACAATATTTATTGGCCGGTAAGTCGTGGACAAAAGATCCATCTGTGGATAGATAAAGGTGAAGTTATCACTACAGCAGAGTATGCAAACACAACGGGTAAAGTTTCGGAAATCTTTGGCTATTATGTGTATTCTTTTGAAGCAAGATTAAGCAAGGATGCCACATTGATGTATTATGACGGCAAAGGTGGTTATGAATTAGGTATTGTCGGGAACATATTTAAAAAAGGTGATGACGGTATTTTCCGAGGCTATATAGGAGGTGAAACAGTGTCGGGTCATCCCGGAATTCCGACGGCATTATCGACTCAAGCTGCTGCCGGGAAGAAGCGCGTGTTCTGTGTATCCCCTGATTTTATTCCCTATGTATATGGATGGAAAGACGGCAATAATAACGCATGGCCGGGCATAATAATGGATAAGGATTCATTCACCGGCATATATTATAAGGATATTCCTGATATTTATGAAAATTGTATATTCAATAATGGTTCCGCTAATGATCAGACAAATGGGCTCAGTTATCATCAGGATGCCATATATGATTATCTGAAATGGGGTAGTGACACCCATTGGATTGTATGGTGATGAGGTTGGATGTAAGGGCTATGTCAGGCGTATGAATGGATTTGAGAAAAGATGAGAGTCTGTGTAAAAGATAGAGTTGATGGAAAGGGAACGATATTTTACCGATAGGAGCACAGGAGAAACAGTAGATTATGATTACTTCGCGAAAAAAACTTTGCGTTATCTGCGCCTCCGCGTGATTTTTTCACACACAATTCCTTCGCGCGACACCCAATAGAAAAACTCCTGTTTCTACTGTTCTACTGTCGATAAAACGGAACGTATAGGTAGTATCAGTATTTTGTAAAAAATAGTGAATTCAGTAGTAAATTATTAGTAGTACGTTTAGTAGTAAATGATAATTAGGTGACAAAACGTGTCAGCTTACAATTTATACGGTGTGACATGAAGACTTGCCAAAAAAATGACTGCGAACCGTTATTCGCAGTCATTTTTTTGTTTTGTATCAACTGTTAAAGCTTAAATAGAGCCACTATGTCGTCATGTCTGTCATTACCAATTCCACATTCAACATTGTTTTATGATGGCGGCGATGTCGGCGGGGGTGGCGCGGAAGGGGCCGGAGGAGGCGAGTTTGATGGTACACATGGCGGCGGCGAAACAGCCGCTTTCGTAGATG
>CABRKI010000127.1 GCA_902471455.1 uncultured Porphyromonadaceae bacterium | reverse complement strand
TTTCTCCGTACTCCTACTGCTACGGCGACCCGGTGAATTATTCGGATCCCACCGGACTTTATGTAAATTATGAGGATGCAATGTATGATTCATTTTTTAAATATCCCGGTTCCAGCATTATCTGGAATCCCAGACGCATGGAGTGGTATTTGGAATTTTATGATAATACAGCTGAGAACAACGAATTTGTGTGTCAGGTGAGAAGAATTTATGGAGATCGCGGGGGTAGCGGTAGAGGCGGCATTGGAGGTGGAGGAGGTGGTGGTTACACTTCTAACGTACCGGTGAATATGCAACGCGTAGCAACTGGCATTTCCGGTTTTTCCGTAGCTACAGGAGCGCAGGAACATTTGATTGTATGGGGAGTCAGAAGCGGAGTCCTGAAAAATGTTCCTGGGGCTGATAAGCTAACAGACACGCAAGCCGTTACGAAAGGAATGGGAAAAACTGTCGGCAATTATTATAAAGTTGTCAAAGGTGTGGGATTTGTTAGCGCGTTCGCTACGGCAGCGGCTTCCGGTATGGCTATGTATGAGTATAATAGAAGAGGTGGAAGGAATTGGACTGTATATGCCAAAGGTGTATTAGATATTGCAATGGCTGGGGTTGGATGTATAGGTTTGCCAGGCTATCTGATAAGCACGGGGTATTTTATTTTAGATACAGCAAGCGGAGGCTTGTTTGGAACTCCCGAACCACTCCCGGAAATAAACTGTGATAATTAAATTTTTATATTACAATTGATTATACAAATATAATATGGAATTGTTCAAGATGTTTTTTTGTAATAGTGTTTATTATCATAGGCACTGTAAGTATGGTCATAGGGATTTACCGATATTGGCCACCTTGGGACTGATGTATATAAGTTTAATGTGTTATAGTTTACTGGGGGTGGTATTGTTGAATATGTATGTCGTAGATGTCCCGACTTCATTATTTAGAGTAATAGTTATAATATTGATACCCGTTTTTATTGTATATTGTTATTGGCGAATCATGGGAAACAAAAGGTATATGGGGATATTAAGGAATCGGAAATATTATAGCAGGAGGTGTAAGGTTATTTCGGTTCTGTTCCCATTGTTAAGTTTTGTCTGTCTGTTATTGGCAGCTTTCTTAATGTGGGCGCGTAATAACGAATTGATATAAAAGATGGAATAGGATGGGATTAGAATAAATTTGGATATGGAATTTTTCAGAATGTTTTTTTGTAACAGTGTCTATCATCACAGACATAGCAGATGGGGTCACAGGGATATGCCCATATTTTATACATTTGCTGTATTATATTTCAGTTTTTTCTTATATTTATTTGGCATTCTATGCATAATTCATGTCTTATTTTATAAGATATTGATTATAAAAGAACTTGTGTCTATTTTGCCTATAATTTTTGTAATATTAGTATATTGGAAAATCATGGGGAAAAGAAAATATCTCGGAATCTTGAGGGATAAAAGATATTATACAAAAAAGAATAAAATAATCTCTATTTGCTATCTTGTAATAGGATACTTGTGTTTTATCATCTCGGTTTTAATGATGTGGGCGGATAATAATGACCTCATTTAATATCAGAATTTAAGATGATGCCAAAGATGTGAATTCCAGATACTCATGATTTGAATTATTCCGTTGCGGATACTCAGGGATTGGTATGGAAGTTCTTCCAGTATAAATTTTTGTGGTACGCCCAGGTAAAATTAAATAAGTAAATTATTGGACTAAATATGAAATTGTTTAAGATTCTATTCTGCAATTATGTCTATTATCATAGACATACAAGATGGGGCGATCGGGATTTACCTATATTCCTTACATTCTTAATGATGTTTGTGGGGCTAACATTTTATCTTCTAATGGCTCTTATAGTATTAGATGTATTCGTTGCCCATATATCATTTTCCGTTATGAAAGGTTCTCTCTTATTTTTACCTTTCTTAGTTGTAATATTATTATATTGGCGAATAGTGGGTAATAAACGATATATTGGGATATTAAAGAACCGAAAGTATTATAGTAAAACATGTAAGGTTGTGTCGTTTATGTTTATGGCAGTGGCTTTCGTCTGTTTGTTTATTACCGGGTATTTAATGTGGGCGCATAACAACGGATTGGTGTAACGTATAGTTATAATCGAGATATTCGTTATTTCAATACAGCGTATTGACCGACCGGATTTAAACTTCAGTAAAAGATATTTGCTTATATCAGTCACTGTGCAATTAAACATGCCGGAGGCATGTCCCTACATTAATCGGGTTTGGATGGCTTTGCCTGCATTTTCGGTTTTGCAATACATGCCTGGTAATTTTTCGAGTTTTATTTCGGGGAAAATGGGTGGAAAATGACTAAAAGTGTAAAATTTACACTTAATTATTGGTCTATTCGTGATATTTATTGGTCTAAATGTCGTAGGGAAGCCATAATATGTTGTAAAACATATAAAAATAATTTGGATGCGTAAGATATAGTGTTAATTTTACACCCAAAATCAAATACCTATAAAATTAGTGAGTCGAAAATTTAGATTCTAACCCTAAAAATTAATCTCTCATGAAACAATTAAGACCGGCGGCAGGATTCGGGGCTCTCCTTATCCTTGCAGCATGCGGAAGCCACACGGACGCTCCCCAACTTACCAAATCGGGACTCGACCCCCAGAAATTCAATGCAGAGTATAGAGGTGATTCCACCGCACTCTACACATTGAAAAACGCACAAGGCACGGAAGCGTGCATTACCAATTTCGGCGGTCGCCTCGTGTCGATGATGGTTCCCGACAAAGAGGGCAAGTTGCAGGATGTGGTGCTTGGTTTCGACAGTGTCCAGGCATATTTTCCCGAAAACAACCTTTCCGATTTCGGCGCTTCCATCGGAAGATATGCCAACCGCATCGACCATGGAAAATTCAGACTTGACAGCACCGAGTATCAACTTCCCTTGAACAACGGCACCCACTCCCTGCATGGGGGCGGCGAACTCGGCACCCTCGGATGGCAATATCGAGTATATCAGGCCGACCAGAAAAACGACTCTACCCTCGTGCTGACACTCCATAGCGCGGACGGCGACAACGGCTACCCCGGAAACCTCACGGCAACCGTGACTTACACATTGCTTTCCGACAATACCCTCGACATCTCGTATTCAGCGACTACCGACAAGCCGACGATTATCAATATGACCAACCACTCATATTTCAATCTCAACGGCAATCCTGAAACCCCCGTCACTGACAATGAAATCCTTGTGAATGCATCGTTTATCACTCCCATCGATTCCACTTATATGACCGACGGCACCATGATGGCCGTGGAAAACACTCCTTTCGATTTCAAGAAAGCCCGCAAAGTCGGCGAAAATATAAAGGACTTCACAAACGAGCAGATTAAGAACGGCAACGGATATGACCATAATTTCGTGCTCGACACCAAAGGCGACATTTCCCAGATTGCAGCCGAGCTTTACAGCCCTGTAAGCGGAATCGTGCTCGACGTATATACCGACGAACCCGGAATCCAGGTTTATTCCGGCAACTTCCTCGACGGCACCGTCACCGGCAAGAATGGAATAGTTTATAACCAACATGCCGGCATCTGCCTTGAGACGCAGCATTATCCCGATTCCCCCAATAAACCCGAATGGCCGAGCGTGCGTCTTGACCCTGGCAAGACCTATACATCCCACTGCATCTATAAATTCTCGGTGAGAAAATAACCTGAAAATCAACCAACCTAAAACTTAATAACAACACAACATTATGCAAACCTTAGACTGGATTGTCATCGCGTTGTTTGCGCTCGCCCTTATGGCCATCATTTGGTGGGTGATGCAGCAGAAACAGAACAATGCCGACGACTATTTCTTGGGAGGCAAAGACGCGACATGGATTGCGATCGGCGCCTCAATCTTCGCATCCAACATCGGATCCGAACACCTTATCGGCCTCGCCGGCTCCGGAGCTTCAAGCGGTATGGCGATGGCCCACTGGGAAATCCAGGGCTGGATGATCCTTATCCTCGGATGGGTGTTCGTCCCGTTCTATTCGCGCTCCATGGTTATCACCATGCCGGAGTTCCTCGAAAAGAGGTTTAACCCTCAGTCAAGAACCATTCTTGCCACAATCTCTCTTATCAGCTACGTGCTTACGAAGGTTGCCGTGACGGTTTACGCCGGCGGTCTTGTGTTCCAGCAGGTATTCGGCATCGACGAAATCTGGGGAATCGACTTTTTCTGGATTGCAGCCATCGGCCTTGTGCTCATAACCGCTCTCTACACCATCTTCGGCGGTATGAAATCCGTGCTCTACACTTCTGTGCTCCAAACCCCGATTCTTCTTCTCGGTTCGCTCATCATCCTTGTGCTCGGTCTTAAAGAACTCGGCGGCTGGGACGAAATGATGCGCATTTGCTCCCAGGTGAAGGTCAACGAATATGGCGACACGATGGTCAACCTTATCCGCGATAACCGCGACCCGCAGTATCCTTGGCTCGGCGCCCTTATCGGTTCCGCCGTTATCGGTTTCTGGTATTGGTGTACCGACCAGTTCATCGTTCAGCGTGTGCTTTCCGGCAAGAACGAGAAAGAGTCACGTCGAGGCACAATCTTCGGGGCATACCTCAAACTGCTCCCCGTGTTCCTTTTCCTCATCCCCGGCATGATTGCTTTCGCGCTACATCAGAATCTGGGCGACTTCCTCCCGATGCTTCCCAACGGCAACCCCAACTCCGACGCAGCTTTCCCCACTCTCGTTGCCAAGCTGCTCCCTGCCGGCGTGAAGGGTCTTATCGTCTGCGGTATCCTTGCAGCCCTCATGAGTTCGCTCGCTTCTCTGTTCAACTCTTCGGCAGCCCTCTTCACAATCGACTTCTACCAGAGGTTCAAACCGAAAACCGATCCCAAGAAGCTCGTGAAGATTGGCCAGGCAGCCACCGTCGTTATCGTAATCCTCGGCATCCTTTGGATTCCCGTGATGCGTTCCGTCGGCGATGTGCTCTATCTTTATCTACAGGACGTACAGTCAGTGCTCGCTCCGGGCATTGCAGCTGCATTCCTTATCGGTATCGTCTGGAAACGTGCATCAGCCATGGGCGGCATGTGGGCCCTCCTTTCCGGCCTTATCATCGGTCTTACCCGTCTCGGCGCGAAGATTTTCTATTCCAACCAGGGAATCGAAGCCGGCACAACCGCCAATCCAAGCTGGTTCCAGAGCGTATTCTATGAAGAAAACTGGCTCTTCTTCTGCGGCTGGATGCTTCTCTTCTGCCTTGCCGTTGGTTTCGTGGTGTCGCTTCTGACAAAAGCACCCGAGGAATCGCAAATCCGCGGTCTTGTGTTCGGAACTTCCACCAAAGAACAGCGTATCGCTACCCGCGAGAGCTGGAATCACTGGGATATAATCCATTCGGTTATCATCCTCGGCATCACTGTGGCGTTCTACATTTATTTCTGGTAATTATCGATATGAGCGGCGGACGTGAAATCCGTTTCGTCCGCCGCTGATTTGTAACAGACCATATATTCTTAATGACAACTGAGACATCTGCTTTTTATTCCCATCTTTCGCGGTTTCATGTAGCTGTTGACTGCATTATCTTTACGGTTGACGACGACGTGCTGAAAGTGCTTATGGTGCGCCGTGATTTCGAGCCGGAGAAAGGCAAATGGTCACTTATCGGCGGGTTTGTCGGCGATGGAGAAAGCGTTGACAATGCCGCTAAACGGGTGCTCAGCGATCTGACCGGACTCGACAACGTATTCATACGTCAGCTTGGTGCTTTCGGAGAGGTTGACCGCGACCCGGGCGCGAGGGTGGTGTCGGTGGCTTATTTCGCCCTTCTCAACTTGCGTGACGTTGACGAAGGTGTCGTTAAAGCCCACCATGCCGAATGGGTTGACGTGGATAACCTCCCGGAACTCGGTTTCGACCACAAGGACATGATAGGAAGCGCCCTCGACGTCATGAGGCGCAAGATTCTTACAGGTTCTCTCGCGTTTAATATGCTTCCTGCCCTTTTCACTCTTACGCAACTCCAGACTCTTGTGGAGACTGTAACCGGGAAAAAACTCGACAAACGCAATTTTAGAAAAAGGATTGCCGAGAATCCGGAAATAGAGCGCACCGGGCTGATTGATAAGGAGACTTCCAAGCGGGGGGCTATGCTCTACCGCTATTTGGGAACATGACGCGGAGTGAGTGGCCGGACGGGAACCTCAAATCCGTATGAACCATCAATCTTTTTATAAGGATTAACATTATGCTTGAAAAATTGAAAGAAGAGGTTTGCAAAGCCAACCTCGAACTCGTGGCCCATGGCCTCGTAATATTCACCTGGGGCAACGTCTCGGGCATAGACCGCGAGAAAGGTCTTGTGGTGATTAAACCTTCCGGCGTAAGCTACGACAACATGAAACCGGAAGACATGGTGGTGGTTGACCTCGCTACGGGCAACGTGGTGGAAGGAAACCTCCGCCCTTCGTCCGACACGCCGACCCATCTTGTTCTCTACCGTGCTTTCCCCGAAATCGGAGGCGTGGTACACACGCATTCCACCTATGCCACCGCATGGGCGCAGACGGGTCTGCCGTTGCCTAACATCGGCACCACACATGCCGATTATTTCCATGACGCCGTGCCATGCACCCGCGACATGACCGAGGTGGAGGTGAAGGGCGACTATGAACTTGAAACCGGAAACGTCATCGTGGAGACATTCAAGGAAATCAACCCTGTCCACACTCCCGGAGTGCTTGTCAACAACCACGGCCCCTTCACCTGGGGCAAGGACCCGCACGAAGCCGTGCATAATGCCGTGGTGCTCGAACAGGTGGCCAAAATGGCGTCGATTTCTTTCGCCGTCAACCCTGACCTGACGATGAACCCTCTCCTCGTGGAGAAACATTTCAGCCGTAAGCACGGTCCCAACGCATATTACGGCCAGAAATAGATTACCCTCGCGGCTTTTAGTCGCAAAACTTAAATTAAAAACAAATCTTCTAACAACCTAATAAAAAATCACACCATGTTCGAAAATTATGAAATCTGGTGGGTAACCGGCGCCCAGCTCCTTTACGGAGGCGATGCCGTAGTGAAAGTTGACGCTCACTCGCGTGAAATGGTCGAAGGACTCAACAAGTCGGGCAACCTTCCCGTGAAAGTCGTGTATAAAGGCACTGCCAACTCTTCGAAAGAGGTGAGCGAAATCATGCTTGCCGCCAACAACGACCCCAAATGCGCCGGCGTAATCACCTGGATGCATACCTTCTCTCCCGCCAAGATGTGGATCCGCGGACTCCAGCAGCTCAACAAACCTCTGCTCCATTTCCATACGCAATATAATGCCGAAATTCCATGGAACGACATGGACATGGACTTCATGAACCTCAACCAAAGCGCACATGGCGACCGTGAGTTCGGACATATCTGCACCCGCATGCGTCTGCGCCGCAAAGTGGTGGTAGGCCACTGGACCGACCCCGATGCTCAGAAGAAGATTGCCGTTTGGGAGCGCGTGGCCGTGGCTTGGGCAGATGCACAGGATATGCTCATCCTCCGTTTCGGCGACCAGATGAACAACGTGGCCGTAACCGACGGCGACAAGGTTGAGGCCGAACAGCGTCTCGGCTACCACGTGGACTACACTCCGGTGAGCGAACTCATGGAGTATCACAAGAAAATCAAGGATGAGGACATCAAGGCTCTCGTAGAGACATATTTCAATGAATATGTAGTGGCCGACAATCTTAAAGACCCCTCTACCGAAGAGTATAAGAAAATCTGGAACGCGGCACACGCCGAGCTTACGTTGCGTGCCATCCTCACCGCAAAGGGAGCCAAGGGCTTCACCACCAACTTCGACGACCTCGGCACGGACGACATCAACGATCCTAAGTTCGTAGGTTTCGACCAGATTCCGGGTCTCGCTTCGCAGCGTCTCATGGCTGAAGGCTACGGCTTCGGCGCCGAAGGCGACTGGAAGAGCGCGGCTCTTTACCGCACGGTGTGGGTTATGTCGGAAGGTAAGGGATGCTCCTTTCTTGAGGATTACACCCTCAACTTCGATGGCAAGAACAGTTCCATCCTCCAGGCTCACATGCTTGAGGTTTGCCCGCTCATCGCAGAGGAGAAACCCCGTCTTGAGGTTCACTTCCTTGGCATCGGTATCCGCAAGAGCCTTACCGCACGCCTTGTGTTCACGTCACGTCCCGAGAAGGGTATCACGGCAACCGTCATCGACCTCGGCAACCGTTTCCGCCTCATCGCCAACGACGTGGAGTGCATCAAGTCGAAACCGCTTCCCAAACTCCCCGTGGCTTCCGCCCTCTGGATTCCCGCACCCAACTTCGAAATCGGCGCGGCTGCCTGGATTCTCGCCGGCGGCACACACCATTCCTGCTTCTCCTACGAACTTACCCCCGAATATTGGGAAGACTATGCTGAAATCGCAGGCATAGAGATGGCACACATCAACGCCGACACCACCATACCGGCGTTCAAAGACCATCTCCGTTGGAACGAGGTATATTACATGCTCAATAAGTCACTCTGCTAATCCGCACTGTCATGACTGAGAAGGCAAAAGCCACTATCGAATCGGGTAAAGCCATCCTCGGCATAGAGTTTGGCTCTACCCGTATCAAGGCGGTTCTCATCGACGAGAACAACAATCCGATAGCCCAGGGTAGCCATGAATGGGAAAACCAGTTGGTCAACGGACTTTGGACTTACAGCCTGGAGGCTATATGGTTCGGCGTTCAGGACTGCTACCGCGATTTGCGCGCCAACGTTCAGGCACAGTATGGCGTGGAACTCACCGAGCTTGCCGCTATCGGCGTGAGCGCGATGATGCACGGCTATATGCCGTTTGACAAAGACGGCGAGATGCTTGCCCCGTTCCGCACATGGCGCAACACCAATACGGGCGAGGCTGCGGCTATCCTGTCGAAGCTTTTCAACTACAATATCCCGCTCCGTTGGAGCATCTCACATCTCTATCAGGCCATCCTCAACGAGGAAGAGCATGTGAAGGATGTGGCTTTCCTCACCACACTTGCCGGCTATATCCACTGGCAGCTTACAGGCGAGAAGGTAATCGGAATCGGCGACGGTTCGGGCATGCTTCCCGTTGACCCCGCCACAAAGGATTATTGCGCCGATATGGTCGAGAAGTTTGACAAGCTTATCGCCGACAAGGGGTTCGGATGGACCCTCCGCGACATCCTTCCGAAGATTCTCGTGGCGGGTGAGAAGGCAGGTGTCCTTACTGAAGAAGGTGCAAAGAAACTCGATATCTCAGGCAACCTGAAAGCCGGGGTTCCCGTTTGTCCTCCCGAGGGCGACGCCGGAACCGGAATGGTGGCCACCAATGCTGTTAAGCAGCGCACGGGCAACGTGTCGGCCGGCACGTCGTCGTTCTCAATGCTTGTGCTCGAGAAGGAACTCAGCAAGCCTTACGAGATGATCGACATGGTGACGACACCCGACGGTAGCCTCGTGGCTATGGTGCATTGCAACAACTGCACGTCTGACCTTAATGCCTGGGTTGGTATCTTCCGCGAATATACCGAGTTGCTCGGCGTGCACGTGGATATGAACAAGATTTTCGCTACGCTTTATAACAATGCGCTCAACGGCGACCCCGATTGCGGAGGTCTCGTATCGTTCAATTATTTCTCCGGCGAACCTATCACCGGCCTGAACGAGGGACGCCCCCTCTTCGTGCGCACCGTAGGCAACCGTTTCAATCTCGCCAACTTCATGAGGGCTAACATTTCGGCTGCCGTGGCTGTGCTCAAAATAGGCAACGACATCCTTTTCAACGAAGAGAAAATTAAGGTGGACCGTATCACCGGCCACGGAGGTCTTTTCAAGACGAAAGGGGTAGGGCAGAGCATCCTTGCCGCCGCGCTTAATTCTCCGATATCCGTAATGGAGACCGCAGGAGAAGGTGGTGCCTGGGGCATGGCGCTTCTTGCAGGTTATCTTGTCAACAACAAGGAGCAACGCAACCTTGCCGACTATCTTGAGACCGATGTATTCGCCGGCAACACCGGCACGAGTATCGCGCCTACCGAAGAAGCCGTAGCCGGCTTCAACGCCTACATCGAGAACTACAAGAAATGCCTCCCCATCGAGGAATCCGCCGTGGCCCACAAACCCTGACTCCCGGCAACGGTAATTCAAAAATCTTGTCTACCATCCACGGTAATAATGTAAAAATGCTGGATGAATCCGAATTCG
>CABRKI010000126.1 GCA_902471455.1 uncultured Porphyromonadaceae bacterium | reverse complement strand
AACGTCCGATAAGCGACGCCTGCCGGCGGTCGGGGTAGCTTTCGCCCGGCCCCCTGCCATACCATTCCATCCGGTCGTATGCTCCGGGCAGTGTCATGGTCATACCGAAACGTGGCATCTCCGGAAGTTCCGTTCTGCCGGGCATGAAATGGCAATCCACATGCACAGATTCCGCACCGTCAACCATATACTCCATGGCGATAGCGGCATCTACCGTCGGGAGGGAATAAGCCGCCTTTATGCACACCCTTCCGTCGTCCAAAGCGTGGGCATCAATCTTTTCAAGGCGCATGGCATCGGCAGCCCCTTTCCATACCCCGCAACGTTGGAGATGTCCGTTAGGGATATCGTTGTCGGTGAGAGGACGCCAGAAATTCGGGCGTAACGGTGATTTAATCTGTTCGCGCGAGCCGCTTTTCCACGATGTCAACGCCCCGTCTTCGCGTGAGAAAGAAACGGAGAAACCGTCGCCGGCAACCGTTATCATGCCGTCCTTGTCATCCACCCTGACCTTTCCGACACGTTTTGCGGCTGTAAGAGGATGGAACGGGGTAAGTTGCCACTGGGCGGTTGCCGCCTCATGGCACGCCGGAACCATACCCCGCCCCTCCTTGGTGAATGCACGCAGGGTGAGGAAGTATTCTCCGCCGGAGTCAAGTTTACCGAACGGAATGTCGAGCACACCTTTTTCCCAAGGCGCAATCTTCGGGAAAGGCAAGTTGCCCTCCTTCACAATGGAGCCGTCGCGGAGAAGCTCCCATTTGAGGTCGTAATTGTCGAGTGTGCTGAAATCATGACGGTTTGTCACTTCCACCCTGTTACCGCTGAAATCAACCGGTTTGAAATCGATATACTGGAGCACCCTCTTCACCTCGGCGAGATGGGGATGCGGCATACGGTCGGCCGCCACAAGACCGTTGGCACAGAAGTTGGAATCATTGACGACCCCGGCAAAACCCATATCGCCTCCGAAAGCCCATATTTTCCTTCCGGCAGCATCTTTTTTCTCAAACGTCTGGTCAACCCAGTCCCAGATGAAGCCGCCTTGCAGCTGGTCTTGCTTATATATGAGGTCCCAATAATCCTGAAGATTGCCTACGCTGTTGCCCATGGCGTGGGCGTATTCGCACATTATGAGGGGACGGCGGTCACGTTGGTTGGCATGGCGCGCCAGGCTCCATATCCTTGCATACATCGGACAATATATGTCGCTCTTGGCATCGTAGCCTCCACCCTCATATTGCACCGGGCGCGACGGATCGACGGCATGCGCATAATCGTAAAGAGTCTCGAAATGGCGGCCATAACCCGATTCGTTACCCATCGACCATGTCACAATGCATGAAAAATTGCGGTCTCGGGCTATCATACGCCCCATCCTCTCCATAAACGGCACTTCCCATCCCGCCATGTTGGCGAGCGTCCCGTCGGGATGCGCCTCCATCCCGTGGCTTTCTATGTTGGCTTCATCCACGAGATAAAGCCCGTATTCGTTGCAAAGTTCATACCATTGCCAGTTGTTGGGGTAATGGCAGTTGCGGACGCTGTTGATATTATTGCGCTTCATCAGGGAGATATCGGTAAGCATCGAGCCAACGCTTATCGAACGCCCCTTTACGGCATCATGCTCATGACGGTTCACCCCCTTGAAAAGGACGGCCTTACCGTTGATGAGCTGCTGGCCTCCGTGCATCTCGACGGTACGGAACCCGAAAGGATGGGTAAACGATTCCTTTTCTTTCCCGGAAGCATCGCGGTGGGTCACCGTCAAGGTGTAGAGATGCGGATTCTCGGCATTCCACGGCGTGGCATCCTTCACGAGATGACGGAAAGGGACAATGCTGTCGGAGCCGCCGAAGATGCGGTGGCCAGCACTCCAAATCTCACGGTTGCCGTCTGAGAGTTTCACCGCCACGGTTTCACCCTGCTCCGGCTTATGCATCTTCACGTCGAGAGCCATGTCGCCGTCTTTGTAAGAATTGACGAGGGGAGCTTCAAGGCGGAAATCGGCTATGCGCGACTTCGGACGCGCCGTCAAAGCCACGCTCCTTTCGATTCCGCTGTATTTCCAATAATCCTGACCTTCAAGATATGAACCGTCGCTATAGCGATATACCTTCACCGTGAGACGGTTGTTGCCTTTCTTAGGCTTACCGGTTATACAGAACACCGACGGAAGACGGCTGTCTTCGGCATACCCCACAAGCTCGTCGTTAAGCCAAACATAATACGCCGACTCCACCCCCTGGAATTCCAGGAACAGGTCAAGTCCGTCCCACGATGCAGGCACGCTGAATTCACGCTGATAGACGCCCACAGGATTATAATCGGAAGGCACATACGGGGGATTTGCAGGGAAAGGATACCGGGTGTCGGTATATATCGGCGCATCGAAGCCCTGCAACTCCCAGCTTCCCGGCACCTCTATGCGCGACGGTTTCTTAAGCATCGATTTATAGATACCTTCAGGACACAAGGAATCATTGCGGAAATAAAGGAATTTCCATGTCCCGTCGAGCGAAACGCGCCGTTGCCCTTCGTATGTGGCATAACGTTCGGAAGCAGGGAGGGCACGGTTGTGTTCGGCACCTTTTTCCGTCGTGAACGGGAGAAAATGTGCCGCCATGGGTTGGCGGTGCATAGAATTGACAAGAGGGTCCTGCCAAGGGGGCAATGCAAGCGCACCCAAAGATGTCAGCAGGGTTATGGAGAGTGGAATAAATAAAGTCTTCATTTACGGTTATCGTGATTGTGGCCTGCGGAAGAGGCGCGACAACATCTGCAAGAGAGACCGTTTCACGCTTCTTTCACGGGAGGATATTAGAATCGCAGCCATCAGAGGCTACAGAAAAAAGTCACAAGAAAGGGAACACTGAAATCCACCACGAAGCCGTGATAGATTGAAAGAATCACAAACTCCTTGCCGGAGACATTCGTAATAATCGGCAAAGTGGTGTCCATGGAAGTGGCGCCACCCGCCGAGATGGCAGACAACGGACCGGCAAGCCTGACGAGCAGGGGCGCACCGAGAAGGGTGATAATCTCACGCGCTATGTTGGCGAGAAGAGCCACAGTGCCAAGTTCAGGCCCCCTGTATTGCGTTATGAAGATGCTCGAAAGGGAATAATAGCCGAATCCGCTCCCCACCGCGAGAGTGTCGGTAAGGCTCCTCCAGGGCATGAAAACGGCGATGAGCGCGCATCCGGCAACGGTGCCTATGATGGTGACCAGCGGAAGCAACAACAGGCGTGAATCAAGTGTACGCAAACTCCTGAGGGCCCCGAGGTCACTTCCCACCCCTATTCCCACACAAAGCATGAGCAGGGCGAGCGCAATGAAACTTATGTCGAACCCGAAGGTGTCTATGCTTAGCCAGCCCAGACGCCCGGCCACCACACCAAGTATGAAAAAACCGACAATTATCAGGCTACCCTTCATTTCGCAGCCACCTCCTTCCGCCGTTTCGCCCAGCGCCAAAGCAGCCACGCGCCCAGGGAACACCCTGCAACGCCGGCAACCGCCACCGCTATGGCCTCCACCCCAAGGGAGGCTATGCCTTCGACGATTCTTTCGTCGCCTCCCACTTCCACGCCAAGAAGAAACAGGAGCACCCATATCAGCATATTGGTGAGACGGCCCAGAAACGGAAGTTTCCGCCCCCTCAGACACCATCCGAGCGTGATTCCTCCAGCCATGATGAGGATGATTGTGAACATAGTCTTCTGTCTGTCAGTTTGGGTTTATCCGGGGGCACCTTCCGATGCCCCCGGACTTCTTTCTATTATTCTTCAGGAGCCGCCACTTCGTCAAGACGGTCGTTGGTGTTGATTTCGGTGAGAGGCACGGGATAGAATGCGCGAGAGTCGTCGTAGCCGGCACGTCCTGCGGCACGAAGCGCCTCTGCGGTCTTGCCCCAGCGGCGCAGGTCATACCAGCGCCAGTTCTCAAGCGGGAATTCTATCATGCGCTCATGTTCAATCTGGGCGCGTACGGCTTCCTGGCTCGTGCCGGTCATCGGAGGCATGTCGCCATGCACGTCGCGAACCTGGTTTATGAGCGGAATGGCATCGGCCGGCTTGCCCTGTTCGTTGAGCGCCTCCGCTTTCATCAGGAGCACATTAGAATAACGCATCAAGGGGATATTGATTGCACAATAATTTGAAGCAAGTCCGTCATAGTCGGCAGGCATGAACTTACGGAACGACATACGGTCCTTATTGTCGAACCAGTCGCTGAAATTATAGCCATAGACGCGCCCGTTGCCGTCGTTGAAATAATCGCAGTCAAAGAAAACTGTGGCATACATTCTCGAATCATATCGCCCCGTGGTGGCAGTCATGCCCTCTTTGCGGAACTCTCTCATAAGGGTTTCCGAAGGCAGAATCTCGTCCCAGCCTCCAAGTTCGGAACTGCCTATCCAACGATGAAGCTGCGTACGGTAGTTCGTACCGTTGGCAGTGCTCAACGATGTCTGGAGTTCGAACACCGATTCCTTGTTGTTCTTGTTAGATGCATTGAACATCGAGGCATAGTCTTTCACAAGTTCGTAGCCGGTGACATTGTCGAAAGCCGCCACGGCCTTTGCAAGCCATTCCGACTTATCGGCAGGCTCTTCGTATGCACGGGTCAGGCACACAAGGCCGAGATATGCATAGGCAGCCCCTTTTGTGGCGCGTCCGAGGTGGTCGGAGTCATGGCTTGAAGGAAGTGCGGTGGCCGCCTCAAGGTCGGTGATAACAAAATCCCATGCGGCGGGACGCTCCGAAAGCGGTGCGCTGAGGTCGTCCTGGCTGGTGATGAAATGGTCGCGCACTATTATCTTCTCCCAGTTGAGAAGGAGCTTGATGTGGTAGTAGGCACGCAGGAAACGCGCCTCGTTGACAATCTGAGTACGCAATGTGGGGTCAATCTTTTCGTCAGGAATCTCCGCCACCTTCTGCACTACCTGATTGGAAAAACTCAGGCCACGGTAGTTATTGCTCCAATAGCTCGAGAACTGCGAATTGCCATTGGTGTAAGTGAAATTATAAAGTTCCATCCAGTTGGGATAATTGGGCACGTCCGCCCCGATTGTCACGACATCTTCGCGAAACGCCTCTACGGGCCATTTCACCTCGGCGAATTCCCAGGTGTCGATATAATACTCAAGCTGGGAATAAGCGGCGGCAAGACCCGCCTCGGCATCGCTACCGTCGCGCCAGAAGCTTGACGACGTCAACTTGTCGGGACTCTCCACCGTGAGATAATCCTCGCACGAGGAGAATGCTGCGGCGATAAACAGCATCGCCGGAATCATTATCTTGGTTTTCATGATTTCTTCTTTAATTTGATGATTGGTCAACGGTTTTATTTAAAGTCTTAAACCCTAAACTTTAAACCTTAAACTTTAAACTCTAAACTCCCCCCGTCAGAAAGTAACCTGTGCTCCCACAGTAAACGTGCGGGTGAACGGATAAATGAGTTTGTCGATACCTGTGTTAAGCACGTTGGCACGTGAGAACTCGGGATCCACACCTTTATACGATGTGATGGTGAAGAGGTTGTCTGCAGCGAAATAGAACCTCACGTTTTCAAGATAAATCCTCTTTGTAAGGTTGGCGGGGATGGTATATCCGAGCTGAATCTGGCGCAGACGCACGAAGTTGCCGTTTTCCAGGAAACGGTCGCTCTCTTTGAGGTTGCCGTTCGGGTCGTTGAATATGGCGCGGGGAACAGTGGTGTTGGTGTTGGTCGGAGTCCAAGCATCGAGCGTCGATTTCAAGAAGTTGGAACCGGCATTCATGCTTTCATAGAAATATTTGTTGCCGTTGTAGAGTTTATGTCCCCATGCACTGCCGAGCACTCCCGAAAGGTCGAAGCCTCTCCACGCCACGCTGAAGTTAAGGTTGACCTCAAGTTTGGGAATACCTGAACCGCACTCCACTTTGTCGGCGTCATTGATAACTCCGTCGCCGTTGACATCCACGAATTTCACATCGCCTGCTTCGGCATAAGGCTGAAGGCGCGCGCCGTCTTTATTCACATAATTGCGGGCTTCTTCATTGCTTTGGAAAAGGCCGTCGGTCTTATAGAGATAGAACGAACCTATCGACTTGCCCACCATCGTCTGGGTCGGGAAGTGTTCCGTGCCGAACTTAAGGCCTTCCCCGTAAATCACCTGGTCGGGATCGGAAAGCTCAAGCACCTTATTGCTCGTGGTGGCGAGGTTGAGTCCGAAGCTATAGTCCCATCCTGCTTTAGAATCCTGATAGTTTATTTCAAATTCCACACCGGTATTCCTCATTTTGCCCACATTAAGAATAGGGCTTGTCAGGCCTGCCGACGGCGGAAGCACCTTGTAGATGAGGAGGTCTTCGGTTTTATTGTAATACCAGTTGAGAGAGCCGTTGATATGGTTGTTGAAGAAACCATAGTCTATACCTATATTCTTGGTGTCGGTGGTCTCCCATTTGAGCGAACGGTTTTCAAGGGCGCGGGCAATACTTCCTGCCCATGCGTTGTCGCCGTTTCCTTGCACGTAGCCCTGATATTTGTTGTTATAGGTCTCGATGAGGGCAAGGAAATCGTAATATCCAAGAGCGTTCTCATTGCCGAGGCGTCCCCAGCTCGCACGCAGTTTGAGGTTGCTTATGGCTGTATTCTTCGGGAAGAATTCTTCTTCCGATATTCTCCAGCCAAGTGCCACGGACGGGAATGTACCCCAGCGTCTATCCGAACCGAACTTGCTTGAGCCGTCGCGGCGCACTGTTGCCTGAAGCAGGTAACGGTTATCGAAATTATAGTTGAGTCGGCCGAAATAAGACACGCGGCGGTAATCCCAACGGCTTCCGTCGCCGGAGAATGTGCCTCCGTCGCCCGCCCCTATTGTGTCGAAACCGGAATCGAGGAATCCTCCGGGCACTTCATTGATGACGAGGTTGCCGTCTTCCACCTTGTAAGTGGTGGTTTTCCCTTCCACACCGACGGTGTTCCACGTATATTTACGGCTCATCACCGAGGTTCCGACAACAGCCTGCACGGAATGTTTGCCGAATTCCTTGTTGAACGAAAGCACGTTCTCGCAAAGTTGCTCCTCCCAATATGCCGTGGTCTCCTCGTTATAGGGATATTCGGTCTTCGCCTTCACGTCGGCGATGTAGGGAGGGGTATGGTATTTGTCGCGCTCGTGCTCGCCACGGTAGGCATAACTTGTCTTGAAGTTCAGCCACGGAGTGAAACGCACCGTAATGGCGGCGTTGGCGGTGGTGTGGTAATAGCGCGACGCGCTTCTGCGATAATAGTTGTCGGCCATGACATTTCGGTTGTTGGGGAGACCGTCGAAATTGGTAAGTCCGAAACCGTATTCGTTGTCCTCGTTATATATGGGCACAAGCGTGGAAATGCCATACATCTCCTTGATCTGATACTGGGGCTGCTCGCTCTTGGTGTATTTGAAAGCGAGGTTGGCTTCGAAATCGAATATATATTTCGATGCGTTCACTTTCATGCGGGCAATATCCTGGCGATGCTGGTTGCCAAGGAAGATTCCCTTGTCGTCGGAATGGTTGTAGCTCACGGAATAACGACCGAAATCGCTGCCGCCGCGCACGCTAACCATATAGTTCTGGGTGAAGCCCGTGCGCATCATGGCATTCTGCCAGTCAGTGTTGACTCCGGTGTCGTTGGTGACGTAAGCCGGGGTGGAAAGCAGGGAGTTCTGCCAGTCGCCCTTGTCTTCGGGGTCATATAGGTTCTTATTGTTGGCCACATGGCTGTTCCAGTTGTCGTACATCTGCTTGTGAACCTGTTTGTATTCGTCGGCATCAAGCATTTCGAGTTTGTTGGCGATTTTTGTCCAGCTTACGTAAGTGGTAAAGTCAACCTTAACGTCTCCTTTCGCTCCCGACTTGGTGGTGATGAGCACCACACCGTTGGCAGCAACTGAACCGTAAATGGCAGCCGCCGCACCGTCTTTGAGCACCTCAAGGCTCTGGATGTCCTGAGGGTTTACCGAATTGATGTCGCCCGGGAAACCGTCGATAATATAAAGCGGTTCGTTGTCGCCGAACGTCTTTACGCCACGGATTTTCACCGAAACGCCGGCACCGGCATTTCCGCCGCTTTTCATAATGTTGACACCGGCTATTTTACCCTGAAGGGCTTCGGCGGGATTAGTCGTGGCTCGTTTGGCAAGGTCCTTACCGCTCACCGACGATATGGCTCCCGTCATATCGCTCTTCTTCATAGTGCCGTAGCCAACCACTACAACCTCATCGAGAACCTGATTGTTCTCCTGGATTGTCACCTCTATATAGGAACGTCCGTTCACGGGGATTTCCTGTGAGTCGTAGCCTACATACGACACTATAAGGGTGGCTTTCGGGCTGACATTGATAGTAAACTTTCCCTCAATGTCGGTGCTCGTTCCGTTGGCTGTACCCTTTTCCATGACTGTGGCGCCGATTACCGGTTCGCCGTTCTTTTCAAATACCGTACCCGTTACGGTCTGTTTTTGCGCCCACGCCTCCGTCGGGACGGCGATGCAGAGAAGGATCAGAAATGATAGGATCCGGCTCTTGAGCTCTCGAATATTTGCCATGATGATACTTAAGGTTAATTGTGTATTAGATTAGTTTTGTGCCGCTAAATTATGAACAATGCAACCCATTGTCAAATTTCAGCTTTCTATTCCACACCTACAATTTTCCTTCTACAAGTCATCAAACTATCTACAAATAAAATTAATCACTTCTGACTATCAATAATATAGCTCTCAATTCATATCTACAAAACCTTTTGGCAGCACATATCCTTCAGAGTGAGTTTAGATAGTCGTAGAGATCGCCATCCTGAGGAAGGTCGAGGGCTTTTCGAAGACGGTAACGGTTCATATTGACGGTCTTCGATTCCAGACCGAGAAGCATTGAAATCTCCTTTGTGGAGAGGGCGCCGCGAATCAGAAGGGCAAGGTTGCGTTCCCCCTTGGTAAGGTCAGGATGGAGTTTCATAAGACGGTCCATAAAGTCTTTGTTGCGCTCTTCCGCCTTCAGCAGAAGCGTCTGGCTCGATTTGTCATGGCTTGCGTATGAACTGATGAAGGCATTGATTTTCTTAAGATGTGGCACAATCGCCGCAGCATCCATCTTATATCCTTCCTTCAGCATCTCCCGGATACGCTCCATCATTTCGTTACGACTTTTTAGAAACGCCGCAAAGCCCGTCAACTCCTGGCGGCTTGCCGTGAGCATGTTCTGCGCGTTTTCAAGTTCCAACTGTTGTTGGCGCATTTTGAGGGTATCCACCTCTTTCTCCGCTTGGTCACGTTCGTAGCGCGCCTCGAAAATCTGAAAGTTCTTACGGTGTTTATACCATTTATAACAGAACCAACCGCTGACGCTTCCGAGCACCACCACGGCAAAAAGGATCCATAGATTGCGGTGCAGAAGCCCGATCTGATATTCCTGTTCCTGCCGTTCGGCGGCAAGACGCATGTCATTATCCTTCTTACGCGCGAGATCGAGTTCGGTGTTGCGTTGCCGGTTGCGACGCTGCAGCTCGCTGACGAGCACCGTCATCTCCTTCATATTGTCGTAAGCGGCCTTGTAGTCACCCATCCCGGCGTTAGCCATAGCCATATACTCGAAATAGTCGCAGAGCAATTCCCTCGCTTCGATTTCCTTTATATAACCCAACGCCGATGCCAGGGCATCGAGAGCTTCGCGGTAGCGTCCGGCATAACAAAGCTGTTTACCTTTATTGTTGTAGTTCTCTCCGAGAGACCATTTTAGGTCGAGATGCTTGTTGATGGTGATTGCCTCTTCTATCATCTTCAATTTCTCGCCGCTGTCGCCCGGATAAAGGCACATGTTGTTAAGATTTCTGGCTATCGTCCGGATATCATGCTGTTTGCGGGCTATGTCGAGCGACTTTCGGAAGAAATGCTCCGCAAGTACGAATTCATTGGTATTGAGCAAAGTCACGCCACGTTCCGTATAACATGCCGCCACAGAAGCGGAGTCTCCTATCGACTTGAACATAGACGTGGCTCTGTCGTTGAGTTCCACTGAACGCGGATAGTCTCCAAGTTTGCTGAACACCCTCCCTTCGAGCATGTACAGACGTGCAAGCGTGGGTGTGTCGGTGGTGTCAACGAGCGATTCCGCATCATGCAAGACGCGGATAGAGAGGTCGAAATTTCCAAGCAACTGTTCGGCTTCGCCATACAATATCGTAGCCTCACGGCACAAAGAATCGGGCGAAGAGATGTCGCAAAGCTTCAAAGCCTGATTGGCGAGCGACGAAGCCTCTTTAGGATTGCTGTAGATATTGGCAGCGGCTTCCCGGATGAGCCTTACGGCATCCGTGCCGCCCTCGCC
>CABRKI010000125.1 GCA_902471455.1 uncultured Porphyromonadaceae bacterium | reverse complement strand
AAATTACTAAAAATATGCGAGATAGGCAATACCATAAAAGTTAAATAATATTAATGATATAATATCATTGATACTATACACTAGCGTATATTGTCTTTCGGTCTTGTCATAACTTTTGATGGTGAGATAACCGGCCTGATAAAGGAGTGGAATAATGTCGGTTTGAATATGTGATATGTCGCCGAGTTGGTCGGCTGTGCGTTTTTCACTATCCAGTTTTGCAATTTCAAAATTGTATTTCGAAATCAGCTTGAAAAGAAAATTGGGTTTGCCGGTTTCAAACCAATAATCACGGAAGTCACACTCGTCGAAAGTTTTGATTACGCTTATGGGGTTATAAATATCTTCGCCTGTGCGGGCAAAATGATAACCGTCGTATCTTGTTTTCAATTCATGCCAGATTTTTTCTTCAGCAATACTTTCGTATTCCGCAAAAGCTTTTACGGAAGTTTTGAAATAAATTTGCATCTCTTTTTCCGAAATACCGCAAACGGCATTGAATTCAGGACGTAAGGAGATATCATTAAGGTTGTTAAGCCCGCTGAAAACGGAAACTTTACTGAATTTCGTGATTCCTGTGAGGAATGCGAATCTGATGTATCTGTCGTAGGCTTTGACTACGGAAAAGAATCCACGTAGTTCCGCAGTGATTTCTTCATGTAGATCATCATTGTGGATACAGTCGAGAAGTGGCTTGTCGTATTCGTCAATCAGTATCACAACCTTCTTGCCGGTCGTTAGGAATGCTTTCTCAATCAGAATGCCGAATCTTTGGGAAATGGAGCTTGTGTCGTCCTCGGGGATACCGAATGAACGCTCGTATCGCTTTAATATATTTGAAATGTGGACAATAAGGCGGTTTGAATCGTTAAAATTGTCTGCGCTGAGGTCAAAATGTATAACCGGATAGCTTCGCCATTCAGTTTCAAGTTTTGAAATTTTCAGACCCCGGAAGAGGTCTTTTTCTCCCTTGAAATAAGATTCAAGCGTTGACGTAAGAAGACTTTTCCCGAAACGCCTTGGACAGCTCAGGAAGACGGCTTTAAATTCGTTGGCAAGTTGAAATACAAAATCCGTTTTGTCAACGTAAAGATATTTACCTTCGATAATATCGGAAAAAGTCTGTATTCCAACAGGGTATTTCTCAGGCATACGTGGCATAGGCTTTCTCTTTATTGCAAAAGTAATAATTGTGAATCAAAAACGCAATATTATGGCGTTTTTTCCCACGGCCGACGCATGAAATTCATAATGTTTGTCTTGATTTCTGTTTTAAACAGGATGTTATTCTCTATATTGCGAGGGGTTAAGACCGAGCGTGCGTTGCACGTATCTGCTGAAATATGCGGGTGATGAGAAATGGAACATGTCGGAAATTTGGACAAACGACAGAGATTTATCGCGCAACAACCGGGCGATATCCAAAGACGTATAGCGGTTTATCCAGTAGTTGGCCGGATAACCGCTGACTTTTTTCGATACTTCCGAAAGATATTTCGGCGTTACGCATAACACGTCGGCATAATATGTCACTTCCCGGTTGTGGCGATAGTCGCCGTTTTCAAGCATGTCGAGGAAACGGCTCATCAACGAAGCCTGCTGTGTGGAGATATCACTCTCCTTGTTTATTACAGAATGGAAGTCAAAAAAGTCAAGAATGGCCGATTGCACGGCATTCATTAAAAGTTCGCGGTAAAATGTATGTTGAGTCTGGTTAAGGCGATAGTCAATCCAACGGAAATCGCGTTCGCAAACAAAACGCTGGCCGTCATCCAGATTCATTATAGGATTGCGGAACAGCGACAGCTGGCCTTTCATTCCGTAGTTGGTCTGGGGAGTGCAGAGTTCAATGAAAGGAGCCGTTACATATAAGGTTTTGACTGCGAAATCACTTGATGGCGTAAGGTCGTCGAGCAATTTACCTTTACGCACAATCATTAGGTCGTTTTCGTGGAGTTCAAACGGCTGTCCGTTGAACTTGAATCCGCAATTACCTTTCAGGCACAGAGCATGCACGAGATAGTTTTCATAGCGGGTTGTGCCGACTCCATCAAGAGAGTCTTCTATTATTACGTCGTTTAATTGTTGCATGTGCAAAATTAGTAAAAAGCTTCGTTATCTCTCCACCGGTGATTGTGAGAATTCAATTTTGAGATAAGAATCCTTATATATTTCAGTTTTTACAAAGGTATAGAATGTTTCGGAAACAGCCGATGGATTTTTTCCCGTTTTTAATTCAAAAAAATCTGTAAGCGGTTTTATTTGCAATCTTTTGTGATTCCGACGGTTGTTTCTGCCTGTTTTTTCCGTTTATGTATTTTTTAACCGAATTTTGTGTAATGTTTTGGAGGAAAACGGATTGTAATTTTGCATCAGAAAACCAACATTATAATTCAAATGATACGCTCCGTTTCTATATTTGCGACATTGGCGTTTGCTTCATTATGCCTTCCTATCTATGCACAGTCGCAGGAAGAGGCAAAGACTTCAAAAGTTTACTTCACTAAGGAAATCACGCCTGAAAGCCTTGTGAAAATTTATCAGGCTCTCGGGAAGGAGGCCACCGGTAAAGTGGCTGTGAAAATCAGCACTGGTGAATCGGCCCAATCCAACCAGTTGCGCCCGGAACTCATAGGAGACCTTGTGAAAAAAGTCAACGGCACTCTTGTGGAATGCAACACGGCATACGGCGGCAACCGTTCCAACACCGCAAACCATCGCCGTGCAATAGAACAACGCGGTTATGGTGAAATCGCCACAGTCGATATAATGGATGAAGAGGGTGGCATGAACCTTCCTATGCAGGATACAAAGTGGTTCTCGGAAAACCTTGTCGGAAGCCATCTTGCAAATTATGACTTCATGATAAACCTTGCTCACTTCAAAGGCCATGCGATGGGCGGCTTTGGCGGTGTGCTGAAAAACCAGAGCATCGGCATCGCAACCCCTGACGGCAAGACCCGTATCCACACTGCCGGGGCATACTCCGACCCACGTTATGTGTTTCAGCAGCCTCACGGCCAGGATGCCTTTCTTGAATCTATGGCCGGTGCCGCCCAGTCGGTACATAATTATTTCAAGGGTAAAAAAGGGATTGTTTACATAAATGTGATGAACAATCTTTCCGTAGATTGTGACTGCGACGGACATCCGTTGGCCCCGCAGATGAAAGATATAGGCATCCTTGCCTCGCTCGACCCCGTCGCTCTTGACAAAGCCTGCCTGGATTTGGTATTCAACCATGAATCAACGACCGGCGACAACAGCGTACCTCTCATACAACGTATCAACAGCCGTCACGGAGCCCATACTGTTGACTATGCCGCAGAGATAGGATTGGGTACGCTTGCATACGAATTGATTGATATTACCGACGCAGGCGGCATAGGGGATATCGAGGCGGATGGAATCAGGAAATACAACGTATATGATATGAATGGAACCAAACTTCTCACTAACGCAGACTGTCTTGATTCTCTGACGTCGGGCTTGTATATAATCAATGGCATAAAGACATTGATTCAGAATTAATGACGAAGTTCTAACGACATAAGTAATCTTGTATGATATTAAAATAACATGGAATATAGAACGTTAGGAGTGAATGGGCTTCGGGTTTCGGCTATCGGACTTGGATGTATGGGAATGAGTCACGGTTACGGGGTTCCTGCTGATAAACGTGAAATGGCCCGTCTGCTCGAAGATGCGGTTGATATGGGTTATACCATGTTTGACACCGCTGAGATTTACGGTACGGTCAATGATCCTCATGCCAACGAGGAACTTCGTGGTGAAGCATTGCATAAGCATCGTAACAGGATTGTGCTGGCCACGAAATTCGGTCTTACATTTGACGATCCGCAAGGTGACGGTCCGCATCCGCTTATTCCCGATTCAAGTCCGGAAGCAATCCGTCGCGCCGTGGAGGGTTCTTTACTTCGTCTGCGTGCCGACTACATTGACCTTTATTATCAGCACAGGATAGATCCCGATGTAGAACCGGAGGTTGTGGCGGGAGTTATGCGTGACCTTATTGCGGAAGGTAAAATACTTCATTGGGGCATCTCTGAAGCAAATGAAGATTATCTGCGTCGTGCTCATGCCGTATGTCGGGTTACAGCGGTGCAGAACCGTTATTCAATGATGGCGAGATGGCATGAGGCTTTATTTCCCACGCTGGAAGAACTCGGCATCGGTTTTGTGGCGTTCTCACCACTCGCCAACGGACTGCTGACAGCAAACTACGATTCTACATCAAAGTTTGACCCACATTCAGATTATCGTGCGGCTATGCCTCAGTTCCAAAAAGAGAGTTTTAATCAGAATAAGGAACTGCTTGACTACATTCTGCATCTTGCAGATGCCCATCATGCTACGCCGTCGCAGATTTCGTTGGCATGGATGCTCTGTAAGAAGCCTTGGATTGTTCCCATTCCAGGCACGAGACATTTTTGCAGACTCAAG
The DNA here is from genome assembly GCA_902471455.1 of uncultured Porphyromonadaceae bacterium. GTDB lineage: Bacteria > Bacteroidota > Bacteroidia > Bacteroidales > Muribaculaceae > Lepagella. The sequence goes on along the minus strand of CABRKI010000125.1, from coordinate 5,928 downwards.
GAAAATGCAGGCGCGCCGGATATAAGACTATCTCAAGAGGAAATAGGCAACATCGACCGTACTCTCGATGCAATGCCGATGAGTGAAGTGTTCGGAGGTTCAAAAATTTTGAAAACACGAAAATAAGAAGACGATTCATAAATGAGGTATTGGCTTGTGTTATTGACGGTATCTGTTTTCATTTCTTCGGTTATTGCGTCTTGCGCAACAACATCCGTTAACGAGGATTTGTTAGATGTTGTGCAGGGCGAAAAAGTTCTTTCTCTTTTCCCAAATTTGCGTCATGGGTTTGGACTTGGCGTGGGGACAAGTGCCGAAGGTTGGATTGACGGAGCCGTCGAATTTTGGGAAAAACACATGTTGCCTGCAAAATGATATTTCTAACCAAACATACTGAAAAATGACTAAAACTATCAATAAACTGGCGGCCGTTGCCGTGTGTGCAATGTGTTGTTCGCAGACAGTAGCGGCCCAAAAAATGAAAGATATGAACGACAAACCCATTTTTGAAGATGTTGCCGTGGAGGATGTGCTCTCGTTCAAGGGTAATCCTTACGGACTGGTTTATGACAACGCTATCATGGCCAACGAGCCGGGCAAAGTGAATATCCACCCTATTGCGTATGACCTCAACGGTCTGCGCATAGCAGCCAACGTATATACTCCGGCCGATTATGATCCTGCAAAGAAATATCCTGCACTTGTGGTGGCTCATCCCAACGGAGGGGTTAAGGAACAGGTGGCGGGAAATTATGCACAAATAATGGCGGGCAAAGGATATATAACGCTTGCATTTGATGCCGCCTATCAGGGTACATCCGTGAGACGGCGTTTTCCATCTGGAGCAAGCAGTTTCAACTGGTTAGTGCCACTAACCACTTCATTGCCTTCGTTGCGTAGTTTGGTTTTCAGGTACTTCCAGTAATTGCGGTTTTTGGCATAATCATCCTGTGCGTTGAACCCTCCGACAATGTCAAGAACAGAGAACCACCACTTTGCTTCAGCCTCATCCCAGACAGCCCGCACTTCGCGGTCGTCAAAGAATCGTATCGAAATTTTCTGTACTTCGCTCATGGCTTAAATCCAGTTTACAAATCTGTGTTTATATCTTATTTCCCTCCATTCATTGCAATAGTTGGCAGCTTTAAGAACAGACTCCTGATTGTTCCAGTCTCCGAAAACATCGCGGGCGACATTGTCGGGATTGATATACTCCGAATCCTCAAGCCACTCATGATGCAGAATCTTGGAGGTCACGGAAGTTTTGCCCGATCCATTGGGTCCGGCAATCACGATCAGGACCGGACGATGTTCACTTGCTGCCATTGCGAAGTTTGTTTAGGTTTCCCTTATTCAATGCCAAAGTTACGAAAAAAGTCTGAATCCAATTGTCTTTTGTGTATTACACTCACATCTCCTGGTGGTTTTTATTATAATTGAAAATAAAAAGGAGTGCGGCCGCTTGGGCTACACTCCTTTTAAAGGATGGGATGTTTCTAATTTGATTTCTATATGAGGGGATTACTTGACTTCCTCGAATTCTACGTCTTCAGCACCGCCGTTCTGGTCGTTGCGGGGTGCGCCTGCACCGGGCTGAGGACCTGCCTGCTGTCCGGCAGAAGCCTGCTGGGCGTTGGCGATGTCCTGGGCGGCTGCCTGGAATGCATCCTGGATGGCCTTTTCGGCAGAATCAACGTCTTCCACGAGCTGGTTCTTGTGGATTTCTTTCAGACGGTCGATAGCTGACTGGATGGCAGCTTTCTTGTCGGCAGGAATCTTGTCGCCAAGTTCGTCAAGCTGTTTCTGGCTCTGGAATACAACAGAGTCGGCGCGGTTGAGCTTGTCGATTCTTTCCTTAGCTTTCTTGTCGGCTTCCTCGTTGGCTTTAGCCTCGTCGCGCATACGCTGAATCTCGGAGTCGCTAAGGCCGCTTGATGCCTCGATACGGATCGATTGCTCTTTGCCGGTGGCTTTATCCTTTGCCGAAACGTTGAGGATACCGTTGGCATCAACTTCGAAGGTAACTTCAATCTGCGGAACGCCACGCGGAGCGGGTGCGATGCCTGCAAGGTTGAACTCTCCGAGAAGCTTGTCGTCGGCTGCCATAGGACGTTCGCCCTGAAGCACGCGGATTGTAACTTCCGGCTGGTTGTCGGCTGCCGTCGAGAATGTTTCGCTCTTACGGGTCGGGATTGTGGTGTTGGCTTCGATAAGTTTTGTCATCACGCCGCCGAGAGTCTCGATACCAATCGAAAGAGGCACTACGTCAAGAAGGAGCACGTCTTTCACATCACCGCTGAGCACGCCGCCTTGGATGGCTGCACCGATGGCAACGACCTCGTCGGGGTTGACACCCTTGTTGGGCTGCTTGCCGAAAATTTCTACCACCTTCTGCTGTATGGCGGGAATACGGGTGGAACCACCTACGAGAATCACCTCGTCGATTTCAGAAGCCGAGTAACCGGCATCCTTGAGGGCACTGCGGCAAGGAGCTACAACGGCATCGATGAGTTTCGAAGCAAGCTGCTCGAACTTGGCACGTGTAAGGGTCTTTACAAGGTGCTTCGGGCCGGAAGCCGTAGCCGTGATGTAGGGGAGGTTGATTTCCGTAGAAGTCGAACTTGAAAGTTCGATTTTCGCTTTCTCTGCGGCTTCTTTTAGACGCTGCATGGCCATCGGGTCCTGACGGAGGTCAACGCCCTCGTCGTTCTTGAATTCGTCGGCAAGCCAATCGATGATTACGTGGTCGAAGTCATCGCCGCCCAGGTGGGTATCACCGTTGGTGGATTTCACTTCGAACACACCGTCGCCGAGTTCAAGGATAGAAATATCGAATGTGCCGCCACCGAGGTCGAACACAGCGATTTTTTGTTCTTTCTCTGATTTGTCGAGTCCGTATGCAAGGGCGGCTGCGGTAGGCTCGTTGACGATACGTTTCACCTTAAGACCGGCAATCTCGCCCGCCTCTTTGGTGGCCTGACGCTGAGAATCGTCGAAATAAGCTGGAACCGTAATGACAGCCTCCGTGACTTCCTGTCCGAGGTAATCTTCGGCAGTCTTCTTCATCTTCTGAAGAATCATGGCCGAAATTTCCTGGGGTGTATAATCGCGGCCGTCGATGTCAACTTTAGGCATATTGTTCTGGCATACTACCTTGTAAGGCATACGCTTGATTTCGTCTTCGACCTGCGAGCATTTCTCGCCCATGAAACGTTTGATGGAGTAGATTGTACGGGTCGGGTTGGTGATTGCCTGACGCTTGGCAGGGTCGCCCACCTTACGTTCGCCACCATCGACGAAAGCCACGACAGAAGGCGTCGTGTTTCGTCCTTCATTATTAGGAATAACAACAGGGTCCTTACCTTCGAGCACTGCTACGCAGGAGTTTGTGGTACCCAAGTCAATACCGATGATTTTTCCCATAATATATTTATAATTTGAGTTTAATATTAATTTCTATCCAATTTTGAGTAAAGCTTTCGTAGCTTTGCCCATACATCATATAAACAAATCGCGTGCTAAAAGTTTCGTGAGATGGAAATTTTTTAAATTTAATTTGTAAAATAATGATAATGGAGGCATTATAAAAACGGGGAATGAATGACATTTCAGTGACAAAACTGACAAAGCATCCATCCGCATGCCTTATAATGACAATATCCCATTCTTGCTGGGTGTTGTCGGCGCCTGCAATTCTTTCAACACGGTTGCAAGCGCGTCGATTAATGCTATTAATAATGCTATTAATAAGGAGAGAAGCGAACCGGAAAGCGTTTTTTGAGGGATTTTTTCATAAAATGGTGAGTAAATAGGTAGTTATTTATAAAAAATAGTTAACTTTGCAGCCTGAACAAACCTCACCGCTTGAACAGCGGCATGTCTCAGGTCGAGACTCCGGGGATGTCCAGCAAGCAAACACCTTGAACTGTATGAAGCTTTTACAAGAGAAACTGTCGCGCTACGATGCCCCTCAAAAGGCAATGGCAGCAGGAGTCTATCCCTATTTCCGACCCATTTCCAGCGAACAAAACACTGAAGTGCTGATGAATGGAAAGAAAGTGTTGATGTTCGGATCAAATAGCTATATGGGTCTTACTAATCATCCTAAAGTGATTGAGGCAGCTGTTGAAGCCACAAAAAAATATGGTACGGGAATGGCAGGGTCGCCTTTTTTGAACGGCACCCTTGACATTCATAAGCAGCTTGAAGCCAGAATCGCCGAGTATGTCGGCAAGGAAGATGCAATGCTCTATAGCACCGGATTCGGAGTGAATCTCGGAGTTGTGTCAACACTTACCGGACGCGAGGATTATGTGATACTCGACGAGCAAGACCATGCGTCGATTATAGAAGGACGCCGGCTTTCTTTTTCAAACTATTTGAAATATCGTCATAACGATATGGAGAGCCTGGAGGCCCAGTTGAAGAAATGCGAACCCGATAAGATTAAGCTCATCGTCACCGACGGAGTTTTCTCAATGGAGGGCGACGTTGCGAATCTTCCCGAAATTGTCAGGCTTTCGAAAAAGTATAATGCCTCAGTCATGGTTGATGAAGCCCACGGCATCGGTGTGTTCGGAAAAGGCGGACGCGGCACTTGCAACCATTTCGGCGTGACAGACGACGTTGACCTCATCATGGGCACATTCAGCAAGTCTTTTGCCTCTCTCGGCGGGTTTATAGCCACCGACAAGTCTGTGACCAATTTCCTTCGTCATCATTCCCGTTCGTATATTTTCACGGCAAGTATAACCCCCGCTTCGACGGCTGCGGCAAATGCTGCCCTCGACATTATGCTTGCCGAACCCGAACGTCAGGAACACCTTTGGGAGATTACGAATTATGCCCTCGACGAATTCCGTAAACTCGGATGTGAAATCGGCAATACCTCCACACCGATTATCCCCCTGTTTATCAGAGATGACTACAAGACATTCCACGTGACCCGCGATCTTCTTGACGAGGGGGTATTCGTGAATCCTGTCGTGACTCCGGCTGTCGCCCCTCAAGACACGCTGATCCGTTATTCCCTCATGGCGACCCACACTAAAGAGCAGGTGGCGCGTTCGATAGAGGCTATAGAGAAAGTTTTCAAACGTTATGACATAATTCATTAACAGATTGAAATGTTGATGATTGAGTCGCCGATTGGCTCTCAATCGTAAGAATAAATGGGATAATGTCTTCATTATCTCATTTTTTTTAGTGTTAAAACTGTAAAAAAACGTCGAATTATTTTGCATCAATGATGAAATGCATTAATTTCGCATCATAATTAATAATAAATGGATTTTCTAAGTCAAAGCATAAGCTATGGTATATAAGTTTAAATTGGTAAGCGATGAAGTAAGCAATTTTTCGCGCGAGATAGAGATTGACGCCAATTCCTCTTTCTTTCAGCTTCGTAACGCTATCCTCGACAGTGTCAACTATACAAAGGACGATATAGATTCCTTCTTCCTTTGTGACGACGAATGGCAGCGTCAGGAAGAAATCACGCTTGAGGATATGGGCAGTTCGAGCGATCAGGATATTTGGATTATGGACGATACCCCTCTCAATGAACTTATAGAAGAGGAAGGTCAGAAGCTTGTGTTTGTGTTCGATTATCTTACGGAGCGCTCCTTTTTCATGGAGATGAAAGAAGCTGTGCCCGGAAGGAATCTGAGCGATCCTATCTGTACGGTGAAGAGAGGCAATCCGCCTGCCCAGCGTGTGGATATGGATGAGTTCGAGCGCCAGATTGACCAGAATGTGAAGAAGCAGGTGGAAGACCTCGACATCGAGGATTTCTATGGCGACACCGAGTATAATGACGATGAACTCGGGAGTGGTTTTGACGACCTTTCTCTAAATTAAATTTGGTGTAGAATTTTTGCACAAACGATGCGGGGGAAAGAACTCGAGTTCTTTCCCCCGCATCGTTTG
>CABRKI010000124.1 GCA_902471455.1 uncultured Porphyromonadaceae bacterium | reverse complement strand
CTATGTAAAATTTTTGCTTAAAAATATCCCATGCACCGGAAAAATCCGCTGACCCCTAAAAATGTACTATTGGCAAAAATGGGGAAAGAGGGAGAAAGCGATTTGTAAATAATTATGGGAATATAGAATTCTCAAATCTCTTATCTCATTTGATAGATGTTGAATAAATAGACTTGAGTAGTTACCATGGGATGCGTTTCGTCTGGGCGACATTTTTTTAACATTCTTTATGAGGCCACTGCCAAAAGAATGCTGCCGTTAATACTCGAAATCTGCAAAAGTTGCGTCCGTAATCCGTCCGCCAACTTTTAAATAAAATCGCCTAACAAACTGATTATTAATTCGTTAGGCGATGTTTTGCGGAAAGACAGGGAGTTTTTGTCATATTTCTGTAAAGAAATTGCCATTGAATATCAACGACTTGCATTCGACTAAACGTTTTGTTTAGCATGGCTATGTCCGCTATACGTCTGTAGAATTATTACTATTGTCACTATCTGTTTTGGATATTTTGCCAAGCAGGATATCTATTGTTTTTTCAAGGTTGGAGATGCGTGCATCCTTCTCCCTGAGAAGACGTTCCATCAAGTCAACTTCGGTTGCGCTGATATTGACCGCTGCCATGCCGACCATAACTTGTTGGTCAATATCCCTTACCGTATGTCCCGATTTCACGTATTCCGGTCGGAAGTCAAAGAAATCAGCCGGGTCAAGGTCAAGATATTGACAAAACTTTTCCAAAGTGGCCGCATCCATATTATCCTTCCGCAATATTTTGGACAGGTTCTGTGGACTTGTGCCGATAAACTCGCTTAAATTCCGCCTAACAACCTTTTTACGAGATATTTCCTTCTCGATTATGGCGCCGCAGTCTCGCATCTGTCTAAACTATTAATTGTTAATATATCTTAAAAACTAAACAAATTAGATAAATTCTATATCAATATATCCATTTTGTTTATAACTTTGCATTGCAAGTTAGTGAAAATATTTATTCCATGAAAGAAGAAAACAAAGAATTTTTAGATTGGATGAATTCTCTCGAGCAATACGAGAGGGTCTTTATCACCAACCAGATAATCCGGAGCTGCAACGTATCCCGGGCGACCGTTTACACCTGGAAAAAAGGTGAACGAAAAATAAAGTTGCCATACCAGCGGATAATCAACGTCCTTGCCGGACGGCAGATATTCGACGTTCCTCCAATCAATAAAAATCAAGTATCCCTTTGACATGGCAAATCTAACGAAAGAATGCAAGGACAAGATTAATTCCGTACCGCTACACCGTCTCATTGGAGGCCTCGAGGGGTCTGGGATGACAAAATACTGCAAATGTCCGAAATGCGGGAAAGAAGGAAAGTTCAAGGGGAAACGCATCGGGCTGCACGTGGTTGACGATGACATTAAAAACAAACACTTCGTCAAATGCCACTCATGCGACTTCAAGGCCGGAGGCGGGGCCATCAATGTGATGATGACAATAAATGACATGCAGTTCATGGATGCATGCCGCAAGATAGCCGACCAGACCGGGATAACGCTTGAGTTCGAACAGCCAAGGCAAGACAAGCGCCGGCTACCGCTGCAGAACGACAAATCGTCGTTCTGCTCCCGGCAGCTTCTGGCCTCCGGCCTCACGTACGACGATGTAAAGGCAAAAGTATTCGTCGGACAGGACGAATGCACCGTTTCGCCGTTCCGGCGTGGCGCACTCGATGTCTATACCGGAAAAATCGACGAATACGCTGACGAAATGCTCATCCTTTACTACGACCTTGAAGGAAGGAGGCGCAAATGCATCCCGGCCAAAAATAAGTCACGCGAAGTCGATTACACAAGGGTAAGGTGGGCTAACCCGGAGGCCCATAAAGACAAGCGGGGGAAACCGACAAAATACCAGACCATCGCCGGGGCGACCACCCCGCTCTATATACCGCAGTTCATCAGGACGCTGTATAAGTCGAAGCAACATTTTGAAACCCTTTTTATACAGGAGGGTGAGAAGAAAGCGGAGAAGGCCTGCAAACATGGTATCCCATCGATAGCCATCCAAGGCATCGGCAACATCGGACGAAAGGAGGAAGGGCTTCCGGACGAAATACAATATCTTGTACAGGCATGCTCCGTAAAGAACATCGTGTTCCTGATGGACTCCGACTGGAACGATCTCAAATCAACGCTAAATGACAACGACAGCGTCGATGTCCGGCCACGAGAGTTCGCCAGAGCGCTTATAAAATTCCGCAAATATGTCGCCACACTCGCCCAATGCGGCATTTACGTCGATATTTGGCACGCACACATCAATCCCAACGAAGCGGGGGACAAAGGTATCGACGACCTTCTCGTAAACACATTGAAAGGCCGCGAGGAAGAACTCCGCCACGACATAGACAGGGCTATGATAGCCCACGATGGGGAAGGGGAATACATCGACATCATAAACGTTACTTCATATTCCGATACAAAAATACTCGAACTCTGGAAACTTAACAATAAAGACGATTTCTTTGCGGTCCACAAAGAACGGCTGCTCCAGCTGAAGTCTTTTAAATTCGGGAATGTATTCTACAAGGTCGCGGACGGCAAGATATCCATGGCGACCGAGTTCGGGGAAGGGAAAGATTTCTGGTCGGTCTCTTACGACGACAAAGGGAAAAAGGTGGCAATCGACCTTCTCGACATGCTCTCGTTCCTTACCGCCAACGGGTTCCGCTCCAGGAAAGGGGATGACGGCAAACGCTCCTTCATAAAGATTGACCGTGGCGTCATAATTCCGAAAGATGAATATGACCTCCGGAATTTCGTGTTGTCATACGTCTATAAGGCCACCAAAGACCACGATATCCACCTTTGTTTTGCAGAAACCATATCCAACAGGCTGTCCAACTCCAACCTGTGCCAGCTCGAGCTGCTTGTCACCAATGCCGGACGCCCGACATCCGACGCCCAAAGGTTCTACTTCCTCGACCGGCAGGTCGCCATCACGGCCTCGAATATAGATTGCCAGGGACTGGTCGGCCCCGTATGGGAGCAGAACCTTATCCAACGCAACTTCGAGCGCGTCCCGGTCATCGAGAGCTTTCGTCCCGACGGGGACGGCTCGTTCGAGATTACACTCACCGAAGACGGGAAGGAATGCGAATTCTTCCGGTTCCTCTGCAACACGTCAAACCAGTTCCGCGGGGCCCAGATGAACAGCCGCCAGGAATCGGAATACCGCCGCCACATTGCCAACAAACTCTCATGTATCGGCTATCTTCTACGTGATTACAAAAACATAACGGAAGCCCGTGCCGTAATTTCGATGGACGCGACCATGTCCGAAGTGGGGGTTTCGTCCGGACGTTCCGGGAAATCGTTTATCGGGGCCGCCATAGAGAAATTTGTGTCACAGACGGAAATTGACGGACCAGGGCTCACAAACGACGACCAATATATGTTTTCCGGAGTCTCGCGACAGACCAAAAACATATTCATCGACGACATACAGCAGAACTTCTCCCTGGACAAGTTCAAACAAAAGATAACGGGCGCGCTCAATGTCAATATAAAGCAGGGGGGACGTTTCGTCGTACCCTTCGAGGAAGCCCCGAAATTCTATATCACCTCCAACCACGCGCTCGACGGTCTCAACGACTCCACACGCGCACGCCTCGTCTTCATGAGCTTCTCCAACTGGTACAACACGGATCACAGGCCAATTCAGGAATTCGGCCACCAGTTCTTCACAGGATGGGATGAACGCCAGTGGACACTCTTCGACAACCTCCTGTGCGAATGCGTCCAGATATACATGCGCGTCCAGGAACAGGAATGGAGCGAACCGGGACGCGGCACAATCGATCCTCCCATGGAAGGACTCATGCTCCGCGAATTGCGACAGGAAATGGGGGAACTATTCCTCCAGTGGGCTTCGGTATATTTCGCCACCGACGGGCCCAACGTCAACCGTCGCACGCCCCGCAAAGCGATTACGGAGGCATATCTCAACGAATTCGGCCTCAAGGCCACACAGCTCACGGCGAAGACATTCCGCAACAAACTCGTGGCGTACTGCAGGTTCGCCGGACTGCATCTCAACGCCCACCGTCCGGACAGGGACGGCAACTCCTTCGCCGACCACTTCGCGCGCACCCCGGACAAATCCTTCATCGGCGACCGAGACGTTTCGCAATCGCTCGAATTCTACACCATTAACACGACAGATTACCTCATAAGACAAGAACTGCAATGAAACCGAAAACCAACCCTTACGCCCCGCTCCTGCAGCCGGGCATCCGCGGCAAGGCCAACCCAGAGGCACAAAAACAGGAGACCATCCTGAATACCGCCGCAGTATCGATCACCCTCATAACCGGCGAACTGCTTCCCGGAGTCTGGGACTACGGCTACCGGATACACCGCGAAGGCACGCACCCCCTCACCAAACTGCCCGGCGAAGGACAAGGCTGGTTCCGTTCCCAACGCGACGCGACCCTCTACTGTCTGGGCCACCTTCGTACCCTCTTCGACATCGGCTCGCCCGAACAGGCGGTCATCGACACGGCCATAGCACGCCATACGCTGCAGACACTATTCTGACATGATGTTTTAACTAAAGAATAAAATCAATGACTAAAGACAATCTACAGACAACGGATCATGATTGTGGCGCGAACGGAGTGAACGCTGACAATCGCCAGGTCTTTCTATCAAAGAAAGGGATAGAAATCACCAATATTAAAATAGCCTCCACGGTTATCGACGGGACGAGAATATACTTCCGGCTTGTCCCGATGGAAGAACTGAAGGAATTCTTCATCGGGACGATGATTGTGTGTTTCCATAAGAAATACTCGCCGTTCCCTGCCGGAATTCTGGTTCATATTGCAAAGAAATACTTCATAATAGAATCTCCCGACCACGAAGGACAGAGACTATGTATCAACAAAGACGATTGTTACGGATTCTCCCTTCTCAGATGCCTTCGGGAAGACCTCGTGAACGAAGACTTCCAGACACACCCCGAAAATTATACAGATGACTTCAAATCCCCCGAAAAATGAAAATACAAACAACAATATTGACAAATTCAACTGATTACAAGACCTTTTACATTCACGGCATAATCTTGGAAAAAGATCTTGATTTGAAATTTTTCGCCGTGCAGGAGAAAATTTATCTGCCTATGGCGGACTTAGGTATCCTTGATAATGCAGCATCGGGATTTAATATAATCATGACCGTTGTTGATAAATCAGGCAACTATAAACTTATCGTCACCAGGTTCTTGTCAAGGAACGAAGATGATTTAAGGTTCTGTTGCGGAGAAAATAATGTCTTTGCAATGGATGCCGCACACATCAAAGGATGGTTTCCTGCAGAAAGCGCGACAGAGTTTTGTAAAAACAAATCTATTGACAAAGGAGGCATTATTTCTGCTCTTGCAGAAACTGCAAGATTTTTAGCAAAAAAAGAGAATATGGAACTAAAGGATAATTGGGCCGTAATGCTGACTCCGGAAGAAGATTCGTTCTCTGTCCGGCTAAAAGAAGAATGATATGATATTATACAACATAACGCTATGGGCGCTCGTGGCCGCTGCCGTAGCCACAATTCTGATACAGGGCGCGTTCGGCATATTGGCATATAACCGGGAAAAGAGATACAAACGCAATCTGAAGAACCGTATTGGATTGACCGAGATTACCGGATATATAGCCAGGGATGCCGATGAAAACGATTTGTGGTTGTTTAATCGGAAGCCGGTAAGGGATAAAGACTGGATTAAAAGTTCTTGGATTGTTGCTCCGTTTGACCACATCGATCCTTTGTTGCTTCCACGGGAACTTGTTCCATCGCAACTTCCGGGCACGGAACCACGCCAGGTTAAGGTGAAAATAGAAATATATAAGATATGAAATGGTACGACTTTCATTCTCCGGACAATCCGCTCCCGACATCACTCGAATGGCACCCGGTATCCGAAATACCGAAGGAACAGGGGATTTATCTGACGAGATACAACCAGCATTATCCGAACGGAAAGATTGATACTTTTTATGATGTGGAACCGGCTTACAGCGAAAAAATGTTGGCAAAGATGATTGAAGATTTCGATACCTTTAATACGACCCACTGGGCGAAACTGGTATAACGGCAAGGTGCGGGCACGGGGTCAAGTCTAACCCGGTTATAATTATGTTCTACCCGGAAGTCCGCATCAGGCGGGACGGTAAAAAGCCGCCCCGCCTTTTTACGTAGTTCCGGAGGGAATGTAAACGGGCATATTCCATTCTTGATGGTGACACGAACGGAGTGAACGCAAAAAATTTTCATCACCTGTCAATAGATATTTAATTTTCAAAAATATTATTCTTTATTTTTTATTTTCTTTCATTTAAAAAGGGTTGGAAAAGTGTGCTTTTGTAGCAGACGGTTTTTATTGGCTGACTCTCAACGGATTGTCTTGCTACAAATCACGAAAATAATCTGTATCGCATTTGTTTGCACAGTATTTTTGTAGCAAAAATCGATGTGTGCTGCCTCAATCTGTTGTAAATCAATCCGATTACAATAGCACACATTTTTTCGCCAAAAAACATTATCATAAAAAATAGTTGCATTTCACATTTTAATTTTTGAAAAAATCGAAATTATTGGCGGTTTATAAAAGAATTATTCAAATATTTTGCAATTATTCGCAAAATATGTTATTTTTGCAACCACGTAATTAGTCTCCGCTACAGACGGCACACAACATCTGTAGCACGGATGCAGTATTTTTGGAATCGTCAACATCAAGATTAATCATTCAACGCCAAATATCATGCCAGACGACTCGATTACCTTCAATCTGCCGTTGCCGGACTATCTTCGGCAATGGCTCGTAAATGCAATGGGGGGTACCACCCCTGTCCGTTTCCCGAAAGGCTCCGCATTCTCATCTTTCCTGCGTATTTTCATGCGCCACAAAAAGGAACGCGAATCCTGGACTCCGCATGGTTCTGACACCGTGCCGATAATTGTCCCGAAATATCCCGGGAAAGACCCGTATTATTACAATTATCTCCCCGCCGCCGCACAAAAAGACCTCCAGGGGCTAATCCGCGATGCCTTTGATGCAAGGCTCCTCGCAGAGATAATTACCCTCGACAACGTCGGAAGACGTCTCAACGATATAATAGTTACCTGGATGGAAGAAAAAGGTATCGAAGTAAACGACCGGAACTTCGAGGCCGTTCTTAAACGCTCGAAAATCCTTCGTCGCCGCCTGTATGACCGCACGCGCAAACGTGAAGAATACCGTCGTAAAAAATCAGCACTTTAAGCCATGCCGGTACGTTCAATCCCACAATCTCCGCAATTTCCGGGATTAAAAGCCCTGGCGGTTTTTAATCCGGATTTAATTCCCGAAGCCTCCCGCATCATTGCCGGATACGGCCTGCCGCTCTCACTTCCGGAACAAATCGACTGGCTGGCCATCGACGATGTCCCGGCAATCAAATATTCATCCGAAATAAAAAACAACGTACCGGTCAGACAGACCGTGCTGGCGTTTTCCACCCGCGACACCGTGCCGGAACGCTCCGCATTCGTCGCCGTCGATGCCGCCGGGACGGCTTGGGCCGTCGGCTTCAGTCTTCATCATCCCGGCACGCTTAAGGCTTCGGCTTCAACGTCTTCGCCAAAAGGCGACCCCGTCACGGTGACGTATGAGTTTACGTCACCGTATCCTCCCGCGAAGGTCATATTAAAAGATTGACTCACATCAGGGAGTCAGCAAATCTTGATTGTGACGCGAACGAAGTGTGCGCGTCATATAACTCAAAAAAAGACAAAAGATTGTTTTTAGATTCTTAGTTTAAATAGTTAGGTATAGCAATACACTTAGAAGAAATGTTTTACACAAGGAAGGGGCGCTGCGACGGTGACCCTTCCTTTTTTAACGCCATGTCGTAAAATAATTTTGCCGGAGTCATTCAACATTCAACGTCAAACATTCAACATCAGTTAAATGGTTTTCCATCTGCAGCTCACCGGATACGTAGGCTCATCCACATTCTCGGCAAGGACAGTCCGTTCTGTCCTCGCACAGTATCCCGGAAAACACGTCGATGTCCTTATCGACTCTTTCGGAGGCTCCCTGCCGGAAGGTTTATCGATATGCGGCGCAATCCGTGACCACGGGGACGTTACCGTCCATTTCCGTGGCATGAACGCTTCCGCGGCAACCCTCGCTTCAATGGGTGCCAAAAAGATATCTATGGCCCCAGAAGCGATGTATCTCGTCCATAAGGTATCGATGGAATTCTTCGACTGGGCGTCGCGCAACTCCGACCAGCTCGACGATTTCATAAAGGCTCTCCAGTCTGCCAAGGATGACCTTGACACAATGGACCGCAACATCGCCGAACTTTATGCATCCCGTTGCAAAAGGCCTGTGAAAGACCTGCTCGACCTCATGAAAAAAGAATGCTGGCTCACAGCACAACAGGCCCTCGAATGGGGTTTCATCGACGAATTGGTTGCCGATGACAGGCAACAGGATGCCAAGAAAGGTAAACCGTCAATCTCCAAAGCCCAGGCCAACGCATTTCAGACGCTTGGACTCCCGTTGCCCCCGGTGGACATCGAGCCGGAATCCACAACTATCGTCAACCGTATCCTCGAAGGACTGAAAAACATATTCAACCCAGATAAAATGGAAACATCGACCCAACCCGCCGCCGGCACACAACAGCCGGTAACAAACAACCAACAGACCGTTCCCCAGAACTCTGGCCAGCCCGCAAATCCTGATTGTGGCGCGAACGAAGTGAACGCTCCTGCCGCCTCGGCGGCAACAAATCCCCTCCAGGCTGAAATCGACCGCCTGAAGGCCGAAAACGAAGAGCCCCGCCGCCGTACCCCGGCGGCTTCCACAGCTCAGATTGTTAACGGAGGCGCGCAGCAGCCGGCCCAAAATAAGGAAGAAACAGCATTCTCACGATATTGCAAGGTTTCAGCTTCTGCCCGAAAACTCTTCGATTCGGTCCCCTGAATCCCAGATCGCCGATTGCCAATTACTAATTGCTAATAACAGACAACATGCCAGGAATACTTGAATACGAACTACAGGACTATCAGGATGCCGCTCGCCAATACCGTTCGGAACTCCTGAGGCTCCCGATACTTTCTCTCGACGAAGAACTCTCCGTCATGACCCTCCGCCCCGGAATCTGCCATTCCGAGGTCGTCGGCTCCTCGAACATAGATGTCGAGCTGCAGCCTTACGTCCGCAATGCCGTCCAGGATGCCAATTTGAACCTCGTTCACCGCGAACTCCGCACATATTTCGGTACAGTCAACGCCGAGTTCGACCCAAACGAAGAAATATCGACGCTACTCGGCCACCGTGCGTCGCAGGCTTCCGGCGATGCCCTCGCCACAACCCCGCAGGCCCACGAGGTGATCGCCGGTGTCCCCAAATCGATTGGCCGCAAACTGAAGACCGCGCTTTTCACCGCAGTCCGCAACCCGAAGGGGAAGAAGACGACCGACCTGTTCAACGGCTTCGATACGATAGCACAGGAAGAGATTACCGCCGGCAACATTGCCGCTTCCGTCGGCAACTATCTCAAACTCTCTGCAGTGCCTGACAAACTCAATGCTACCGACATTGCACAGGAAATCCTCGATGCCATGTCGCCCGAACTTCGCGCAACGGACTGCAACCTCTATTGCGACCAGAAGTTCTATGACGCTTACGTCCGGGCTTACAAGATGGAATCGGCCGGTATCGCCTACAATACATCTTACGATCAGCTGTATGTGGAAGGCTCGCGCAACCGTCTCCGCATAATGCCGCTGGTAGGCAAGGCCGGTTCAAGTTTCTTCCAGGTGTGCCCAGCATCCAACATGCTCGTCGGTTGCGACCAGCTTTCCGACAAGGAGCAGGTGCGCATCGGCAACTACTCTCCGGATACCTTCATGGTCATGATGCGCATGTTCTTCGGCGCACAGTACGAGTCTATCGACCCGCGCCGTTTCCTCCTTGCCGAGATCCCGGCTTAATTACTAATTGAAAATTTCTAACTGCTTATTGATATGAAATGTGATCCCATACAACAGTCCCTCGACTGGTGCGAAGGTCGTCCGCAGTACGCCGGTATCCGCCGCAAGATATATTACACGTCCCGCAGCAATGTGCTCGCGTATCCAAAGTTGCCGCTCGATGAAATCGGACGGCCCACCGGTTCGACCACGGTAGGCGATTTCTCGCTCGTGGAAGGTGCCGTCTTCTACCATATCGACATCATACCGGAACGTTCGCAGGCTACTTCCGCAGCACAGGGGGAATATCCATCGCAGTCTTCTCTTGATACCGTCACCGCCGTACATCCCGGCGTAGGCCCCGAAGCTTCGGCGGCTG
>CABRKI010000123.1 GCA_902471455.1 uncultured Porphyromonadaceae bacterium | reverse complement strand
ACGATTGAGTGCAGGTCCATGAAGGCGTCGGCTCCGAGGTCAGACCGGAAGCATCGTGATACGTGCCAACGAGAATCACAAACATTACCTGAAATCCCTTCCACTCCATTTTAGTCAGCGTCTTATTGAAGACTGTGGCGAGTATGCCGATTTTGAAATATTCCTTTCACCTACCTACGACCTTGTAATGAAGCTGCTGCAATACGGTTCAATGATAGAGGTAATAAGCCCCGCATCACTTCGCAGGACTATGAAGGGGTGGATTTCGGAAATGTACGAACTCTACAAAAACGACTGAGCATACGTTACTCTATTGTAATAGTTCTTTAAACAGACTGAAGGGAATTTTTCAGTCCCACCATTTTTTCATATTATGGTCAAGCCATTTCCAAAGGACTTGGTAAGCTTTGTCACGGTATAATTTTGCAAGATACAATTCATGTAAGTTATCCTTGTCGTCCTTTTCGTGTGTATATCTATTGGCATTTCGCAGATTTAGATTCTTACCTTTCACATCAGGCCAGTCATTTCTTGCTATATCAATAAGATTTACAGCAATTCTCATTCGATTGACATCCTCCTGCCAACCGACATGGCGCTGTACGTAACGCCAGAATCCTATGTTATACTCCAGTTTCTTTTTCAGAATGACGAGATTCCAACACCAGTCGATGGGGGAATCATTGGCGATGGTCTCACGCCAGTATTTACGTTGCTTGCGACGGTAACTTTCAGATTCATATTTCGGCTTCATTTCAAATTTTATGGTTCCGTTTTCAAGCGATTCCAACCACTTTTCAATCTCTTTCTTATGCTGGGCCTGTGTCTTGATAGCATAAAGGGTGGACCAATAAAGAAGTTGGGCGGCAAGGGTTGCAGTATCACTGTTCTCCATTTCGTCTTTCCATGTCGAAAAGTCAACTTCAACCTCGCGTCCAAGCAACCATTCCTGTGGGTCAGGAGCACCTTTAACCATAATCTCATTATCCGAGTCAAGGCACATTTGAATTGTCGGCTCAGAATACTCCGGCATTACCGGTAATAATTTTATAGTTTCGACAAGAGATGAATATAATGGCTTCATTCCCTCATGCTCCCTATAAAAGCCTCTGAGAATCGCCCATATATCCTCAAAATCAGAATTGCGGAAATAGTCTTGATAAATCATACTTCAATATTTTTACTGCAAAGAAAATGCTGAGGTGTCTCATTCTGTGATACAGCACTAAAATTAGATATAAGAAGCTATTCAAATTAGTTATATTTTAAAAATTTTATCATAACTATCCAGGCAAATATAATAATAGAATAAATCAATTTGCAACTACGATTTGACCGGCTCCGAAGAGCCGGTAACGGAACAAAGACGGAACGAAGACGGAACAAAGGCACAACGGGACGAAGACAGAACGAAGACGGAACAAAGGCAGGACGGAACGAAGAAAGAACAATGCTTGCTTCATGATTTTACGGAGAGGATATAGCCTTTCTTTTTGATGGAGGTGATGGAGAGGGAGTGGTCGGTGAGAAGGCGACGGATATAGGTGATTTGGACGTTAAGAGCTAGCGAGTTCGCATAACTTGCATCGCCCCAAATTTTTTCGAGTATCATATCCCGTTCGACAGGTTTACCTATATTTTCGGCAAGCATCTGGAGGATTTCAGTCTGGCGCACAGACAGGGAGTGCGATTCTCCGGCGTAAGTTAAGGATGAAAGGTCCGGACGGAATATGGTGCCACCTAATTGATATTCCACATCCTGATTTATTGTAATGCTCTCAAACCTTTCGTTTATTTTGGCAATCAGTTCTTCGGGATAAAACGGCTTCGGAATATAATCGTTTCCTTTGAGAGAGAAACCGTGAAGGCGGTCAACTTTGTCCGTGCGGTCGGTAAGAAAGAAGATTATAACCCTTTTGTCGGTTTGCCGTATAATCCGTGCCATCTCGAATCCGTCAAGTTCGGGCATGTTTATATCAAGAAGAATCAAGTCAGGACGAATCTCCCGATATATTTCCAAACCAACGTTGCCGTTGTTAGCGTATATCACTTCATAGCCCTCCGCTTCGATAAAACGTTTAAGGAGCATCGAGTTTTTAAGGTCATCATCAACTAAGAGTATCTTTAAGGTTTTCATCATTGCGGCAATTTTATAGTGAAACATGTGCCATCACCCTCTTTGCTCTCAACAGAAATAGTTCCACCGAGAGCCTCGACAAGCAGCTTCACATAGGCAAGTCCGAGCCCCATGCCCGGCTGGTCTCCGACCGATGCTTTTCCGCGATAGAAACGTTTGAAAATATGCTTCAAATCGCCGGAAGAAATTCCATTTCCGGTATCTCCTATTTGAAATTCCACCGTATCGTTATTTTCAACAGCATACGCATTTATTACCACGGACCGGCCCGAATACTTAACGCCATTTTCAACCAAATTATTCAGTATATTATAGAGATGCGTCCCGTCAGCGGATATGATGACATCCCCGGGGATATTATTTTTAATGACAACGCTCTTATCGGCAGGAATCGCTATGGCAGATGCTACGGAGTCGAAAAGGTCATGTAGATTCACACTCCTTATATTAAGAGGAATCTGCTCGACATTATTGAACATGATATCCCTCAGTTTAGAGAAATAAGCCGAAAGGTTGTCGAGTGCATTCCTTGTTTCCGCCAATAATTCTTTCCTTATACCTTGCTCTCCTACCATCTTTTCATTGTTTAACCCGGACACACACATTTTCAACGTGGAAATAGGACGTTTAAGTTCATGAATCATTGTTGTTATGAAACCATTGCGCATCTTGTCGATACGCGAAAGCTTCAAAACGGTAGAAAACTGCAAAACGAGGCAAACTATCAATAGGGTAGAAACGACAAAGGTTATTAGCAGGGTTTGCCACATTCCGGGTAAAATATCAAACGGATTAATCCCGCATGTTATATTGACCGTCTTGCCTTCTAATTGTGAATAAGGTATAGTAATGGAAAGAGCGGGCTTAAAGACCGATTTATGATAGACTACTTTAGGAACCCAAACCATGCTTTCTGATTTTTTAAGGTTAATCCATGCTTTTATCCCGGCTCCTGTCAATATCGAATCAATCCCTTCAATAGTGAACGGATTATTTCTTTCCATCTGAACGTTTCTTGTGGCTGTCCATGCTTCATTTTCATCCGTTGCACCGGAGGCATCGAAAACGACCGAATCGGCCGGTGCCTCCATTTGCTTCTGCGCCAAATCCATGGCACGGTTTTTCTGTTCGGTTGTAAGGGGTGTGCCAGGTTTCAATCCGAGAAGTTCGTGGGCGGAAAAAATGTAAGTAAGGATTTTTGCTTTACGTGTCGTCTTGACAGTGTCACCATAGTGCTGCGAAAGGCTGAACGTAGGGATTGTGAAACTATCGAATCCATTCTTTTTATCTTTCAATGAATCTATATAATTATCCGAAGCAGTTACGCGAATGGCATTGTATTTATCTACACATTCCCTAACCTTTGTGTCCAACTTGTTTTCATATTCTCTTAGCGAAAATTCATAGCGGACGTAAAGCCAGTAAACCTGCATCGCGAGAAAAGAGAGGATGGCAATGATGGTGATTATGTAAAGTGTCTTGATTCTTTTTTCCATAATGCAAATTTACGAAATTCCTGTCGTTATGGAATGTTGCCATTCGGGATATTTACCATCGAGTAATAATTTAGTAATAATTCCCTAATGTTTCAATAATGATTATTTTCCGTAGGAAGGATAGAGTCGTCGTAACTTTGCATCATGAAACAAAACAACAAAATCAACAGACTATGAAGAAATCTATTCTTATCCTTACACTCCTCGTGATTATGACGGCTATAGCTTCGGGAAAAGTATTGCGCCGCCAACTCACCATTTTACAGAACTCCGTTCCGGAAACGGAAACTCTCGCCAACGAAACAATGGAGTTTGTCTATGACTACACCTGTTGCGTAGATACTACAGGTTCGATAGAAGAGACTCTTTCTACCGACAACATGCTACTTCAGATTGGACCCGACGGTATTTCAAAGTTTTCAAGTTATAAAAACCTCACCGTCGATTCCATAATAATGCGTTCAAGCCAGGAACAGATTGTAGATGCCGCAATGGAAGGGAAACTGACCACAGGAGAATTCATGACAATTTACAAGAATTATCCTTCGGGGAAATTGGTACACACGGAGAAAATCTGTCAAGATTGGTTCCGCTACGACGAGGATATGCCATCGTTCGACTGGGAACTGACCGACTCCGTGACAAACGTGCTCGGATATGAATGTCATGGAGCAAAGTGCAACTTCCGAGACAGGGAATGGACCGTATTTTATACGGAAGAAATCCCGCTCTCCGAAGGGCCTTGGAAACTATACGGTTTGCCAGGATTGATAATGAAAGCCTCAGACGCGAAAGGTCATTATTCTTTCGAATGCATCGGCATCAAATCAAAAGCCGACCGTCCTATCACAATTTATAAGGTGCCTTTCAATAATGTAAAACGAAAAGATTATTATGACACCAAGCATCGATATGACGTGAACCCATACGCATATTATGAGGCAACTACAGGAGGGCATATCACCGTAATGGACGAAGCCGGAAATCCGACCCTCGACGCATACGACCCCATAGACCTTCCTTTTGAATATATCGAACGCGATTGGAAATAGTTTTATCAATGCATAAGTCATAATTCATAATGCATAATCGCATTTTACCGGAATTCAATGACAGGGCATTTGAAAATGAAAACAAAAATGAAGAGATACAGTTTTTTCATACTTTGCATTGTGCTCGGTCTGCTGTCGGCAACGGCAGCAGACCATGGCAAAGTGCAAGGCATTGTAAAAGATGCCGCGACAGGGGAACCTATTGGAGGAGCGATTGTAAAAGCAAAGGGAGTCTTTACAACTACAAGCAAGGACGGCCGTTTCACGCTTTTTCCGAAATCGGTCACAGAATCAGTTTCATTCCGTTGTATGGGTTATGAATCAATCACTTTGCCGGCATCCGAAGATTTTTCGGAAGTGCGTCTCCATCAGAAAGCCACACAACTGAACGACGTGATTGTGGAAGCCCCGGATATATACGCAAAAGGGGATACATTGGTTTTTAATGTGGCGCGCTATGCGAATGCAAAAGACAACGCCATAATCGACGTAATTAAACGTTTGCCCGGTATAAAGGTGAAAGAAGACGGAACAATCGAATATCAAGGGAAGCCTATCAATAAGTTTTATCTTGACGGCAATGATTTCATAGGGGGACAATATGGGCTGGCCACCAACAACATATCGCATAAAGATGTGAAATCTGTTGAAGTAATGGAAAACCATCAGCCCGTCAAAGCACTCGAAGGTATCGAATTTTCTGAAGAAGCGGGCATAAACCTTAAATTGAAAGACGACGCACGAAGCCGCTGGGTAGGTGTGGCCCAGGCTGCCGCCGGTGTGCAACCGATGCTTTACGACGGCTCGTTGTTCACAATGCGTCTGGCACCGAAAATACAAAATATGTTTACGTTGAAAGCCGACAACACCGGATGGAACCCCGCAAATGAAATCAGCGACCATGACGTGGACATGATGTTCTCCTCCGATTACGTCTCCTCATTATGGCCCGAATATATCTCAGCCGGCTCGGTCGAAGCACCGCTGTCGGAGAAAAGAACACGCGACAACCTTTCATGGCTCGCCAATGCCATCACCGCCTGGAAGACAGGCGACACTTCGATGCGGCTTAGACTCGACTATATGGGAGACCGTCTTGACTATAATTCTGGAGTAGTGACCGACTATTTCAGTTCCCAGATACCCACCTTCATTCAAAAGAATAACCAACGAATCCAAAACCATGACTTTACAGCACAATTCAAAAGCGAAATAAACAAGCGCGGCTATTATTTGCAAGACAAATTGACTTTGTCAGGAATATGGGATAAATCGAACTCCCTTATTACCGGTTCTTTCAACCTTTCCCAACGTACCGATAAAAAGAGTTTCTCTATAGAAAACGACTTGAAGTTGGTGAAAAGAAATGAAAAGAAGCTGTTTACCCTTATATCACGCAATACATTGTTGCATCGTCCAGACCGTCTTCTCGTTTCGGGCAGTGAAGATGCGGAGCAGAGCATCGGGACCACCGATTTCAGGAGCACAACGGAAACGCAGTTCGGCAAACTTAAACGATTCTGGAAATATTACATCACCGCAGGGCTTGAATTGAACTATCATCGGATGGAAAATCGTTTGATGGGTGTTGGCGAATTTGACAACGATAGGGTACATGAAGCGTTCCTTTCGAATCTTTATGCATCGACTCAAATCGATTACGACAGAAACGGTTGGCGAATATCCTTACGTATGCCTCTCAGGTGGCTGCACTACTCTATAGCAGGGCAACACGACTATGTAAATGTGTCGCCAAGAATAAACGTCCGGCGGCAATTAACTGCAAAATCGGAATTCTCGGGCTCGGTCGCTTACAGGCTAAATGCTCCCAAAGCATATCTTTATGTGAAGGAGCCGGTGTTGTCAGACTATCGCAATCTTTTCATCGCCGACAATCCCGATAAATATGCGATCGATGTAGCGGCGACAATGTCTTATCGCTATCGGAATCCGATGAAATCGCTATTTTTCAATCTCACGGCAACCTACAATTATAGCCGTAGTTCCATGATGCGCAATCAGTTGTTTATAGATGATTTCATTATATCGACCTACACTGCCCGGATTTCAGACAACGATGCGTGGTATTTTAAAGGAGGATTCAGCAAAGGGGTCGGACATAGCAAAATGGTGGTGGGAGCGGAGACGAACGCTTCATACGCATCTGCATCGTCAATGCGCGACAACGCAGTCATACCTTACCGCCAAACAACCGCCGGCATAAAACCATATTTCAAAGGTAGCGTCGTAAGCTTTTTATCGGTGAATTATGAAGCGGAATATGGTTTTTCGAAACTGAAGATAGATAATGAAACAAACAATTATCACACATTCCATCAGAATCTGTTCAATACAATCATTCCCAACGACGATATACAGTTTACAATCGGGGCGGAACATTTTCTTACCCGTTTTCCAGAAGGCGACATAGCCAATCTTGTGCTGCTCGATGCGTCGGCAGTGTGGAAAGCAAGCAATAAAATCAGGATTTCAATAACAGCAAACAACATTCTTAACCGGCATAACTATGAGTATGTGAACTATGGGACGCTGTCTCGTTCGGAACATTCATTCAGAATCAGACCACGTTCGATACTCGCCTCAATTCAATACAGATTCTGAAAAGTGATAAGAAACTTGAGAAAAAATCAAACTACTTCACTAATTTATTTTGTTATTAAATAAATTACCTTTATATTTGCCACACAAAACGAAAACCGGTATGACGCGTTCGCTTTTAGATAAACTCCGTACTTTTTTCGCTACACAACCTGTGGTGAAAGCGTGGCTATTTGGCTCCTACGCACGAGGTGAAGAGTCGGAAAACAGCGATGTGGATATTCTTGTATCGTTTGATAAAAACGCCAAAATTAGTCTCCTACGCCATGCCGCCATGCTTATAGACCTTGAAGATTTACTTAAACGGCCTGTGGATCTTGTAAATGAGCAATCATTATATCCGGAGGTCAGTAAAGAAGTTGATATTGATAAAATACTAATTTATGAGAGAAACGCTTAGAGACCCTCTACGTCTGAAACACATTGTAGATGCTATCCACAACGTTAACTCATATATGAAAGGCCGTTCGGAAAATGACCTTATAAACAATTCCATGCTATTCTTTGCTGTAGTTAAGAATATTGAAATCATTGGAGAAGCGGCATATAAACTATCAACAGAATTTAAGGAAGCCCATCCGCATACTCCGTGGCGTCAAATTATAGGTATGCGACATATTCTTGTCCATGGATATTATCAGGTGACCTCAGATGAGGTTTATAATGTTTACACTCAAGATTTACCTACTTTATTGGAGCAAATCACTTCTTATTTGAAGAATGATTAATTTCAAATAAGAAGTTTTTTATTTGTATATATTCTATAAATTGTTGGATATCATGTTGTAATCAAACATACCGGAGGCATGTCCCTACAATTTCGGGTTCAGATGCCTCCGGATAGAGAGGGATGTAAAATCTTAATTGTTTAGAGGCGGACACCGATGCCGAGCATAAGGTTTTGGGGGTCTTTAAAACTGCCGAGACGATACCCTACATTAAGATACAGGTTTTTCGTGACGAACGTTTTTAATGTCAGCGACTGATAAAAACGTTTGTCACCTTTCGGATTCACGAAATCATATCCCATTCCGGCGTTGACCGAAAAAATGGGCATAGTCAATTCGGCATGTGCCGAAACACCGACACTCAGCTGTTTGCCGAAAGGAGGGCGTTCGAATTTTATACTTTCCTGCGTCGTGCCTTCTATCCAATATGCGTCCAGACCGGCACTTTCATCCCATTGCATATCGAGTGCCGGGCCGACCGCCACCCATCTGTTGAGTTTATATAAAGGAGAAAACTGCATTCCGAGTATGCCGAATTTGCCGGGACACAGTTGCGGCTCCGGAGGATTGCCGACACTGACCACACGTTTGCGGAAAGCCCCGAACGCCATAATGTCGAAAAGCCACTTATGTCGGTCGGCATCCTCTTCTAAAGCCGGGTTATATATGACAGTTTTACTTTGCGGATTAATGATATAATCGATTCCGAAAGATGCACCTATAGAATTCAGTCCGGCATTCGGCCAGGATGTATTGCCGTTGGAATAGTGGTTTGCCGCAATCCCAAAGGAAAGCCTCCATCTTTCAGAAAGACGATAATTCATTTTCAAGGCGAGACCCATGTGGGCAGTGACAGAGGTGCTGACACACGCATTGTTGTCGGGAGCCTGTGAGTCATAATGCTTCCATCCGAACGCCGCCCCGAATTGCCATTCATAGCCGAGCGAGAGCCTGTCGTTGAAATGAAAGAAAGGAGCGCCTTGAAAAATGTATGCCGAAAGGGGAGTGCCGAGCAAATCTTTAGCGAAATAAGAATTGACACCGACTCCCATTCCTTGATATAACCCATTGTAAAGGATACCTTCACGTGAATAAGGATTAAAAGCGAATGCCGCGCGAATATCACCGGAAAGAGTTGTATTTATATGCTTGTTTTCATCATTGAATCCCTTTAGTAAACTGTTAGTGCCGGGGACCCAAGCCGGAGAAATCTCTACTCCTACGCGCCATTCCAAAGGATGCGAAAAACCGGACGGCACTGAATCGTCGGCAAAAAGAGAAGAAAAACCGGATAATAAAGTCGCGATTATTAGGAATGCTTTTTTACTCATAGCTTACAGTGTAATCATAATTTGTGGGATAAACGGAGATGCAGGTAACATTTTCTTCCGTCTGAATGCCAGACGTATGGATAAACATGTTCCCTTTTTGGATGGCACGGGTATAATGGAGAGTGTATGTCACCGTACATTTCGAATTGGCAGGCACTTCCACACTGATTTTTTCTGACGTATAGCCGGAAGGGGTGAAATCGCGACGTTCGTCGAGTGTTACATCCGAATATTCCCGAAGAAACCATTCGCCATCGAAAGTCGGTAAAGCCATATCAACAATCAAACCCTTGGTCCAATCCGGCTTAAGAGTTACAATATCGTAGCATCTGCTGGAACGATACGGATAGATTTCCATACGTTGCGGGATATGACCATTGTTAACGAAGCTTTGTCTAAAAGAAGATTCATCAATATTTTCTTCAAGAACCATTTTGCCTTCATAAGTGGTGAACGTCCAATAAGATTCTCCCTGGGTAATCTTAATAGAGATTTCTTTTGTCAAACCATAATCATAATCCAAAAGAAGAGTCAGATAATTATCTTTTCTCATGGAATTATAATAGCTGCTGACATGAATCATATCTCCATAAAATCCAATACTATAAGATTGAAGAGGGTCCTGGTATAAAATGTTATTAAGTTCGGAGGCGGGACAATCCGAATCGACTTCGTCTCCTTTCATATCAAAATATCTTAAATATTCCTTCATCCCTTCCGAGAAACTGAAATGAATGCTCTCCAACCCTTTGCGATTATACGCCCTGGACCAATATCCCTCATCTCCATTTATGGCGATTTCGGAATGTTCGGGAAGATCTATATTTTCAATAAAGACATCGTCGTTGCATGCGGATGCCAATAAAAAAAGACCCAAAAAAATGGATGCAGCAAATATATTCGCTATAAGATGTCTTGATTTATATATCGTCTTCGCATCGCCGATACATTCAAGTGGGCAGTTCGTCATAACTGAAAAAATTAGCGTTCAAATTACAAAGATACGCATAATTTTTGAAAGTCGATGCACACAAAAGTATGCATTTTCTTTTATATTTTCTTGAAAGTATCTAAGATGCAATCATGACAAATCTACTTCGTTTCTTTCTCAGACATTATGTATGGTAGTGTTTCACTGAGTGTGTCTGAGGCGAGTTCACTCAAGCCTGTAGACCTCA
>CABRKI010000122.1 GCA_902471455.1 uncultured Porphyromonadaceae bacterium | reverse complement strand
ATTTTTACATTCCCGACACGATATTGGATTTTTGTCTGATGACCAGGGATGTCAGGGTTGGCGCGCAGGGGATTTCCGGCGTTCGTAGCGGAAGTAGAGGTAGAAAAGGAGGGCGGAACCGAGGACGATGAGGGGGAGGCCTACTACGGAGGGGGAGGCGTAGCCGTAGCCGGCGTTTATCACCAGGCCGCCGAGCCATGCGGCGATAGCGTTGCCGGCATTGTAGGCTATCTGTATGGATGCCGCCCCAAGCATCTCACCCCCTTTGGAGTATTCTACTATCGATGACTGCAACGGACTTCCGGACCCGAAGAGAATGGCTGTGCCAAGCATCATCAGTATTACGGCTGCCGGCTGATTATATGCGAAGAAATAAAACAGCAACAGCACGGGGATTCCGATAAGTTCCACTGAGGCTGCAAGGGAGGCCGGTTTGAAATGGCTGCTGATGGCCCCGACAATGGAATTTCCGGCAAACATCCCTAAGCCGGCCAGAATCATAAGCCATGAAAGGCTTTCAACGGGGAAGCCGGCGATGTGCGTGAGCTGGGGGTCGATGTAGCTATACCAGCAATAGAACCCTATCTGTCCGAATATGACGCCCCCGAATATCAGCCACGGGGGAAGGGTGCGGAGAAAATGGAACTGTCCTTTGAACCCTTTGTCTTCGAGTTTGCCGACATCGGGCACCCAATATCGGAGCGCAAAAAACGTGGCAACACCTGACAAAGCCACCAAAAGGAATGCAAGCCTCCATGTGAGTGTGTTGGTTATGAAAGTGCCGAGCGGCACCCCGACAAGAGTCGCGATCGTCATCCCTCCGATCATAAACGACACTGCCGCTACTTCATGACCCGGTTTGACGAGACGGCGCGCCACGATTGCACCTACGCCGAAATATGCGCCGTGTGGCAATCCGGAAATGAAACGTGCCGCAAAGAGAGTCCAATATCC
The DNA here is from genome assembly GCA_902471455.1 of uncultured Porphyromonadaceae bacterium. Lineage (GTDB taxonomy): Bacteria > Bacteroidota > Bacteroidia > Bacteroidales > Muribaculaceae > Lepagella. The sequence goes on along the minus strand of CABRKI010000122.1, from coordinate 9,630 downwards.
GGGTGCGAGGAAGGCGAAGAGATTCCCTATCGCAATCAATGCCGCCAGATAGAGCATAATCCTTCTCAGCGCCATCTTACGGCAAAACAAAAGCACGGGGGCGCCGAAACACACCCCCGATGCATAAGCTGATATAAGATGGCCTGCATTGCTGATCGACACGTCAAGGTCTCCGGCGATTTTCCCGAGGATTCCCATCATCAGGAACTCTGAAATGCCAAGGGCGAACGTGCCCATAGCCAGAGCAAACAATGCTTTCTTCATTCAATTGTTTTTGATGTAATCCACAATCCATGCGCCTACTTCTTTGGTGCCGTAATGTGCGCCCCCTTCCACCTGGATTTCGGGAGTGCGTACGTTGGTATCGAGCGAGGCATTGACGGCCTTGCGGATGAGTTTGCCTTCTTCTTTGAGGTTGAAGTATTCGAACAACATGGCTACGGAAAGAATCTGGGCCAATGGATTGGCTATGTTCTTTCCTTTAGCCTGTGGCCAGGAGCCGTGGATAGGTTCGAACACAGGTGTATGTTCGCCGGTGGATGCGGAGGGGAGAAGACCCATGGAGCCGGTGATGCAGCTCCCTTCGTCGGTGAGGATGTCGCCGAAAGTGTTTTCCGTAACCATTACATCGAAGAACTTCGGGTCTTGAATCATGCGCATGGCTGCGTTATCGACAAACATATAGTCTGTTTCGATTTCGGGATATTTCGCGGCAATCTCTTTTGCCACCTGGCGCCAAAGGCGTGAAGAGGCGAGAACGTTGGCCTTATCGACAACCGTGAGGTGTTTGCGACGCTGTGCCGCATACTTGTAAGCCACTTCAAGAATCCTTTCAACTTCATGGCGGGTGTAGGCATTGGTATCGTATGCCTTGTCATCGTCCTGATACTTCTCGCCGAAATACATGCCGCCGGTGAGTTCGCGGATGCAGATGAAGTCGGCGCCGCGCACGAGTTCATCCTTTAGGGGCGACTTATGGATAAGGCAGTCGAAGGTCTCGACGGGGCGTATGTTTGCGAAGAGGCCGAGTTTCTTGCGCATGGCAAGGAGTCCCTGTTCGGGACGAACCTTGGCTGTGGGGTCGTTGTCGAATTTAGGGTCGCCCACCGCCGAGAAAAGCACTGCATCCGCATCCATGCATTTCTTGAATGTTTCTTCCGGGAAAGGGTCGCCAACCTTGTCGATTGCATCCGCCCCGCAGATGGCATACTCGTAGCTCACATTGTGTCCGAATTTCTCGCAAACGGCTGTCATCACAGCCACGCCCTGTTCAGAAATTTCAGGGCCTATTCCGTCGCCGGGTAACACGGCAATTTTCAAATCCATATTTTGTAAAGGTTTAAAGTTTAAAGTTTAGGGTTGTCGGTTGTCAGTTGTCGGTTGTCAGACCTGTCAGACTTGTCGGACGGGTCTGACGACTAACGACTCGCGACTAATGACTCATGACTCATGACTCACGACTGAAGACTCACCACTAATCATAATTACTAATTCCTAATCGCTAATTACTAATTATTTGTGGTTCTCTGTCTCGATGAGGTTTAGCATCTTGATTGTCGCCTTGATAGCGGCTTCCGTCTGGTCGGCATCGAGTCCTCGCGTGCGATAGATGCGTTCGTTCCATTGCCACGTGATCACGGTCTGCACGAGAGCGTCCGTTCGTCCGCCGGGAGGAATCGACACCGAATAGTTCGACAGATGCGGGAACCGCCGGTCAAGGCGTTCCTTATAAATCCTCTTCAATGCTTTCATGAAAGCATCGAACTGACCTGTGCCGGAGGCGTTTTCCTCATAGACGTTTCCGTTGATTTCGATTTTCACCGCCGCGCTCGGCTTGAGTCCGTATGCGGTGCTGACCATATAGCTGAGAAGCTTCACGTGCTCTTCCTGGGTGGCGTTGCGCAAGACATCTGTAACGATAAACGGAAGGTCTTCCTGTGTGACAACCTCCTTTTTGTCGCCGAGTTCGATTATGCGTTCTGTCACGCGTCGCGTCTGCTCCGGGGTAAGCTCCAGTCCGAGTTCCTCAAGGTTTTTGAGGATATTGGCTTTTCCGCTGTTCTTTCCGAGGGCATATTCGCGTTTACGTCCGAAGCGTTCCGGGAGAAGGTCGTTGCAATAGAGGTTGGCCTTGTTGTCGCCGTCGGCATGCACACCCGCCACCTGCGTGAACACGCTGTCGCCAGTAATCGGACGGTTGGGGGGGATGGGTATGCCGGAATAGTTCGCCACGAGCTGGCTCACTTCATTGAGGCGTTCTTCCGCAATGTTTGTGTGGGCGTTGAACTGGTCTTTAAGTATCGCCTGTACGCTTGCAAGGGGTGCGTTTCCGGCACGTTCTCCCAGACCATTGACAGAAGTGTGTATCCCCTTGCATCCTCCGAGTACGGCTGCCAGCACGTTGGAGATGGCGAGGTCATAGTCGTTGTGGGCATGGAAATCGAAATGTATTTCAGGATATAGCTTCACCATCTTGCGCATGAAAAGCAAGAGCTCGAGCGGGTTGAGGATGCCGAGTGTGTCGGGCAGCATAAACCGTTTGATGCCGCAGTCGCGGAGCGCATCCATCATCTTGAAGACATAGTCGGGCGATTTCTTGATTCCGTTGCTCCAGTCTTCAAGATAGACGTTGACATTGATGCCCATTTCGTGTGCGTCAGCCACGGCTTTCCTTATGTCGGCAAAATGCTCTTCCGGCGTTTTTTTGAGCTGGTTGCGGCAATGGTTTTCCGACCCTTTGCAGAGCAGGTTGATATTGACGCAGCCGCAGTCGTTGATCCAGTTGAGCGACGTGCCGCCATCGACGAAGCCGAGCACCTCCACACGGTGTATGCACCCTGCCTTGCGAGCCCACTTGCAAATCCTTGTAACGGCATCTTTCTCGCCTTCAGAAACGCGCGCCGAAGCCACCTCAATGCGGTCAACGTTGAGGTCCTGAAGCAAAGCGCGGGCAATCATCAGCTTCTCATGTGGCACGAAACTCACTCCGCTGGTCTGTTCGCCGTCGCGGAGCGTGGTGTCCATGATTTCTATTTCAGCCGAATAACTGTTCATTTCTTACTTGTCGGTAAAGGTCATGATTTAGAAGCCGCTTCCCACGCCTCGATCTTATCCTTGTTTTCGAGAAGGAAGTCGATGTCGTCAAGGGCGTTCATGAGGCAGTATTTTTTATAACCGTTGATTTCAAAATGTTCGCTTTTGCCGGTAGCCTTGTTTGTTACCGTCTGGTTGGGGAGGTCAACCTCCACTTCTGTCTTGGGGTCTTTGGCGATGGAGTCGAAGAGTTCGGCAAGGAATCCCTCGGAAACCACTACGGGCAGTACGAAGTTGTTGAGTTCGTTGTTTTTATGGATGTCGGCGAAGAAACTGCTGATGACTACGCGGAACCCGTAACCGGCGATGGCCCAGGCTGCATGTTCGCGGCTTGACCCGCTGCCGAAGTTTTTACCTGCCACAAGGATTTCCCCTCCGTAGGTGGGGTTATTGAGCACGAAATCTTTATTGACAGAGCCGTCGGGGTTATAACGCCAGTCGCGGAAAAGGTTTTCGCCGAAGAAGCTTTCCTCCCGGGTGGTGGCTTTAAGGAAGCGTGCCGGGATAATCTGGTCGGTATCGACGTTCTCGAGAGGGAGGGGCACACATGTGCTCGTGATTATATCGAATTTCTGTTTCATCTTTGTTTAAAGTAAAGTTCTCGGATCTGTTATCACTCCCGTCACGGCGGCAGCAGCGGCTACAAGCGGACTTGCCAACACCGTGCGCGCACCCGGGCCCTGACGCCCCTCGAAGTTGCGGTTGGATGTAGAAACGGCGAGCTTTCCGGCGGGTATTTTGTCATCGTTCATAGCCAGACATGCGGAACATCCGGGCTGGCGGATTTCGAATCCGGCTTCTTCAAGCACCTTGTCGAGCCCTTCCTCCTTAATCTGGTCGCTCACCATCCAAGAGCCTGGTACAAGCCATGCGGTGACGCCGTCGGCTTTTTTGCGCCCTTTTACGATGGAGGCGAATGCACGGAAATCTTCGATGCGTCCGTTGGTGCATGCTCCGAGGAACACGTAATCCACCGGTTTCCCAATCAATTTCTCTCCGGGTTTGAAGCCCATATAGTCAAGGCTTTTGAGATATGACGCCTTCCCGGCTTCGGGAACTGTGTCGAGAGCGGGTATGGATTCGGTGATGCCCATGCCCATGCCTGGGTTGGTGCCGTAAGTCACCATTGGCTCGATATCTTCCGCCTTGAAGTATAGCTCTTTGTCGAAGACTGCGTCGTCACCGCTCTTGAGCGTTTCCCAATATTCCACAACCTTGTCCCATTCTTCACCTTTGGGAGCGTATTCGCGCCCTTTGACATATTCGAATGTCACTTCGTCAGGAGCGATGAAACCGCCTCTGGCCCCCATCTCTATCGAAAGGTTGCAAAGCGTGAGTCGCCCTTCCATTGAGAGCGAACGGACGGCTGAGCCGGAATATTCTACAAAGTAGCCCGTCGCTCCGGAAGTGGTAAGCTTCGACATGAGATAAAGCGCCACATCTTTTGCCGTCACACCTTTACCGAGTTCACCGTCGATGTTTATTCTCATCGATTTGGGCTTCTGTTGGAGTATGCACTGCGAAGCGAGCACCATTTCCACTTCCGAAGTGCCTATGCCGAACGCCACCGCGCCCATGGCACCATGGGTAGAAGTATGGGAGTCGCCGCAAACGATTGTCATCCCCGGCAGGGAAAGACCTCTTTCCGGACCCACAACATGGATGATGCCGTTCTTGGGGTCGAGCATGCCGAAGTGTGTGAGCCCGAAATCGGCGGCATTCTTGGCGAGGGTGTCCACCTGCGTCTTGCTCACGGGGTCTTCGATAGGTTTGTCCTGGTCGTGGGTGGGGGTGTTGTGGTCGGGCATACAGAAAATGTTGTCCGGCCGCAGGCATTTCAGTCCGCGTTCGCGCATGCCTGCGAACGCCTGTGGAGAAGTCACCTCGTGGCAGTATAGCCTGTCGATGTAGAGTTGTTCGGGGCCGTCTTCCACGTGTTGCACCACGTGCCGGTCCCAGATTTTGTCAAAGAGCGTGTTTGCCATTTTTTACCTGTATATGTTATTGTTCAAAAAATATGCTACGAAAAAAGCCTCTCTCACTCACGGTGGGAAAGGCTCTCGTATAAATTTCATTTCATCATTACGCGTTGACCATGCTTCCCACCGACGGATGTCGTAGGATAATGGAAATAAGTCGTATAATAATGAAATTAGACATCGTTTTGTCTGCTTTTCTGTTATTCGGGTGCAAAGTTAAAGAGTTTTGCCGAAATCTGCAAGAAAAAACTCACAAATGTTCAATAATTCAGATATGGAGTTTTGTAGAAAGCCTTGCTGATGAAAGCCTCATTTTTGCTTCGAGCGAATTCTGTTCATCCTCAAGGCAATCTTCCGAACTGAAAGTCACGCGAAAGGCCGCGCCTCCTTCAAGCGGCGTCACCTTGATGCGCGAGGCGCATTCCGATGTGACGTCGGGAATCTTTCCCGTGGCAAAGGGACGCCCCCTCAGTTCCGTGCGTAGCACAAACTCGTTGTCGCCCGTTTTCTCTCCCGTGAGCGTGACCATTCTGTAAAGGTCGCGATAGCGTTTGGAAAGCGAAGCGGCATTTGCATGTCTTACGGAATCGAAAAAATACTCTTCGAGCCCCGACAGGGTGGCAAGGGCTTCTTCGATTTCTTCCGAAGAACCCACTTTGTCGATTCCCGAGGCAACGCGTTCATATTCCAGATTCTTGCCGTTGTCATATTTTTCAAACTCCGCTCTCATGCGGGCGAGTTCCGCCTCCGGCATCGGATAAAGCACCGTAAAAACGTAGAGCCGTTGTTTCGTCTTTTTGTTTTCTCGCCTTTCCCAGTACTGGCCTTTTGCCTCGGATAGCGATACCCCCTTTATAAACGGCAGTTTGGCGGCCGATATGTCGAGGCGGCTCATAAATTCCTCGTTGGTGCTTACCTTTCCGCCTTTTTCGGAATTGCTTGCGGATTCCGAAGTGAAATAATTGACGTTGGCGGCCACCGATTGGATGATAGACCTTAAAAGTGTCTTTTCAGCCATCTCCCGGGCTTCCTGCAGGGACGGAGCTTCGGCCGTAACCATCAATGTCCCTTCGCGTTGGCCGTCTTTAAGCCATTCTGGAACATTTTTTTCGGAACTCTCCACTTTCTTCCAGTTGTCGGCTGTCGCGGGTGTCAGATAGGCAAATGCCGCCAGGACTACGACGGCAATCTTTATGTAAGCACACTTATTCATTCCGTTTTGGTTTTGACAGAGAGGTTGCGGATTTTCATTTTACATTGTCCGAGGCTGATTTCCATGTAAGGCACTTTTCCCGGATTTGAATTGATGTCGCGTATATAACAGTGTATTGTCACCGGAATTCCCGAAGGGAAATCATGATGGGTATTGTCAACGGCGAAATTCTTGTATGTTTCACCGTTGACGCCTATTGCCCTGTCGATTCCGGTATATACATAATTTTCATCACTCCCTGTCTTGATGATATTGACGGCGAGGTGGATGTTTCTTATGGAGGGGTCGTAGAAGCATCTTAATGATTCCGCTTTCCATCCCGGACGTGAAAAATATAGGTCAACCCCTTCATCTCCCGGCGATTGTTCAGGTTTCCTTTCGGCGGGGGCGGGCGCTTCTTCCGGATTGACATTATCGGCGGGAGGAACGACGGCCACCGGCACCGCCACTACGACAACAACAGTGTCGGCCGGCGCGGGTGCATCGGGAATGTTATAAATCTCGGGATGGGTCTGACCGTATTCAAACACCTTTTTACGTGCATTTCTGACGAAACGCACATAAACTGCGTCGGACGGTTTTATTGACTTTGCAAGAAGATTCATTGTATCTTGGCCGCTGCCTTTGGCTACGGCATTGAGTGGAACCGTTGTGTTGTAGAACGTTGCGTCCGAATAGCGGTGGCGTGCCGTTAGCGACAGTTCCCCGCTTATCGACGACACGTTGCGCACCAGCCCCTCTGACGTTTTTTCGTCGGTGAGATTCACTACGGGTTCCACCACAAATACGTCGCGACTGCCTGCTGCCCCGGCTCCGCATCTTCCGAGAATCTGGGTCACTTTGTTTTCCAGAATGTCCCTTATTCCGTCGGAGGTTGGGCTATTGGCAGGAATCCTCACGCCGAACATGATTTCGGATTCAGACTCGGGTAAACGTGCGGATACGTTGGCATTTACGGAATCTCTTTCCGTCGCGTTGCCGGCTTCTTGGGCGAGAGCTCCGGTCCATACGGAGAGAAGAAAAAATATTGCGATATGAAGTGCCGAGGTTTTCATCATTCAATCATTATAGAAAGTTTTTGTCCGAGCGAGGTAACGTTGACATTGTATTCCCCTCCGAGTTTTTTCTTAAGAAACCTCTTGAGCGCCGACGTGAAGTTCTCCACGCGGTAAGTGCGGTTTTTCTCGTTGTCCCAAAGGGGTATGTTGAGTGTTGCCTTGATATATTTACCCGTACTTAGCGACATGTCGCATATCCCTTTGAAAGAATTTTCACGCAGCCATTCGTAGAGGTCATCTTTAAACTCGCTTCCGTCGGCGGGCGACTCAAGGTCGAAATCCCAATCGGAAACGGACGACGAAAGGTTGAAATCGAGGTTCATCGAGCGTCCTTCCGCCACCATTCTGTTGAACGAGTCGTCGAGCTTTGTGAAGAAGTCGGGCGCGACCTTGTCAAGGGCTTTATCTACAATCACCACGGGGTCCGAAACATGGTAGAATCCGCTTGTGAAGGATTCTGACGACAGCACCGCTTCCGTCTGTCGTTCCACGGCACGTATCGTAATGTTGGCTCCGGTGGTTTCCCCTTTCTTCTTCAGGTCGATGTCCATCTTCACTACTATGTCTCCCGGCATCTGTTGTACCACCATGGTCCTTACATCGGTCTGTGCCCCTTCCCTAAGGAGGTCGTCGGTTTTAGAATTCTCCAAGGCGGTGCGGAAGTCGCGTGTCACGAATCCGTTGTCACCGAAAAGCGAGTTAAGTTTGTTTATGCCGGTTTTAAAAGCCGGGCTCTCTTCCATCACGCTCCGGAGGTCGTCGAATCCGTTTTCTGCATTGTTGGTTTCCGGTATCACCACTATCACCGGCCGGATGGAAGCACGCGATGGCGCGAGTTCTTTCTTTTTATCCACCCATGCATGGTTCAGCGAAAGTTCGTGTTTTTCGAGGTCTGCTTTCAGCGACGAGATGTTGAGAGGTACCTCGTATGTGAGTTTGCGCACCCCGTTATACTTGAATTCATCTGTCTTCAAAGGTTTCCCGGAAAGAAACATAAGGTATCTTTTCGTGGAGGCGAGACGCCCCTCGTATCCGTTGTCGGGGCACGACAGCATGGGTTGGCCGTTGTTGAGATCGGGAACGCCGTCGTTTAGAAGCGTAGAGATGGTGGCGCGGATGGCGTTGTCTTCCGCCTCTTTCCCTGACTTGGAAAAAACTATGACCGTCTTGAATACGGCATCAGAGCCCGACTGCCTGTCGAGACTAACCTCCGCCGGTTGCACCTGCGCGGAGGCACACAGGGTCGCGGCCCCCATTATGAAGGACGCGACCCTGCGTGACATAATACTATTTATTGTCATCGCTTATCTTTTCTTGGATTTTGACGAAACGATAACGGTCTGTTTGCTGTCGAGGGCGTTCTTGATTTCGGCACCCCCTTTTTTCACTTTGCAGAGAGAGATGTCGTCGCCGGCGATTTCCACCACTTCAACTTCGCCGATGGTTTTCGATGCGGTTTTCTTACCGATTTTCTGTACGAGTTTCGCATCGAGTTTCTGTCCTTTCACGAGGCCGTCTTCCGAGCCAAGGCCCACATAAAAAGTCTCCACTTCCTTATTGTTCTTGGAGAAGCTTTCCACATCTTCGAGGGCGCCGGTTATAGGGAAAGATTCGTCAACGAAATCTTTCATCGCTTTTGTGATGTCGCCTTTGATGGCTTGTACAGCCTCATCTTCGCTGTTGCTGACAGTTTTCAGACTCGTTACACTGAAACCCAATACTGATTTCGGAAGTGTAAATGTCTTTGTCCCGAGCAGTGTGCCGTCCAAGGCATTGACAACGCGTAAGGTAAATGTAACCGTAGCGTCATAACTCATTGAGCCACTGTCGAGTTTTGTGCCGGGAACAGTCAACGCTGTGACATCGCCGTTTACCAGCACGTTCGCGCCTTTGGTTTGGAGCGCTTCCGTAGTTTCAAGGTCATCGGTGGCGAGGTTGTCTCTCAATCGGCGGAGTTCTTCTTCATATCTCGACGACTCGGTAACGGCGTCTATAATATTTGTACGGTTTGTTGCGTGGAGCCCTTCAAGCACAGCTCCGCGCACGATTTCTACCCATGCGTCTTTCACATCGGCAGAGTTTTCGAATTCCTGGAAATAGATTGTCGGTTTTGCCGCCCAAGCGCTGAGGACGACTGTGACTGATGCCACAAAAGAGAATAATCTTTTAATCATAATGTCAGAGTATTTTGTAATTTTTTGCAAATGTAATATTAAAGTGCCAAATTTTACGGTAACTATTCAGCGAACACACTGAGGCAGTATGGCTGCATATGCGTTTTACATTA
>CABRKI010000121.1 GCA_902471455.1 uncultured Porphyromonadaceae bacterium | reverse complement strand
GAAATGTCCGGGTGTGCAAAAAGGGAACATCCATGATTTTCAAGAAATCTAAAGTGTTGATAGACAATATACTTGACCCCGTTTCGGGTAAATCCTTCCCGGGGTCACTTCAATTAAACCTCAACTCTTTAAAATTCAGAGAGTTGAGGTTTTTCTTTTGCTCCATTTGCACCACCGTTGCACCACAAAGGAAAATCTAAGCAGTCTGCGGTGTCAAGATTTTTCAGGACTAGACATTCCGAAAGAACGCCATTTATCCACGCTTTCACGAACTTTCATATCCGTAGATTTGTTTTGCAACTAAAATTTAGTTACTTTTGTGCCAAGATAAAACAGCATGGGAACAAAAGAAAAACTGATAGCCCGGTTCTCGGCTCTCCCCAATGACTTCACATGGGAGGAAATGAGGCGACTCCTTGTCGCTTTGGGATATGTTCCGGGCAACAAGGGCAAAACATCCGGCTCTCGCGTGATATTCAAGGGAGAAGGTAAGAAGCCGATAATGCTTCACAAACCTCATCCGGGAAATATCATCAAAGGATACGTTATGAAACAGGTTTATGATTATCTTAAAAATGAAGGACTGATATGAATACATTAAAATATAAAGATTTTATCGGCTCGGTGGCATTCAGCGAGGACGACGGCGTATTCTTCGGTAAAATCGAAGGCATTGACGGACTTGTGAATTTTGAAGGCGAAAGCGTCGCCGAACTCACCAACGCCTTTCACGAGGCGGTTGACGATTACCTTGCTTATTGCGCGGAGGAAGGCATCGAACCCCACAAAAGTTATTCCGGCTCGCTTAACGTACGCCTTACTCCCGACATTCACACCCGTGTGGCATATCTTGCCAAGCAAGCGGGAGTTTCAATCAATTCGTTTATTCGCACAGCTGTCGAAAAACAGATAGCCGCCATGCTATGACGGTATGATATTTTAACGCCATAGATGCTTGGTAATCGGCGAAAAAGCATTAACTTTGCATTATCCCGATGGAACAATGGGGAAGAACATTGAAATAGTGTCGTGTGCAATTCGTGAACAACGGATTTGACGGCATTACAATATTCTGAATACTACTTAGTTACAACGATATATCCCGGCTCCACCGGGATCACACTAAGAGAGATGATTTATCGCCTCTCTTTTTTATAAAGTCAGATTTCCTGACCCGAAAAAGATTTTGGGGACCTCACTTTTAATTGATGACGGGAAGAGCATATCGGAAATAACTACACCGATATATAAATCAAAAAATACATAATTATAAAGTACTGTCCATCAAGGTAATAAATGTAAAGCAGAGGACAACGCATTTATTCCACACTGTCATATTCGATATAAACAGGCGCTCCGAAAGGTAGGGTTTCCCATTTAGACTGGCTGGCATATCTGTATCGGGTCTTACCGGTCAGAGGTTTGGATTTCATGATAAAGTATTCATTCGAAAAATTTTCGAGGAACTCAAGTTCTACGTAGAAATCACCATCCTCCAACATGACTTCCCGGAGAAACTTATATGTGAACAGTCCGTCGTGAAGTTGTGATTTATCATAGTCAAAATATATCGGGTGCATGTTCTCCAATATATATTCATCGCCTTCTTTCCGATAGACGTTGACCCTAAACTTCATGTGGGAAAGGGGAGCGTTGTCGGTCATAATCGCAAATCCAAATTCCTTAAGCCACGCACGTTCTTTCACCTTCAATGGAATCGCCAAGCCTTGGCCTGCAGCCTTATATCCTTCCACTTCTATGTAAATAAAACCGCCATCCCCTTTTCGTCCCGCCGTCTTATGCTTTATCCTCAGTGGCTTCACCACCACCTCATTCAACAAAACGGCATCATCAGCAAGAAAAATCGTATCAGGTATGGCGGCGATATCCTTTACGGCAAATGTTTTAGGAACGTACCCCACAGCAGAGATTCTAATAGAATCGTTAATGAATTCAACCGGCACACTCAATGAAAACCTGCCTAAAGAGTCAGTAACCGTACCAAGATTCCGATTTATAATACCGACGCTGGCATATATCAGGGGCTCTTTTGTAGTTTCCGACAATACCGTACGTGAATAGCCCGGGAGACCAACCGTCAACCCTATAAGGGAACATGCAATGTAACGACTTAACGCTTTCATAATACAAATTTAACGAAAATAATTCTAATCAGCAGCCTTTCTATCAAGATTACTGGTATAGAGCCTTTTTATCAGAAAAATTTCGTAATTTTGTGATTCAGGAACAGCACTATGGAACTTTCTTTGGAACACATAAAAAAACTCGTATCAGGCAACGAAGGTGCCGATGTCGAGTTTAAGGAGACCACCGGACAGCTTAACCGTGGTATGGAAACATTATGCGGTATGCTCAACGGCACCGGTGGCATTGTAATCTTTGGTATTAATAATTCAGGCAAAATCATCGGTCAGGAAATCGGCGACAAAACCACACGCATTATTGGAGAGGCATTGCGCCGTTTCGAGCCTTCCGTTGAAATCCGACAGAAATATATCAAACTGAAAGATTCGGAGAAACAACTGATTGTATTTGAAGCAGAGGGAAATAATCCCGATAGACCATATTCATACGATGGCAGACCTTATCAACGGCACGACAGTGTTACATCTGTCATGCCGCACGATAAATATTCGCGTATGATTATGAACCGTGGCGGTCTCAAATACAAATGGGATGCGTTGCCTAACGAGAATTTGAAATTTGGGGATCTTGACGAGAGCCGTATTCATTGGGCTATTCGGCAGGCTCTTGAATTAGGAAGGTTGAAGGATGGGGCATATACCCACAATCCGATTGCCATTCTTGAAAAATTCAAGGTGCTTAAGAACGGTGTCTATAATAATGCCGCCGCCGTTCTTTTCGGCAAGGACTTCTTTTACTATCACAACTGCATCATCCGTCTTGCCCGTTTCCGAGGTATAGACAAACGTGAGTTTATCGACAACCAGCAGATTGAGGGTAATATCTTTGATTTGCTCAACGAAGTCACTCCTTTCTTCCTGAAACATCTGTCGGTAACAAGCCGAATGGAGAGTATGTATCGGAAGGATGAGCTGGAAGTTCCTATAACAGCTTTACGAGAGTGTTGTGCCAACGCTTTGGCTCACATGGACTGGAGAAAGACTGCCTCCGTCGGTGTTGCGATATATGATGACCGAATAGAGATTGAAAACGCAGGTATGCTTCCCGATGTAATACCGGCGAATCAACTTACATACGGCTCCCGGATACTCGCCTCCCATACATCGGAACCGCCAAACGAGACTATTGCCCGCGTAATGTATTACAGTGGAGTAATCGAGCATTGGGGCAGAGGTCTGTCAATGATATTCGAGGAGTGCAAGCGTGCAGGACTACCCCAGCCGAGAGTAACCGATGAAAGAGGCGTGGTCAAAGTGATATTTATGCGCCCGGATTTATCGGGTCAAAATCATGATACGATAAATGATACGATAAATGATACGATAAATGATACGATAAATGATACAGAAAAGTTGATATTTAATAGTATCATCACGTCACCCGGTATCAGCGCAGTTGCTATGGCTAATAAATTTGACAAGAGCATCATAACTATTAAGAGGGCATTGAAGCACTTGGTAGAGCTGAATATCATAGAATATCGAGGTTCTAAAAAGACAGGAGGCTATTATAGTCTGTGAGTCCATCTCGCCCGCATATTGATTTTTTAATACTGAAAACAGCCAAGAATCAGACTTTTATAGCTACTTTTGCGTTGTAGATATACGAAGAACATTGAAATGTAATTCGCGAGTAATTTCTTAATGCATGTCGGCTGAAAGCCGATGCATGTTGGGAAGCAAAGAAAATCACCGCAAATGTCCGGGGATACATTCAGATGGGCGCAGAATACGGCATAGCGTATAAACTCCGCTTTCATCACAGGCAACCCAGAGCCTACATTAGTGAGCGTATGGGATTATACGCTATTTTCGTAATTTTAGAGTGCTTATCGAGCGTAAAAACATCCAAAAGGTTATATCAATACAACCTTTTTCAGAATTTATTGCTAACTTTGTGCGGATATAACACAAATTCCGTATGAAGTATCTCAATATCAAAAAAGCGATTGCAGCTTGGCAGGACATACAGCCGCTATCTGAGAAAGACAGGGAGAGACTTAGCCGTCGTTTTACAGTGGATTTCAATTACAACAGCAACCATATAGAGGGCAACACGCTGACTTACGGGCAGACAGAAATCCTTTTGCTATTCGGCAAGATAATCGGCGAGGCCAATGTACGCGACGTTGAGGAAATGACAGCAAGTAATGTCGGTCTGCGGATGATGACGGAAGAAGCTGCTGTTAAGGATATACCTTTGACGCAGAATTTTATACGGACATTACATAAGACCCTTTTACGCGAAGATTACATAGTCTATCGTAATTTGCCCGGAGGTGTGCAGACAAGCTATGTTATACACGCAGGACAATATAAGACACGCCCCAACAGCGTAATCACAAGATACGGCGACAGATTCGAATATGCCTCCCCGGAAGAAACACCCGGCCTTATGGCCGATTTGGTTGACTGGTACAATACTGCTGAGCAGGAGGGGAAACTATCTCCCGTTGAGTTGGCTGCGTTGTTCCATTACCGCTATATCCGCATCCACCCGTTTGAAGACGGCAACGGACGTATAGCCCTACTGATGGTGAATTATATTCTCACTCGCCACAATTATCCGATGATTGTAGTCCGCAGCCGCAAGAAAAGTGAATATATGGAGGCACTGCATCAGGCAGACCTTGAAGTAGGCCCTGTGCCGAACGAGGGAGCCCATGCAGACATCAAGGATATACGCCCGTTCCTAAAATATTTTAACGAGTTAGTGGCAACAGAGGTGTATAATGATGTATTGTTTGTCAGCGAGAAGAATGAAAACGTATGGTGGTATGACGGTGAACGAATAGCCTTCCGCACGCTTAACTACACAAAAATCCTGAACGCCATGCGCACACAGCCTACACTAACACTCGCAGACATGAAAGAAGAAACCGGCATCAGCATCACGGCCATTCAAAAACTTCTCAACCAACTCATCTCAAAAAAATATGTGGAACGCGGCGAGAAAGAAGGAAGCTGGCGAGTGTTCCTGACGCAATAAATATACCTTTTCACAGGGTGTATATTCAAGTAATGGTGGGATGCCTGTTGACTACCGATGCAGAACCTGTAAAAGCACCTTTTGTGGAGGTGCCATAGGCAACGACAATCACATCGTTCAGAACATTTTCCGTATTTTTGAGTCTTATTGTCATGCTTTGACCGAATACCGCATCATTGTCAACGCTGATCAGTATCCGATTGTGAAACGCTCCTTATGGTGGGCCGGCGTTTCGAGTTCATCGACCATAGCCTTGGCATAATCGGCCACGGAAATCGTGCTGTTGCCTTTCTCATCCACAATGAGGTCGTCCTTGCCGAGACCGTATTTGCCGGTGCGCGTGCCGTCAACGAATGCCCCGGCGGTTTTTTGGCACAGACCGCCCCTTATAGCCATGCGCCAGTGACTCTTTGTAGAAATTATGTAACTGAACTTTGGTCAAGACATCAGACATTCCTGACCTACCGGCTCGAAATTCTAAGCGCTCTTATTATCTTGCCGGCATCTACAGTAATCTTAAACGGGATTGTGTCGTTATCATTTGGCGCAAGATTCAACGCCACTATGCGCGTCCTGCGAGGTGAAACCACAGAGTCTGAATTATGTACGTGATAAACATAGCGATACTCCCTGTCATTGTCAACAAACACGTCACCATGGCCGGCTCCATTTTCACCGACAATATCTCGATGGATTATAGGGTTGTCAGGATTCTTTATCCAGGGTCCCAAAGGAGACTTTGCAACAGCATATCCTACGGCATAATCAGGGCTCATGAAATGATTTGCCGAATAAAATAGATAATATGTGTCTTTCAACTTTATAACAGTAGGGCCCTCCATTATAGGCACACTTTCAAAAATACCGGTATTTTCCCAACTCTGGTCGTTATCCAAAACCTTTCTCAGAGTACCCGGCAATATCACATTGTTTTCTATATCATATTCTCCCACCCATATATAGTTCCCTTTATTGAACCGGACATGATAGAGATAGTATTTTCCGTCGTCATCCTTAAACAGGAACGGGTCGATATTTTTCTCCGAAGCGTCTATAGGCAATCCGGTTCCTATATATCTTCCGTCAATCGAATCGGCATGGGCAATGGCAACCTGTTCGTTGGCGGTATAAAGCATCCCGATTTTGCCGTCGAGTGGAAAAAACTGGGGTGCCCAGAATTTAGAGGTGCCGAAAACAGACTTACCGACCGAAAGGTTAGGCAGGCTGTCCGTTGCTGACCAATTAATCAAATCATCGGACTCATATACTGTGAATCCTGCCGGATTACCTCCTTGCGTCCCCGCCATGTAATATTTTCCATTGCCGGGGAAAACCGTGGGATCCGCCAACATCAACTCTTCCTTATGGGTGTCGGCCTTTACTGTCCCACAATCCCCGCATAGGCCAATGACAGCTATTATTGCCAATCCAATCTGAATATCTGTTTTCATTATTACTTGATTTGTGATACATGAAACGACAGGCGAGAATGCCTGCCGGAATTAACCTGTGCAAAAATACAAAACCATCGGCATAGGGATGGGTAAGAATGTCTATCGTATGGGTAAATCTGCGCAAATCAGATAATAATACGTTTTTTCCAGACTCCTATGGACAGGATTACCCACATAAAACACAGGATTACCCATGATAGTGAGGCGAGCAAAGTAATTTTGCCGACGTAAAGTTTAACCAACCTAATAATATGATTCGAAAACGTTTTATGACTCTGGCGGCGTTGTTCGCCTTAGTAATTCCGATTTCCGCATCCCGGCCCGCAGACATTCCCCGACCGGAATATCCGCGTCCTCAATTCGAGCGTGACTCATGGGTCAATCTCAATGGAGAGTGGACCTATCAGTTCGACTTCGGTAAGAGCGGAAAAGAGAAAGGCCTGGAAAAAACCAACGGTTTTACCGAAAAAATCACAGTCCCTTTTTGTCCTGAAAGTCCGCTGTCAGGCGTAGGTCATACCGACTTTATAAATGCCCTCTGGTATCATCGTGATTTTTCGATACCCGAAGAGTGGAACGGGAAAAAGATTCTGCTGAATTTCGGAGGCGTCGATTACCGTGCCGAAATTTTTATCAACGGTAAATCATTGTTTACACACTATGGCGGGGGAGCCTCCTTTGCCGTCGATTTGTCAGACGCAATAAAATATGGAGAAAACAATGATTTGGTTGTCTATGTCGAAGACGACGTGAAATCATGGCAGCAACCCCTGGGCAAGCAGTCACGCCGTCTCAATTCATACGAATGCTTCTACACCCGTGTCACAGGCATCTGGCAGACCGTATGGCTTGAAGCCGTTGACCAGATGGCGTTGAAGCAATGCCGCATCACTCCCGACCTTGACGGAAGCCAGTTTGTTTTCGAGCCCAAGTTTTATAATATCGACGGTTCTTCAAAATTCAATGTAAAGATTAAGGATGGGAACAAAGTGATATTTGAAAAGAGCGCCCCTGCAAGCAACAACACTTTTATAGCCGCAGGAATAAAAAATCCGAAAACATGGTCACCTGAAACCCCATTCCTGTATGATATTGAATTTTCAGTAATCAATAAGGACGGTAAAACCATCGACAAGGTCAATTCATACGCCGGAATGAGGAAATCCGAGTTGCGGGATGGCGTATTCTACCTCAATAACAAGCCTTATTACCAACGCCTTGTACTTGACCAAGGCTATTATCCCGACGGACAATGGACTGCACCTACCGATGAACAGCTGAAAAGGGATATCGAACTTGGCAAGGCTGCCGGGTTCAATGGAGCCAGACTCCATCAGAAAGTATTTGAACCCCGCTATTTCTATTGGGCAGATAAGCTGGGCTACCTTACCTGGGGAGAATCAGCAAGCTGGGGCATGAACTGGACCGATAAGGTTGCAGCACGCAATATGCTGGCAGAATGGCATGAATGTATCGACCGTGACTATAATGTAACTTCCCTGATTGCCTGGTCTCCTCTGAACGAGAACTGGATTAAAGATGTTGACGGGCAGCGCGACCGATTGACCAACGACCTTTATTTCATGACTAAAAACCTTGACAGGACGCGCCCTGTCGTAGCGTCAAGCGGAGGCCATCATGCCGGATTTACAGACATATATGCCGAACACACCTATGTGCAGGATCCCATAGCCCTCCATAAACTGCTCAGCCTTAATTCCGAAGGAAAACCATGGCACAACTTCCCGGAAGAAAGCTGCGGGCCCAAAGGAGAATGCTATATGATTGACGAATTCGGCGGTATCCAATGGAATAAAAAAATGGACGCACCCGAAGTTGCGACAGAAGAAGCCTTCTGGGGCTACGGCAACGCACCACGCACACTCGAGGAATACTACAAGCGACTTGAAGAACAGGTCAATGTGATTCTAAGCCTTGACCATATCGCAGGTTTCTGTTACACGCAAATTGTCGATGTAGAGCTTGAAAAGAACGGAATCTACACCTATGACAGGACTGCAAAATTCGACATGGAACGTATCAAGGCGATATTCTCGAAAGATAGAGACAAAGCCCGTGAAGAGGTTAAACAAATGCTTAAACAACGCGGACCACAACTATCAGCAGACAATAAATAAATTTTACCCTATAAACCAATAATAACATGAAAAAAGAATCATTGATTCTGTCAGCAGCGCTATTATGCTCGACAGGAGCTTTTGCGAACGCACTTCCCGAGGGAATGACCGCCCTTCTTCCGGCAGGGGTCACCGCCAACATCAGCCAAAACAAACAGGTATATGGACAGAAAAACATGGCTGTCGCCGGCTCTCCCGAGAAAGGCTACAAGGCATTCTTCTCGGCTAAAGACACCGACCACGGAGAGGAACTCTGGGTGACAGACGGCACCCCGGAAGGGACAAAGATGGTCAAGGACATCAACCCCGGCCTCGCGACATCCGACATCCAGTGGATTACACGATTCAATGATAAGGTTGTCTTCACGGCCACCGACGGCGAAAACGGTTATGAACCGTGGATTTCCGACGGTACGGAAGCAGGCACCCACATGCTCAAGGATGTGCATGAACTTGAAAGTTCCAATGCAAAAGGGTATTGCCAGCTCAACGAGACCCAGATGATTTTCTACGCCATGGACTTTGAGAGCGAAATGGCTGTCGAGGGCACAAAGATGCAGTACCTCTGGATTACGGATGGCACTGAAGACGGCACCAGGATGATTAAAGAGGTTGATTGCATATTCCCCGGTCAGGAGGAAGCCGACAACCGCTGGGGTGCCAACATGCGCGTAGGACGCCGCGTATTCTTCAAGGCTGAAGAAGCAGACAAAGAAGGGGTGACCCACGGTGTCGAACTTTGGGTGACAGACGGCACCACAGAAGGCACTTATCTTGTGAAAGACATCAACCTTGAGCCGAACCTCGGAAAGAACGACGGAGCATCAACCCTTTCCCCGGCTCTTGCCCACATGCAGAATTTCTACAACGAGAAGCTGTTTTTTAAAGCATGGTCGATGGAGTCGGGCAACGAGCCCTGGGCATCAGACGGCACGGAGGAAGGCACCTACGAAATCTTCAACACCAATCCCACAGTAGGAGCCAACGGTCTTGGAAACGGCGGCGGGGTTACCGCCACAGGCGAGCCCTATAATGGAGAGATCCTTTTCCGCTCATTCAGCCCCGAAATCGGCAATGAACTCGGAGCCACCAACCTTGAGAAGGGCAACATGAAATTCTTCGACATATTCACTTACGAACCCACAAACACCAACAACTCATACCCCGACGCAGGCGTTGTCTTCGATGGTCTCTATCTGTTCTGCGCGGCTACCGGATTCGACGCAGCCGTTGAGTCGCATCATGGAGGCGAACTACACTGCTATGACGGGGAAAAAGTGTGGTTGCAGTATGACTTCGCCCCCGGCGTAGGGTGCAATTGGGTTAAAGAACCTCTCGTTGTAGGCGGGTCGCTTTACTGGTGGAACGAAGGAAATCTCGACGGCACAACCGCAACCGACACCAAACTCATCCGTCTTGACAAAGCCGACGGTGTGCCGCAGATAGTATCCAACATCGACGCCAACGGTGATAAAGTCTATTGTCTCCGCAATCTCAACGGCGACCTCCTCTTCACGTCTGCCGTCAATAATCAGGTATATTGCTATCACTACCGTCAGGAGGGTTATGACCCCGCCAAAAATCCCGACAAGATGGAAATAGAATACCGCACACGCAAAGAGATTGCAGAATCATCAGGCATAGACAATATTACGGTTGACAAGCGCACTGTAGTCAGCGTATCGCCCAACCCCGCTACAGAATACTTCACTGTCAATGTCGATACTCCCGTGCAAACAGTACAAATCTACAGCATTTCAGGGTCGATTGCCAAGGTAGTAAACGCACCCGAAAACAACACTGTAAACGTCAGTGACGTAGCTCCCGGCATATATATGCTCTCTATTGAGACAGCCGACGGCACATGCGTTTCAAAATTGATAGTAAAATAAGATTGTTTTAGGTTAAAAGGTTGACTCGGAGGCAGCA
>CABRKI010000120.1 GCA_902471455.1 uncultured Porphyromonadaceae bacterium | reverse complement strand
TTCCTGCTGAACCGCTCTTCCGATCTACTCTTACGCGCCCGGTTTCATATTATAATATCATTATCCGGCAATAATATCTGTATTCTTTGATAATATCAGCCTCCGATAATATCAGCGTTCCTCCACCTTTAACGTCATAACGCTATTTAGAGCTTTGCAGCCTCGTTATAGGCACATCTTATCATGCAGAGCTTTTCAAGCAGTTTCTCCATCTCCGAAAGAGGAAGCATATTGGCTCCGTCGCTTTTGGCAACCGACGGATTCCTATGGGTTTCCATAAACACACCGTCGGCACCTGCAGCAAGCGAAGACATAGCTATGGTGGAAATCAAGCCGGGAAGACCGCCCGTGACTCCCGCCGCCTGATTAGGCTGCTGAAGCGAATGAGTGGCATCGATTATTACCGGACATCCACAAGCTTCCTTCATCTCAGGGAAAGAACGCATGTCAACAATCAAATCCTGATAGCCGAATGTGGTGCCTCGTTCCGTAACCGACACATTGTCATTTCCCGTATCCCTCACTTTCCCTACTGCATGCGCCATTGCCCGGGGGGAAAGGAACTGACCTTTCTTAATATTAACGAATTTCCCGGTCCTTGCGGCAGCCATAAGCAAATCGGTCTGACGGCACAAGAAAGCGGGAATCTGGAGGATATCGACACATTCGGCGGCCATAGCGGCTTCTTCCGGGAGGTGGATGTCGGTCACGACAGGAATTCCGAAAGTATTTCTCACTTTCTCAAGCACCCTCAAAGCCTTCTCGTCGCCGATGCCGGTAAACGAGTCGATACGGCTTCGGTTGGCCTTGCGATAACTCCCTTTAAACACATAGGGGATGTCAAGACGTCGCGTTATTTTTACCATTTGTTCCGCTATGTCGAGGGCCATGTCTTCACCCTCAATCACACAGGGGCCTGCAAAAAGGAAAAAATTATCGTTTTCGCTCGATTCAAGATATTTCCTTATATCATTTGTCATAATCTATTATTTTTCCATGATTATCATCACCGGTTCATTTGATTTATTATATGCACTGCCGCCACACCATAGAGAGCGGCAGTTTCCGTACGCAGACGGCTTTCTCCGAAAGTCACTGCAGTGAAGCCGCATGATTCGGCATGAGCCACCTCCTCCGGAGAGAAGTCACCCTCCGGTCCTATCATTATGACCACCGGCACTCCCGGCTTGCAACTCCTTACAAATTCACAACGCGGACGCGATTCGTCGCAATATCCGAAAAACTTCTGGACACCGGCATCCACCGACTCCACAAACCTATTGAAGTCTGTCACCTCCTCCAATTTAGGAAGCACACCTTTCAGACTTTGCTTCATTGCAGAAACCATCACTTTCTCCAGACGTTCGAGTTTCATCACTTTCCGTTCGCTCCGGCTGCATTTTATCAGCACAACCCTGTTTATACCAATCTCCACCGCCTTCTCAAGCATCCATTCCATACGGTCAGAATGTTTGGTGGGAGCAACCGCCAATGTTATGTCAGCCCCCCAATGGTCAGGCACTTCCTCAAACGAGAGGATTTCTACCGCAGTATGCTTGGGATGCGCCTCCACAATCCGACACCGGAAACGACGTCCTTTACCATTAACCGCCGTCACTTCGTCACCCTCCTTCATCCGGAGCACACGGCAACAATGGGCGGAATCCGATTCCGGCAATAGCCCGGTAGCCTCTATGTCAGGTGCATAAAACTGTATCATATTTATTCTATTGTCATTCCGCCTCCGTCGGCATTTTCAACCTCCGAGATTTCCTTTGCCGATATTCTGGACTCATCGGCCTTTTTGTCGTGGAAACAAATCCAGAACAACACTGCAACCACCAGTGCATAGCCTGCGAATATATACCATGACATGCGCCATCCCTCAAGCTGAACTCCGGCCGGGTCGGTGGCCACCACATTATGGTTGACTATCGCCATCGCACAAAGCGTACCTATCGTAGCACCGAATCCGTTGGTCATAATCATGAAAAGCCCCTGGGCACTGCTTCGAATCGACGGGTCGGTCTCCTTATCGACATAAAGGCCGCCGCTTACGTTAAAGAAATCAAAGGCGATTCCATAGACGATACACGACAATATCATAAGCCAAAGACCGTCGCTCGGATTCCCGACGCCGAAAAAACCGAATCTGAGCACCCATGCGAACATAGACATCAACATCACCCCTTTGATGCCGAAGCGTTTTAGGCAAAAAGGTATGAGAAGAATGCAGAGGGTCTCGCTTATCTGCGAAAGTGAAATCAAGGCATTTGCGTTCTGTGCCGCCCACGCCCCGGCGTATTGCGGAATTTCCTTAAAAAATGTGATATAAGGATTTGCATATCCGTTGGTTATCTGCAACGAAACTCCAAGCATCATGCTGAAAATAAAGAACACCGCCATCCTCTTTTGCTTGAACAAAGAAAAAGCCCGGAGTCCAAGACGGTCGATGAGACTTCCCGATTTGTCGCCTTTGCTTATAGGGCATTCGGGCATTGTCAGAGAATAGACCATCATGACCATACTGAAAGCCGCCGAAACAAAAAGCTGCATGTAAGACGTCTGGAAAGCGGCGCCTTCCGGACCGACAAAATTCACGAACAACATGGCACATATAAATCCAATAGTGCCGAAAATCCTTATAGGGGGGAAATCTTTCACAGTGTCGAGCCCCGCCTTGGTCAGCGCATTGAAAGCCACGGAATTGTTCAGGCCGATGGTGGGCATGAAAAAGGCCACCGACACGGCGTAAAGAGTGAAAAGCGGAGCAAAACCTATCACGTCAGCCGACATGCAATAGAAACCTGCGAGAGCCATGAACAGACCGGCAATCAGATGGCACAAACTCAACATCTTCTGTGCCTGGAGCCAACGGTCGGCAAGAATACCTATCACGGAAGGCATAAAAAGCGACACAATCCCCTGCATGGCATAAAACCAACCGATCTGGTCGCCAAGACCGTTTTTAAACAAAAAATTGCCAAGCGAAGTCAGATATGACCCCCACACGGCAAATTCAAGAAAGTTAAGAACCGCGAGACGGAACTTAAGTGAATTTTTTGATGACATTATTACGATTTTACAAGGTTTCAAAATTCAGCGATTTCTTCCATAACTGGGAAACCATCTTCCCCGCAAATTTAATTATTTTTCCTGAATCAAGAAACCTATGCCCCGTTTATTTTCCCAGGAATCCCACAAAAAGCTAAATCTCCAGGAAACGGCCACGCGAAAGAATCCTTATGGTTTCAGAATCACACTCAGCAAGCATTTCCATACGTATTTTATGCTTCCAGTCCCTTATGGCCTCTTCTGTGGTGGCGCAATATTCGGCGAGAGCCTCGTCGCTGCCGTTGACGACAACCCCTTTCGCTCCCGGGTCGGTAAGCACACACACAAGCTGACGCACCCTTGAGCCGATGCCGCCATGGCAGTAGCGTTTCATGGCATCAACAGGGCGCTGCGCCCTTAAAGAGAGATAATTGAAGAAATTCAACATATATATATTATCGGAATGGAGCAGATTTATATATTGTTCTTTGCTGAATTCCATTATACTTGTTCTCGTAACCGCCACAGCCTTATAAGGATAGCCGGTGTCGAGTCCGAAAAGCCTGTCGGCCCCGAGCACCTTTCCAAATCCCGTACGTTCTTCGACGGTGACACCCGCGCCTTCAAGCCGGTGGATAATGTTTATCTCTCCCGATATCACGAACCTGACCATGCGGACGGCCTCTCCTACATCCGCAAGCACCTCTCCTCCGTTGTAGTTACGGAAGCCTATATTGGTTTTTTCAAGAAACAGCGAGACATGGTCTTTACCAACCCCTTTAAAGAGCGGAAGGTCCATAATCATCTCATACATCGTTGTCATAGAATGTATTAATTAGATTCTGCCTTTTAACGAGCAGGCAAACGCGGATTGAGAGAGAAAATATCCTACTGATTTAACACTCCAAATGTTAAAAAAGTTAAGTTCCATTCTATTTTTCTTCCCAAAATTAGAATCAAAAAAATCGCAGCCGACAAATGCCGACTGCGATTTTGTAGCGGGACCGAGAATTGAACTCGGGACCTCCGGGTTATGAATCCGACGCTCTAACCAACTGAGCTATCCCGCCGTTTTTAGAACCTTATCGTTCCGTTTTGCGAGTGCAAAGTTAGATATTTTTTTTGAATCTGCAAAATCATTTTTCAGATTTTTCAACATTTTTCTTCATATCCGCAAGCAACACATCTGCATATAACTAATATTCAATTCGATACAAATTTAAGTTTTCCCGACATTCTTTTCCTAAAACCGAGAACCACTACCGACACCACAATCGACATGACCGGCGATAAATAATTAAACACGCAATACGGAGCATACGCGAGCGTCGAGACCCCGAGAACCGCCGACTGGGTCAGGCCACATGAATTCCACGGAATTAGCACCGACGTAACGGACACTGAATCTTCAAGCGTGCGGCTTAACAGCTTCTTGTCATATCCTTTTTTCACATATACGTCACGGAAAGTGTTTGCCCCTATGATTAAAGAAAGATACTGGTCGGCTGTGAATCCGTTAAGCAAAAGTCCGCCGCAAACAGTCGATCCGATTATCGAGCGGCGTCTCTTCAAATGATCCGTCACGAATTGCGATAATGTTCCCAACATCCCGGTCCCTATCATCACACCTCCGAATATCATGGCGCTGACTACAAGAAAAATAGTGGGAAGCATGCCCAGCACACCGGAAGTAGAAGCCAATTCGTTAAATGCTGCGTCGGACGTCTCAAAATGAGCGCCGCCCCATAATACGCTAAAGAACGACGAATCAATTTGAATCTGAGGCTGAAGGGATATCATCGCCACAACGCCAAGCAATGAACTGACGGCAAGGGTAACGATTGTGTTAACCCTGACTGCAATCATCGCTATGGTTATGGCAGGAACCACAAGAGAAAGAAGCGTGACATTAAACTCGGAATGCAGACTGTCAAGCATTGACGCGCCTCCTGAAACGAAATCCACAGGAGTCCTCGACAGTCCGGCTATCATGAAGACGGAAAGGGCAATTATCATCGAGGGTACTGTAGTGAACATCATATACCGTATATGGGTGAACAGATCGACGCCGCAACTGCTCGATGCCACCACCGTAGTGTCACTGAGCGGGGAAACCTTATCGCCGAAATAAGCCCCCGATATCGTAGCACCCGCTATCCACGGCGCGTCATATCCCATCATCTCCCCTATTCCCATAAACGCAACCCCCACGGTGGCTATCGTGGTCCAGGAACTTCCGGTAAAAATGGAAATACATCCGCACACCGCGCACACGGAAACGAGGAAGAACGTCGGATTCAAGAACTGAAGCCCGTAATGTATGAAGGTGGGGACTATGCCCCCAAGCATCCACGTTGTGGAAAGCAACGCTATAAATAAAAGGATGGGCAATGCAGGCAAAATCTGACGCGCGCTCGCCTTCATGCCGTCAGCCAGACGCACTCGTTCCAATGTAGGCAGGCTCAGCGACAAGACGAGCACGGAAGTGCCAAGTAAAACCAATGGTCCGTAATCACCGACCGAAGACGCCCCTTTCGCCACTATCAGCACCACTAAAGCAAGCAGCAGCGAAACCACTGGGAGGAGAGAACGAATTAGCGAAGGATTATTTCGGGAGGGTCTGTTTCTTTTCAATTTTCTATCAAATTAAAGAATACGTTTCATCAGGTTGCAAATTTACAAAAATCGCAATCATCCTACAACCTAATGGCGTTAAAAATATTCAACATAAACTTTATTTAATTAATAGGTGATGATAAAAACTCCAAACTCGGCTATAAACTCATTGGAGTATGAACCACATCTGAAGTTTTTTTCCTAATTTTGCATACTCTCCCGTAAATTATAATCATCAATACAATCCAGCAACATCCTTTGAGACTTTTAAAACACGACATACACGTTACAAAGAAAGGATTAGGCTTCATGATGGCAATTATGTCTCTGACACTGTTGCCATCCTGCTTCACAGGAGTGGAAAGCACCAAGAAGATATCCCTCTCACGCGACGACAAGAAAGCCATCCAGCCCTCGGAAGAAGAAGTCTTTTTCCGGCCCGTGGCAGCCGACCCATTGGAAAAATGGGAAGTAAAACGCCCCTTCATTGCCGCCGACAACCGCACCTTATTGATTTTCGACCAACAAGGATTGCCCATAGACCCTGATGCTGTAAACCTCGGGGGGAAAACACTTCTATACGAAGGAGTCGAGTCGAGAATCGCACCTGACGGCAGCAGCGATGCAGTAATAGTTTTCAGCTGCGGCGAAATGATATTGCGCCACAACACGGGCAAAGACATCGCCGTTGCCATGGAGACTGTCACAAGCGACGCCATACCCATGCTCATCGACCTTAAGATGATTGACTCCGCAAGAAATCTTTTGGTAGGGAAAACTCTTTGGACTCGTTCGCCGCTTTGGTACGATGCCAACGGGGAAAGGATTCCCGGCAAAAAATATGTGCCGGTCACCGTCACCGACGTGGAGCCGGGCTCTCTTATATTCCCCATAAAAGTGAAATTCAAAGACGGCAACGGTGATGAAGCCTGGGCTTTTATGAATTTCGGCAACTCTGGCAAAGAGAGCAGGGCTTTCTCCAACGTCTTTTACATAACCGACCTGCGCCTCAAGTTCCCTGCTATTGAAGACGACGTATGGAATTTGATTTGTTCAGGAAAAGTGCGGACAGGAATGACGAAAGAAGAATGCAAACTTTCACTTGGCAACCCACAGGAAGTGAATACCGGACACGACTATTCGCAGACACTTGACCTCTGGCATTACACCGACGGCACCGTGCTTTGGTTTGAAGACGGCATACTGACGAAATTACGCCAATAAAACCACATAAGTTAAGAAACGCACCACAATGTTTGAACACGATAAAGACCTCACCCGCCTCACCACTTTCGGCATCCCTGCAAAAGCAGCGATTTTTGCCGAATACTCTTCAGAAAAAGAGCTTCTGAAAATCTCAAGGACAGAAGAATTCATCAACAATGAAGTTTTGCACATCGGAGAAGGCAGCAATCTCTTGTTTGTCAACGATTTCAACGGACTCGTATTGCATTCCGCCATAAAAGGGATAGAACGTTACGACAAAAACGCCGAGACCGTTTATGCCATAGCCGGCGCAGGCGTGAAATGGACAGACTTTGTGGAATGGTGCATTGAATCGGGGCTTGCCGGGGTCGAGAATCTTGCGGGTATCCCCGGAGAAGTGGGTGCGGCGCCGGTTCAGAATGTCGGAGCCTACGGAGTAGAAGCGAAAGATGTGATTTTTTCCGTCAAGTGCTTTGACACCGCAACACGTGAAACCAGGACTTTTAAAAACGAAGAATGCGGATTCGGCTACCGCGACAGCCGTTTCAAACACGAATGGAAAGGGAGATACATAGTTTTGCAGGTCAGCTTCAAACTAACACCTTCCACAGTTGCCGCGAATCTTGAATACGGCCCCCTTAAATCGTTGGAGGAAAAACTCGGTCATGCCCCTTCCATAAAGGAAGTGGCGGATGAAGTCGTAGCCATAAGAAATACGAAACTTCCGGACCCGGCAGTAATCGGAAGCGCAGGCAGTTTTTTCAAGAACCCGATTGTAAGCAGATATTTCTATGAGGAAGAGATGCTGGCGGTAAATCCCGACGTCCCATGCTATCACGTGGATGAACACCGTGTGAAAATACCCGCAGGCTGGCTCATCGAGCATTCGGGACTTAAAGGTCTTAAAATAGGCGGGGCGGAAGTATATCCGCGACAATGCCTCGTAATTGCAAATGCGGGGAACGCGTCTGCGTCCGACGTGACGCGCCTGGCCGACAGGATAATCGACACCGTGAGACGCAAAATGGGGATAACGCTTCATCCGGAAGTAAACTTCATCGACACTTCGATGGAAATCACAATCCTCGGAAGCGGAACGTCAAAAGGTGTCCCCGAAGTGGGATGTGCATGTAAGCTATGCCGCTCACCTTACGTCAAGGATAAACGGCTCCGGGCTTCCGCTCTTGTCAAAACCCACGGAATGGAAATACTCATCGACGTGTCGCCCGACTTCCGAGAACAAGCCCTAAAGAACGGTATATATCAGCTCGACGCCGCTTTAATCACCCACAGCCATTACGACCATGTGGGCGGCATCGACGACCTTCGTCCATTTTGCGGTGAAGGAGATTTCCCGATTTATCTCAAGAAGGATGTGCTACTCGACCTCAAACGTCGATTAGACTATTGTTTCAGAGAAAACCGTTATCCGGGTGTCCCTGGATTCGCCACACATGAAGTGGCTGACAGACCATTCTTTATCAATGGACTGAAAGTGATTCCCGTTTCCGTCATGCACGGCAAACTCCACATTCTTGGATATCGAATCGGAGATTTCGCCTACATTACCGATGCGAAGACCATACCCGATGAGGAACTTGACAAACTTGAAGGTTTGAAAGTGCTTGTCGTCAATGCATTGCGACCAAGAAAACATTTTGCACACATGTCGCTCGACGAAGCAGTAGAGTTCATCGGTAAAGTAAAACCCGAGGAAGCATACCTCACCCATTTCAATCATGAAGTAGGCTTCCACCATGACCTTGAGCATAAATTCGGACCGCATATCCATCCATGCTACGACGGGCTGAAAATTCACATCATTTAACAGCAGCCGTCCGGGGTCATATCCACGGTCATAAGGCAGCCTCTTTCATTCTTTCGGTGTTTTCTGCAATCGTAAGCCTGTCGATACACTCCTGTATATCGCCGTCCATGAACGCCGCCAAATTATAGACAGTATAATTGATGCGATGGTCCGTCATACGCCCCTGCGGAAAATTATAAGTCCTGATTTTTGCCGAGCGGTCGCCGGTAGAAACCAAAGTTTTACGCCGTTGGGCGATGTCGGCAATATATTTTTCACGCTCCCTGCTATATATATACGTGCGCAGGCGCGAGAGGGCACGCTCCTTGTTCTTGGGCTGGTCGCGGGTTTCCGTACATTCTATAAGAATCTCGTCTTCCTCACCGGTCACAGGATTTTTCCATAAGTAACGAAGGCGAACCCCGGATTCCACTTTATTTACGTTCTGACCTCCCGCGCCACCGGAACGGAAAGTATCCCACTTGATGGCGCCTTCGTTGATTTCAACATCGAATTCTTCCGCCTCGGGAAGCACCGCCACCGTGGCGGCGGAAGTGTGTACCCTGCCTTGAGTTTCGGTGGCAGGCACGCGCTGCACGCGATGCACTCCGCTTTCATACTTCATGACGCCATAAACGCCGTCGCCGGCAAGATTGAAGCAAATTTCCTTATATCCTCCTGATGCTCCCGGACTCGTGGAAGTAACCTCAAGCGACCATCCCTTTCTCTCGGCAAATTTCTGATACATTCTGAACAAATCGCCCGCAAACAAAGCCGCCTCATCGCCACCTGTGCCTCCCCTTATCTCCACTACGGCGTTCTTGGCATCTTCGGGGTCTGCCGGCACAAGAAGCATCTTTATTTCCATCTCCACCTCCGGAAGCTTACCGGAAGCGCGGTCAAGTTCTTCCTTCGCCATTTGGCGCAACTCCTCGTCGTCTTCCGACGTGAGAAGCACCTTTGCCTCTTCCATGCCGGAAAGCAACGCCCGATAGTTATTTGCGGCCTTGAGCAGGCGCTCCAGGTCATGATATTCCTTAGTCAGCCTTACATAACGCTTCTGGTCGGCTATGACGGAAGGGTCGGTTATAAGTGTTGATACTTCCTCAAATCTTACGTCAAGACCCTCAAGCCGGGTCAAAAGTGGGTTATCTTCCATATATATTCACCATAAAAATTATGCAAATTTACAAAATATGGTGGAAATAATTGCGAGTAAAACAAAAAAGTAGTAACTTTGCACCCGCTAAAGCCCCACGGCACCCTGCCGGGACCGGAAGGCAAAGCATAATCAACAATAAACCTAAACAAATCAACCGGCAAGTTTTATGGCAACAAAAATCAGATTGCAGCGTCATGGCCGTAAAGGCTACGCTTACTATCCCATTGTAGTCGCCGATAGCAGGGCACCACGAGATGGTAGATTTATTGAAAGGATAGGTTCTTATAATCCGAACACTAATCCTGCTACAATAAGTTTAGACTTCGACCGTGCTTTGTATTGGGTAGAAGTAGGTGCGCAGCCTACCGACACAGTTCGTACGATCCTCTCTAAAGAAGGCGTGCTTCTTATGAAGCATCTCCGTGGCGGCGTTAAGAAAGGCGCTTTCAACGAAGAAGAGGCACAGCGTCGTTTCGATGCCTGGAAGCAGGCCCGCGAAAAAGAGGCTAATGCAGCCCAAGCCAAGAACGATGCAAAAGCCGCCGAAGACGCAAAAGCCCGTCTTGAGGCAGAGGCTGAGAAAAACCGCATCAAAGGCGAAGCCGTGGCTAAGAAAAGAGCTGAAAAGCTCGCCGCCGAAGAGGCTGCAGCCAAGGAGGCTCTCGAAGCTGAAGCCGGAAACGCCGAAGGCGCACAGGAAGCAGTTGAATAAATTTCTGCATTATTTGACGCAGAAATTTGCAAGGTTAAAATTTTATGCTTAACTTTGCACCGCAAAACAGAAAAGCCGGGAAATAATTCCCATATTTCCCGGCCTTATTATGGCCGATTAGTGTAGCGGTTAGCACGCCACCCTCTCACGGTGGAGACTCGGGT
>CABRKI010000119.1 GCA_902471455.1 uncultured Porphyromonadaceae bacterium | reverse complement strand
GATTGCCACTCAAAACAAAATAATTGAGGATTTGAAGAAATTAAAGTCCGCAATTATTGATAAAGTCTTTTGTCTTCCTTCTGAAAAGCGACCTCATATAAGATTAGGTAATTTCTGTGACGATTGGAAAATAGTGAGGCTATCTGAAACATGTAATAGGATTACAGAGAAAAACAGTGGCTTGAAGTGTAATCGTGTACTTACCATTGCCGCCCAATATGGCTTAGTAAGTCAGTTAGATTTTTTCAACAAGAACGTCGCAAGTGAGAATCTATCTTCATATTTCCTTATAAGGAATGGAGATTTTGCATATAATAAAAGTTATTCAGGGGACCATCCTTGGGGAGCAATCAAAAAATTAGATTATTACGAAGCCGGGGTATTATCTCCTCTATATTTTTGTTTTAGACCCAATCCAGACAATGTGAACTCTGATTTTTTAGCATTTTACTTTGAGTCAAAGAAATGGTATCGAGGCGTTTCAGAAATAGCAGGTGAAGGGGCAAGGAATCATGGTTTGTTGAATATATCCGTCATTGACTTCTTTGAGACACTTCACCGAATCCCGAGTCTCAAAGAGCAATCCCACATAGTGTCGGTGCTCCAATCATATCAAAATAAAATCGATAACGAGGAACGGTTGCTATCGCAGTATCAAAATCAGCGTAAATATTTGTTATCTCAACTGTTCATATAAACATTTGAGATAACAGGTATGTCCTTTGTCTAAAAAATACTAAAGAGACTTTACTCTCGATCTCAATCTTTTCATCAATAGAATCCATCAAATGTATGATTTGGTTTTGGACGGAAGTTTTTGGTATCAGGATTGTTACATTAGCCAAATCTTTTTTCTGAATATTAGGAAGTCCAGAGCCTATTCTAAGTCTCATAATGTCATTCTCATGCCATTTTAAGAAATGATATAAATATTTATTTTCGATAGCCGAATTTTTTATCCGTAATGTATAACAATGTCCTCCACTCCAAAATGGAGCGCTATTCCATTGAATATACCCGCATGAATTGCCTCCTTCACTTATTGAAATAGTATTATGTGAAACATTGAAATTATGATAATATCCTGAAGGTTCAACGCCTCCATTCATTACATAGTAATCGCCAACTTCCGTTAGAAATTCGCCATTTATCTGCTTCCCTTTAATAATGTCAGCCACATCTCCTAATGAACTCCGCTCTCCTTTCAAAGAGTGAAACACTTTATCATAAATTGCGGACTTTAATTTCTTCAAATCCTCAATTATTTTGTTTTGAGTGGCAATCCGCTCGTCAATTAAGGACAAAAAATACCCAATTTTCTTTTGTTCTTCTATAGATGATTTGGTATTGATTAATTTCCCAAATTCGGTTTTAGATAATATGGGAACAGCTTGAACCGCTATTGAGGATATATAACGGGGGAACTTACTTTGTATAGCATAATAAACAAAATCGGCATCAAATCCTTCATTAACTACTATTGAATTAATTTGTTGATTGGTACTCATTTGATGTTTTGCCATTCCCATTTTTCCAATAGTTGATCCAATACATGTGACCAAAATTGTATTTGGGGGTAATACTCGTGTCTTGTCAAAACCTTTTTTGGATAACATTGTCTGTGTGGCATGAATATATTTTTCTGATCCCAAGTCTGACGGGGATGCCCACAGATATTCGCCATTTATGTAATTTTCCTCTTGATTAGTCGATGGAGTTGTACCTGTTACAATATCTCCATAATCAGAAATTCTGCATGAATCCCACTCGTCGGTGAAGCCGGGGAAGCGTAAAGGTGGAACATTAAGGTTTTTATCTTTCTTATCTTGTGGCATAGGGATAGGCTATTAATCGTTTTCTGATTCTGTTTGATCTGTAATCGTAGAATCTGCGAGAGGAATTAACTCAAATTCCAATTCTGAAGAAGCGATATTCAGTTTATTGAATATGTAGCGGATTTCACTCATTTTTGTTTTGGTACTACAAGACGAATGAACATAACAACCTTCTGCGAATTGAGTTCTAGAGTTGTCTGTTCCGGGATTGTCGTGCAACCAGAATCGAGCATTACACAGCACTCTAACAGATGATGGAGAATCTTTATAGATTAATTGGCAAAGTGTAACAATCATGTCTTTCCATGAATCTACCTTATGTCGTTCACCCTTGAATGAGAACGCCGCAATAAACCGGCCTGTCAATTCCAAATCTTCATCCTCAAAGAACACGTGGTCAGTGTCTTTTTCAGCGGGCTTGAAAGTTGTAGTAATCATCGGCCACAGATTCAAGAAGCGGTTATATAGAATCTGTTGTCGTTCAAGCAATTCTTTCTCCGTCCACTGATCCACTTCCTTTAGATAATTGCTTAACGAGAAATGGCTATCCTTAAATCCATAAATGTGCTTGCCTTTATGGTCATAGCCCGCTTTCTTTTCTGCATATATCCGATTGCCATAACTACTGTTATAGCCCGTAAGCGTCAAGTTGGCAAAAGTATGGAGATACTTTTCATGAATCTTTTCAGAGTCCGCGCCAAGTTCCTGTTTCCACGCCGACGATAATGTTTGGGGCATGATATGCTCGATTGTGTACTCGCCCTTCTCCATGTGAGGCACAATATTCTCCCATTTGCCTTCGGCGTTATCACAGTTCTCCATTCTTTCAAACAAAAAATAGCGATAAGCCATCGGGATTCTATACACTTGACGCGTCTTAAATCCTTCCGACAATATGGAATCTGAAGGATATTCACCGGAACCTTGCCTTTTTAACAAGACAAATTTCAAAACCTCGGCATACGAAGATGCCGGAAGTGCCCGTTGCTTTTCTTCCTCCAACAAACGCAATACATCATGGTGAAGGACTGCAAAAGCTTTGTTCATAGCATTTGCCGGGTATCCACACATTATACGACGGGCCCAATAGCCCTCTATAATGTCGAAGACTTCGAAAATCTGATCATTGGTCAAGGTATAATCGTAGGCATACTTGAGGAACACCATATAGAATGTCATTCCTACAGTTGAGCCTATGGTGGATAACTGTCTGAATTTGGCGTTTAGTTTAAGCGATTCTGACTTAAATTTGCTGAAAATATTATAATAACGAGCATATTCCGTCATGTCTGACATAACATCTTCTCTTGACATGCCCATACGCTCAACGAAAGACTTGAATTCAAAGTATAGATTGTCAATGTTGGAAATTGATTTGGTATAGACTGTCAGATAATCCCTGATAAACATCGTAGGATTATAATCCGTATACTCCTCTATCTTATTCCAATACTTATCATAGCACCGTTCCTGCTCGTCATTGTCCATCGACATAAGAAGATAATTGCGAATCTTGTCTGCCTCACTCAAATCCAATCCGGTGGAGTTCAGACTCTCAAAAATGAGTTGGGCATCATCATCACGTTCAAGGCGAATGTCTATGACTATAAGCTTTTTGATGGATTCAAAAATATCCTCAAGAGTTAAATTGCATGTTTTAATCAAGTCATAAAATAGCTCATAATTTCGGGTAACATTTGAATCTGTGACATATTTTTCAGGTTCCTCATATATCAGAGCATCAAATGACTTCATGTCATTCTTAATCGGTTTTAATTTGACCTTACGTTCATTGTCCTGATACTCATCAACTATGTATGTCTTATAGATTTTTTCAATCTTTCTCGGGTCATCGCATCTAAGGTCTCCTTTCTTTGCCGCATTGACCATAGCAATCAGCAACAAAGAAATTGTTGTGATACGCTGTTGCCCATCTATGACAAGATAATCATCATTGTAATCATTCGCCCGCCCAACAACAATACTACCGAAGAAATGGGATTTCCTTCCTTCTTCATGAAGTTTAACTAAATCGTGGAACAAGTGCCGGCAGTGCTTTATTTCCCAGTCGTAATTACGTTGATACAATGGGATAATGAAACGTTTATCCGCTCCTTCAAAGAACCGTAGTAAATGTTTATCTTCTCCTTTCATAAGATTCTCTTAAATTATTCCGAGTTCACGAAGGTAGCCTTCAATCTCTTTATCGAGGTCTTCTCGTTTGGCCTCCAGCTCTTTGATTTCAGCCATGACTGCCTTGATGTCGATAGGTTCTTCTTCCTCGAACGTGTCAACATAGCGGGGGATGTTGAGATTATAATCATTGTCAGCGATTTCCTGGAGAGTGGCACAGTGACTATACTTCTCTATTTCCTTACGGTCACGGTAAGTCTCGACAATCTTGCGGATATGTTCTTCCCGGAGCTTATTCTGGGTCTTAACTTTCTCAAACTCCTTGCTGGCATCGATGAAAAGAATATTATCATCCTCCTTACGGCATTTCTTCACCACGATTATACAGGTAGGAATCTGTGTCCCGTAAAAGATGTTTGCCGGAAGTCCGATAACTGCATCCACATAATTCTTATTCTCGATAAGGAAACGACGAATCGCACCTTCAGCATTACCGCGGAATAAGACGCCATGAGGAGCAACACAAGCCATTGTTCCGCCATCATTGAGGTGATAAATCATGTGTAGGATAAAAGCGTAGTCGGCAGTTTTGCGGGGAGCCAAACGTCCGGCTTTGCTGAATCGGTCGTCATTGTTGAATTTGTTTGCTGCACTCCATTCGGCTGAGAACGGTGGATTTGCCACGACTGCGTCAAACTGTTTGTCTCCGAAAGCATCTGCTTCAAGAGTGTCACCGTTCTCAATCTTGAAGTTGCTGAACTTGATGCCATGAAGGAGCATATTCATACGGGCAAGGTTGTAGGTTGTAGGATTCTTTTCCTGACCGAATATCTCGACTGCATGACCAATATTAGCAGCACGAATAAGTAAGGAGCCGGAGCCACAAGTCGGATCATATACGTTGCGCAAACGGTTATGTCCGAGAGTAACAATCTCTGCGAGAATGCGGCTCACCTCTTGTGGAGTGTAGAATTCACCGGCTTTCTTACCAGCTCCGGCGGCGAACTGAGAAATCATGTATTCGTATGCGTCGCCGAGAATATCAATCTGCGTTGCTTCATCTGCACCGAAGTCAATACCATTAAGTGCAACAAGGACGCTGCTGATAAGATTGTTCTTATCGTCAGCTGTTTTGCCAAGCTTCGGCGATGCCAAATCAATATCCGAGAAAAGTCCTCCGAAATCTTCCTCACTTTCCTGTCCGAGTGTACTATCCTCAATTCGTTTCAGAGAACGCTCCAGTTGTGGAAGAATATTTTCCT
Source organism: uncultured Porphyromonadaceae bacterium (assembly GCA_902471455.1). Taxonomy (GTDB): domain Bacteria; phylum Bacteroidota; class Bacteroidia; order Bacteroidales; family Muribaculaceae; genus Lepagella. The sequence continues at coordinate 5,576 of CABRKI010000119.1, read as the reverse complement.
TACGGTTAATACGGTCTATGATTGAAGTAAAAAGATATTGCGGTTCAACGAAATAGCCGATATTTTCCAGGCACTGCTTCTTAACTTCTCCTTGAAGTTCGATGGCCTCTTCTTCCTGACTTTCCCAAAGCTGTTTGAATGTTATCTCGTCGTTTTCAAGAGCCTGATCTGCATATTTCTCAATCTTTTCAGAAAGATATTTATAAAATATGAATCCAAGCGAAAAATACATGAATTCATTGGCAGACATATTGCCTCGCAGATTATTGGCTACAGCCCACAGCTGTGTGCGCAATTTTTGTTGAAGTTCTTCGCTCATCTTATCGGCTAATTATATTTCTCGTTTAGGTCTTAATCAGTCCCAGCTGAATGTTCTTATTAGATTACGGAGTCGGTCAACAATACGGTTGAGAGTACGTCGACGAGCCACAAGTCCAAGTTTCTTGTCTTTCAAAGCCTCTTGGATTATCTCAGTCTGTTCTTTCTGAACATAATCGTATTCCGATACATATTTGTTGATTACTTCAATAGGGATTTCTTCTTTCTCTGCTATGCGTTCAATAGCACGTCCTTTCTCCTGACGGATATATTGATTAAGACGTTCTTCAAGGTCGATACTGCCGTCGGCTTTCTTGTCGCGCATGAAGCCGTCCTTGTCATTATCAACAGTCTGTAGAATGAAGCCGTCAATCAGTTGAGTCTTGCTACGCAATTCGGCATCCTTTATCATCGTTTCAAGAATCTCCTGACGTTTTTCAGGATAATCCTCGGCATTGGGATCAAGGTCTGCGATTAGGCTCAGGATATATGCGACATTTATTATATCGCTATGGAGAAGTTCGAGACAGAAGTCAATATCATCAAGTGATGTCTCGGCATCACTGTTATCATCGGAGGGGGTATTATCTTGAACAGTCTTGGAATCAACGAATGTGTCGTGAATGTCGAGGTACTTGCTTCGGAAGTCCATATAGAGTTGCTCGTCCATTGGGAAATCCGGATCTTCTTCGTTGAAATCCTCGTAAATCTGAATCTCAGCGTGTTTCCGAATAATGTCGCGGAACGCTAAAATAAACCTCCGCTTATCTTCTTCGCTCTGGAGATAATCTACGACACGAGAGTCGGGATAATGAGACAGGAATTCCTTTGTCAGATTCACATATTCCTTCTTCACTTCCTTATACGGCTCGCGAATAATTCCTTCCTCACCCCCGTTGCTAAACAACTTTATAGATGCATCGACATTTGCTTTCAAATCTCTAAAGCAAACGATCTTACCAAATCGTTTTCGCTCGTTAAGGACTCGGTTTGTACGACTAAACGCCTGCAACAACCCATGATAGTCGAGATTCTTATCGATATATAGTGTGTTAAGTTTTTTTGAATCAAACCCGGTGAGGAACATGCCAACAACAAGACAAAGGTCAAGTGAAAGCATATCCGGCTTTTTCTTTTTCAATCGGAGGTTGACATCATCGTAATATGCACGGAAATTCTGCAATGAGAAAGATGTGCCATACATTTCGTTGTAGTCTTTGATGATGTCCTCCATGTCATCTTCCCCTGCAACACGTTCACTGATGAATGAACCATTTGACATTCCGGTAGTTTCATCATCTTGACTGTCATTAGCTGCATAGGTAAAGATGGCGCCGATACGTATTTTGGGATTCAGTTCCTTAAAAATCTTGTAATATTGAACGAGCATGGGAACAGACTGCACAGCAAACAGTGCATCAAACTCACCTTCGTAGGTGGATTTGTTGTAGTTGTTGAGAATGAATTGTGCAATTTCACGCATGCGGCTTTGATGACCATTGTTAACATCGGTATTGCCATGATAATATTCCACAAGGAAACCAAGCACATTTTCATCTGCAATAGCATCCTTGATAAGATATTTATGTAGGCATTCACCGAAAATCTCTTTAGTAGTGTGTCCGTCAACAGAGTTTTCTTTGAAGATAGGCGTTCCGGTAAATCCGAATATCTGTAGATTATTGAAGAACTTGACAATGTTCCTATGCCTGTCCCCGAAATGAGAACGGTGACACTCATCGAAAATCATCACTATACGGCTATCCTTGATATCCTGAAGTTTGCTGCTGTACCATAGTCGAGTCACAGCAGCATTGAGCTTTTGGATAGTCGTGATTATAATCTTTGAATCGCTTTGGAGGCGGCGGGTAAGTTCGTTCGTGTCGGAAGTATTGTCAACAGCTCCTGGCTCAAAGGCATCATACTCCGATTGAGTCTGAGTATCGAGATCGTGGCGGTCAACAACAAACATCACCTTATCAATCCCATCAAGTTCAGAAACAAGCTGAGCTACTTTGAAAGAAGTCAAAGTCTTGCCTGCACCTGTTGTGTGCCAAATATATCCGTTGCGATTGGTGTTCTGAACTTTGTCTATAATCTCCTCAACTGCATAATACTGATATGGGCGAAGCACCATGAGCGATTTATCACCCTCGTGCATCACGACATATTTGCTCATCATCTTGCCGAGAGTGCATTTATCAAGAAAATCTGCAGCAAAGAGACTCAATTCATTGAAAGGACTGTTAGATTTATCAGTCCAATTGAAAGTGAACTTAAAACCTTGATTGGGGTTGTTGGCGAAATAGCGTGTATTGACACCGTTGGATATTACGAATATCTGAATGTAGTCAAACAGTCCGTGGAACGATGTCTTGTGGTAACGCTGAATCTGATTGTATGCTTGTTTCAGCTCTACACCTCTGCGTTTTAGCTCAATCTGTACTAATGGCAGCCCATTGATGAGAATAGTTACATCATATCGGCACTTCTTGCGTCCTTCAACAGTGATTTGATTGGATACCTGAAACTCATTCTGGCACCAGTTTTTCTTGTTTAGGAACTGAAGCCAAACACGCTGCCCGTCTTCCGTGTCCAATGGATAGAGGTCACGGAGCTTCTTAGCCTTTTCAAATCGGGTGCCACCTTCAAGATGAATAAGAACTTTGTCAAATTCACTATCTGTAAGATGTTCTCTCCCGATTTCGGCAAGACCTTTCTTATTATGTATCTCCAGCTGCTTTTTAAAGTTGTCCTTAAGATTAGTTTCTTCTTTAATCTGAACATATTCATAGCCCATCTTTTGAAGAGCCTCGATAAGACCTTTTTCCAAGGCAGCCTCACTCTGTATTGGCATCCTTAATGTAAATTATTGAGGTTTTATATGCAAAATTAGTGATTATTTTCGACAAAACCGCTCCCAAAGACAATGTTTGAAAACATTTCACATAGAATTGACATGCAAGCGACGATACTCTCAAAATATGCAATAACAATTCTCGACAAATTTGCCACAAGTTTCGCAGACTCAGAAATAAATAATATTGTATCGGCTAAGACAAAGTCTGCCAGTATGACTTCGACCACTTTCATGAAGACAACCTGATTACTTTAGATTCTAAATAAATCCACAACTTTGGACAATTCGCCGAGAATAGTTATTTTTGTAAGTGATATGAGGGAATTTGACGAATATATAGTCCACGGTGAACCGGGACAGAAGGAGAAAGCCGATGCTTGGCAGACGGCGATTGGTCTTCAGGATGTAGATGGACTGAATGTTTCAGCCTATTTGCTTGACACTGCGCGCCAGCATATCGAGGGCGACATTACCATTGATGAAGTTCGCGAACGCATCAAGGCTTACTATGAGACTAAATCAGGACATGATGCCGTAGATGAGGAGGGTGACAAGGTTTCTGCAAACATCGCGAAGATTATCATGGAGCCGACTTTCGCATTTTCGCTTATAGGCCTTACTTCTATTCATCGGCGCATATTTGAGGATTATTTCAAGTTCGCTGGTCAACTCAGAACTGTGGAGCTAACGAAAAAGGAATGGGTGTTGGGTGGTGAGGCTTCGGTTTCTTACCAACCCTCTTTTGACCTCCGCAACGCCATCGAGCATGATTTAGCGAAAGAAAAAGAATATGATTATGCTAACAAACCTATTTCGGAAGAGATTCGGCATTTAGCTCGTTTTACCGCTGATTTATGGCAGATACATCCTTTCGGGAGGGAAATACCCGCACAACGGCCGTTTTCCTGATAAAGTATCTTCGTTCCATGGGTATTCCGGCAACCAATGACATGTTCAAAGCACATTCCTGGTATTTCCGCAACGCTCTTGTTCGTGCGTCATACAAAGGGTTAAAAATATCGCCAACGACTGAATTTGTAGAGCGATTCCTCCGCAATGTAATTCTCGGAGAGAATAATGAACTCCGCAACCGTGATATGCTTGTTGGTGCTTCACTTCCGGTGCTATCAGTCCAAAGTGTAACCGGAGATGGTTCAAAGAGCAAATTTTGCACTTTGGATTGCACTTTGGAAGAAACCGCAGTACTTCGTTGCATTGAAAGTAATCCTAAGATAACACAAAAGGAAGTGGCTGCAACCATAAGAAAATCAGAACGCACAGTAAAGACTATCACCTCGGTTCTCGTCGATAAAGGAATAATTATTCGCAGAAACGGGCGTCGTAACGGCTGGTGGGAAATATTGTCAGAATAATGAATTGAGATTCTTATGTCAAAAAAATTTGAAATACGAAATAGCACGGCGGAGTTCCTGATCTTTCAGATTGAGGGGAAGGAAGATGGTGTGCAGGTTGTGTACCACAACGAATCTGTGTGGTGTACGCAGAGGGCTATGGCGCAACTGTTTGATGTGGGCGTTCCGGCTATAAGCAAGCATCTAAAAAATATTTTTGATACTGGAGAGCTTGTAGAAAATTCAGTTATTTCCAAAATGGAAACAACTGCTTCAGATGGCAAGACCTATAATACGACTTTTTACAATCTTGATGCTATTATCAGCGTCGGATATCGGGTAAAAAGTACCCGAGCCACACAATTCAGGCAATGGTGTACTTTTATTTTGCGGCAGTTTACCATCCGGGGATATGTGATTGACAAAAAGCGGACCGCTTCAATGACGATACCCTCCTCCCATTGGACATAGAATAAACTTGAGAATTTCATATTATTTTCCAGAATTATTTATAACGAAAGAATTTGAGATGAAAGCATTGACATATACTGCGCCGGGACGGTTTGAGCTTATTGAGAAACCGAAGCCGGAAATTTTGGATCCGAAGGATGCCGTGGTGAAGGTTACTCTTTCGAGCATCTGCTCGTCGGACCTCCATATTCTGCATGGAGCTGTGCCTCAGGCTGAAGTCGGCATTACAGTGGGGCATGAATTGGTTGGTGTCGTTGAGTCCGTCGGTTCGGAAGTCACCAAGGTTAAGCCGGGCGACAGGGTTGCCGTGAATGTCGAAACGTTCTGCGGCGAGTGTTTCTATTGCAAACGGGGATACGTGAACAACTGCATTTCCGGCGGCTGGATGTTGGGATGCCGCATTGACGGCGGTCAAACGGAATATGTACGTGTACCGTATGCCGACAATGGTCTGACACCGATTCCTAACAACGTCAGCGATGAGCAAGCCTTGTTTGTCGGCGATATCCTCGCTACAGGCGTAACTATTCAGCGGACACGCTGAGGAAGTCGCCTTTTAGAAAAGGGCGAGTATG
>CABRKI010000118.1 GCA_902471455.1 uncultured Porphyromonadaceae bacterium | reverse complement strand
CTAGGTTGCCTTCGGGCTACGCCCTCAGTCAACTCCGCCCAGGGATAGGACCCGGTCAGTCAACCTTATCCAGAGATAGAGTAAACCAATATCAGTAAACATACCAAACCGAGTCAACCATTTTCAGGAACGGACAAGCAGTCAAATTTCTATTGGGTCATCACGCTTAACTGTTTAAATCTCCTAATATTTTTGTAACTTTGTGGTCGGGTTGGCAAAATCCAATCCACAATATTATGAGAATAAGAAGCGATATGCTCTCTTGTATTTGGGAACGTAGGAAATTCACCAGTGTACTGAGATGGCATAGCGGTTCTCACGCATACGGCGTGGGCTGCTATCACTACATCTGTACACAAGGTTTCCTACGACCTCCAAATAAGATGTGGCGTTGCAGTCCGCGCTTCTGTATTTAATAATCTGCCCCTTCGGACTGATTGGGCAAAAATGAAAATAACAATGGAAATGAAATTTTGTCAGCTGATACACAAAGCCGAGGCCCTTCTTGCGGAATGTCCTACCGTAACCATCGCATCTGTCAATAGCGAGGGCTTTCCGCGCCCCGTGCCTATGGCTAAGGGCGAGACACAAGGCTGCGGCATAGTATGGATGGCAACCGGGGCAGATTCTGTGAAGGTTGCTGATTTCAAACGTAATCCCAAAGCCGGGTTATGCTACGATAAAGGCGGTTCAAGTGTCTGCCTGCGTGGCACTGTGGAAATTATCTACGATGACGATATCCGCAGGGAGAAATGGCAGGATTGGTATATAAATCATTTCCCGGGAGGACCTGCTGACCCGAACTATGTGCTACTTCGTTTCGTCGGCACCGAAGCCACTATATGGATTGACCATGAATTTGCCCATATTAAGATATAAAATCTTGCCATGAAAAATATCGAAGCAAACAAAGAGCTCATAGCGGCGTGCGGCCTCTACTGCGGTGCGTGCCGTAAGTATCTGTCGGACAAATGCCCCGGTTGCCATAATAACGAAAAGGCTTCGTGGTGCAAGATAAGGTCTTGCGCTATGGGTAATGGTTATCACTCTTGTGCCGAATGCTCCAAGGATGTAAGCGAGTGCAAGATATATTCCAATCTCATTGGAAAGATATTCGCCTTTCTTTTCAGATCAGACCGTCCGGCTTGCATCCGCTACATCCGTGAGCATGGCGAACAGGCTTTCGCCGAGGAAATGACTAAACGTAAATGTCAGACAATTAAACGGAAATAAAACCATGTTTATCGCAATTCTAACATACAAGAAACCATTGAGCGAGGTTGACCGATTCCTTGCCGCACACCGTGAATATCTCGCTAAGCATTATGCCGCAGGTGACTTCATCGCTTCCGGTCCGCAGACACCTCGCATTGGCGGCGTGATTATGATTAAGGCTGAAAACCGCACAGCAGTGGACGCCATCATTGCAAAAGATCCGTTCAACATCAACGGAATCGCCGACTATCAGATTGTGGAGTTTACTCCGACAATGTTCTGCGATGATGCTCTCAAGAATATCTTCTTACTATGCCATACATATCAATCGAGAGCGGGTATCTGACTGCAGAACAGAAAAAACAGTTGATTGAACGCCTGGCAGCAACCGCCTCCGAGATAACCCATATCCCGGAACAATTCTTCACTGTCACCATTAAGGAACTGCCTGATGAGAACTTCGGTATTGGCGGCAAGTCAATCGACGAGATTAAACGCAACTACAAACCATGAACCTGACATTACGCCCATATCAGCCTTCGGATGCCGCTGTGATTACATCGTGGCTCAAAAGTGAGTATTTAATGCGCCAGTGGTGTGCCGACAGATACGAGCATTATCCCGTCACCCCCGAAGATATGAACACATATCATGCGAAGTATATTGACGGACAACGCTCTCGCGCCTTGACAATGACAGATGGTGATGATATTGTCGGGTACATTACCTTGCGTACTCCCGCAGCTAATCCGGCTGAGCAACGACTTGGTTTTGTCATCGTTGATGATTCAAAACGTGGTCACGGTTTAGGCAAAGCTCTTGTTTCAATGGCTGTCAAATATGCTTTTGAAGAGCTTGGAGCCAAGAAAGTGTTACTCGGAGTCTTTGAAAATAATCCATCAGCCATTCATTGCTACGAAGCGGCGGGATTCCATCGCGTTTCACTGTCTGAAACCGAAAGTTACGAATGTCTGGGCGAAACGTGGAACTGTATTGAGATGGAACGATATTCAGATGTCGTGATACGTGAAATTAGATTCCAAGAAATACCATTGCTAACGGATTTTTTATATGAAGCGATATTTCAACCGGATAACAAACCGAAAATTCCGAGGACTGTCCTTCAGGAGCCGATGATATGGGCTTATGTTGATAGATTCGGGACTCGACCGGAAGATTTTTGCCTTGTGGCGTTGGTAGATGGCGTTATTGTCGGAGCCGCTTGGTCAAGAAATGGCTGTTCATACGGGAAAGTGGATGATAAGACACCGGAATTGGCAATATCTTTATATCCTGAATATAGGAATAAAGGCATCGGAAGTCGTCTGTTGGCTTTGTTGCTGGAAACCATGAGTGAAAGGGGATTTAGCAAAGTTTCGCTATCTGTTGACAAGACCAATCATGCAGTAAAAATGTATCGTAAACTTGGATTTGAAATAATATCTGAACGCGAGCATGATTACCTGATGAAAAAAACTTTAAAAGATTAGATTCAAATGGACAGCAGAAAAGTATATCCGCGTTCCAATGATAATCAGACAGTATATCTGAAATCGGTTGTCACACGTCCGACAATCGAGGTCGGAGACTTCACAATCTACAATGACTTTGTGAATGATCCGCGAGACTTCGAGAAGAACAATGTCCTCTACCATTATCCGATAAATGATGAAAGGCTTATTATCGGCAAATTCTGTTCGATAGCCTGCGGTGCAAAGTTTATTTTCAACTGTGCCAACCACACGCTTAAATCGTTGTCCACCTATACCTTCCCTTTGTTTTTCGAGGAATGGGATTTGCCGAAATCGGAAGTGGCCTCCGCTTGGGACAACAAAGGCGATATTGTGATTGGCAATGATGTATGGATAGGCTATGACGCAGTCATCATGGTTGGAGTCCGCATCGGTGACGGGGCAATTATCGGTACAAGAGCTGTCGTCACCAAAGATGTGGAGCCATATTCAATTGTTGGCGGCGTTTCGGCAAAAGAGATACGCAAGCGGTTTGCTCCTGAAGTTATACAGAAACTTATGGAGATACAATGGTGGAACTGGCCCATTGAGAAAATCCGAAGCTCTATTCCAGATATACAATCCGGCAATGTAGATGCATTATAGAATATAGCCACCGAGATAGCTGATAATTCTCTCTCGGCGGCGTTATTGGTTAGTGTCGTTACGGGCCAGTGCGGCGTTGCTTGGCTTTGCGGTGAGTATTGATTGCTTTGCAAGCGCATACCGGCTTCGCCGACTAATGCTTCAATCTCACTCGCGAACAATGCTTCTGATCTTCGCGATAACGATTGCGGGAGAATGCTTTGCTTTCCCCGAAGGTGATTTTAAAAAAACGTCTGATTTATTAATCCGCCCTGTCGGACTGATGGGCAAAAATGAAAATAACAATGGAAATGAAATTTTGTCAGAGCTGCGGAATGCCGCTCACAAGTGAAATACTCGGCACGAATGCCGATGGCTCTCCAAACGAAGATTACTGCATCTACTGCTACAAGGATGGTAAGTTCACACAGGATATGACTATGGAGCAGATGATAGACCACTGCGCCCAGTTTACGGAGGAAATCAACAAGCAATCGGGACAAAATCTGACTAAAGGGCAGGCAAAAGAAATGATGCGCCAGTTCTTCCCGCACCTCAAACGCTGGAAAGTTTGAACGAAATGTTTATCTCAATTCCGACCTGTAAGAAACCTCTTGAGAAGATTGCACGCTTTCTTCAAACGCCATGAGAATATTTGGTCAGGTGTAATACGGAAATACTTAATCTTTTACGGAAACGGAATATGTACGAACTTCAACAAGTAGGGCCACAGAGTTATTATATAAACTGTCCGGCGAAGATCGGCATTTATACCCGGTCGGAGCGTGAAGTGTATCTAATTGACAGCGGTAACGATAAAGAGGCAGCAAAGAAAATCCTGAAAATAGCGGATTCCAAAGGTTGGTCAATAAAAGGGATTATCAACACTCATTCTAATGCCGACCATATTGGCGGCAATGCCTTTATTCAGAACAAAACAGGTTGCCATGTGTTTTGTTCCGGCATTGAGGCCGACTTCACCCGTCATCCGGTTCTTGAACCGTCATTCCTCTATGGCGGTTATCCATGTAAGAATTTGAGAAACAAATTCCTGATGGCTAAAGAATCCATTGTCTCAGACTTCTCCTCTCCTGAATTTCCGAAGGAAGTGGAGATTATTCCGCTTCCCGGACATTTCTTTGATATGGTTGGTTTTCGTACTCCCGACAATACAGTATTTCTTGCCGATTGTGTTAGCAGTCGGGCAACATTGGAGAAATACGGAGTGACATTTATCTATGATGTCGCAGCGTATCTGGAAACGCTGTCAAAAATAGAAGAATTAAAAGCGGACATATTTATCCCTTTCCATGCCGACCCATGCGATAATATCAGCAAACTTGCAGAGATAAGCCGACAGAAAGTGTATGACATAGAGCAGATAATCAATGCAATATGTGATACGCCGAAAACTACCGATGACATCATCAGCGAGATATTCCGAAAGTTTGGGCTGACGATGAGCATTGAGCAATATGTGCTGGTAGGTTCTACGGTCAGGTCATATCTGTCTTGGATGAAAGACCGTGGAGTAATTGATTTTGCCACCGATAATTGTACACTGTCATGGAAGATCGTAAAGTAACCACTGACTCGCTGTATTCAAGTCGTTGTCATGAATACTCCTCCCAAGATTAGTATTGTCCCCAAAAGTGTTGTAATCGTTACGGGTTCACCGAGAATCAACGCAGAAGCGAGTATCGTGACAAGAGGAACGATATAGCACAGAGGTATGCGACAGCAAATCGTATGATGAAAATTTGTGCGGGGTCAAGGCCTTCGGAAATTAAGACCTTAGTTGGGACAAAAGTCACGCCCCAGACAACTGCAGTAACCAGAGCCATAACATTGCACAGCAACCTGCTACGTGTCATCTCAAGAGTTTTAGATTGCCGCTAAATCGGTTAACCGTCTTTTTGTCTCCCAAGATGCCAATACCGATATATCTAAGTACCTGTCCGGGAGTGATTGCTAATTTTGAAGTATATTCATCATAGGAACGTGACTCCTGTGCCGTACTTGTGAAATCAACGATAAATACTCGCTCATCCAATGCCGCCTTAATCATGAATTTCCCTGATTTTTTCTGAGCATGCAATTAGAACAGGAATATTCAACTGTGTGATTCCATGATGTATGGTATTATCAGCATCAGGAAGGTCCCTGCCTATAATAATATCGTTTTTCGCTCCTATGGTCATAGCGAGTACCGCAGCAATATTCGCCTGTTCTCCTGTTGGCAAATCACTGTCAACAATCAGCACACACTTGCAGTTTTCGAGATTTTGTATCATAAATATGGTTATTGGTTCGACTGCAAAATTAGGTAAAAGAACCAATCAGTCCTATTAGGTTTGAAAATAAAGGGAAATATTCCTATCTTTGCAGTCCAATAAGTCTTTTGTTCCCATATTGGGTAAAAGGAATGTGGCTAAAAAGGAAAAACGGCGATGGTAAAACTTGATGAAATAGACATACAACTATTAAAGGCTCTCCAAAAAGACGCCAAAGCAAATACCAAAGAATTATGTGAACTTCTTCACCTATCCAAAACTCCGGTTTATGAGCGAATGAGAAGGCTGGAATGCGAAGGTGTGATAAAGGGGTACAGTGCTATCATCGACAATGCAAAAGTCGGACTTCCGCTTGTAGTTTTCTGTAATATATCTCTTGCAGTACATGACGATGAGCATATAGAGCGTTTCAAAAAAGACATTATGGAAATAAATGAAATCATGGAGTGCTATTCCACGGGTGGAGTTTTTGATTTTCTTATTAAAGTGGTGCTTAAAGACATGGGGGAGTTCAACAAGTTCGTATTTGAGAAACTTACAAAAGTACACGGTATTGTTAAAATGCAGAGTTCTTTTGTGTTGAGTGAAATAAAACACAAGAATGAACTGTCTATCTGATTATCGGATGGACCGCAATGGGGATAAGCAGATATCTGAATACACGTAATAAATATGGTTTATGAGCTTCGCATTACGTTCATATAAGCCTTCGGATGCCGCTGTGATTACATCGTGGCTTAAAAGCGAATATATTATGCGGTAATGATGGAAGACTGTGTTCCAACTTGGTCCCTCTCCACTGTAAAGATGCCCGATCGGGAGCAGACGCCACCGGCATCCGCTCTTGAGCTTATAGAGTATGGCGTTTACTACCTCAATAAGATCAAATTTGGAGGTATAGCCTCTTTTTGCATCGAAATATAAGGCATTATTTCAGTTTTTATTGTATCTTTGTCGAGTACAGCGTATTCTGGCATTGGTACGGTATATTAGAGTGTGGTAACTATAATATAGTGCGTCATTTGCGGAATGCACTGTATTTTAATCATTTTACTATATAATTAACATATAGAAATAAGTTTAGACAACTTCATGATATGATAACAATGTATAATGGAAATAAAGGCAGTATTTGAGCCCAGTTCAGTTCGGACACTATAACTATATATGCCTGATGAACTGAACCTGTCTATATACGGCTGGACAAAAGAAAAACAGCAATGCTCAGCCTTTCTCTTCTGATTGTTCTGCTGATTTGTCGGCACCTTCTGGAGTTTATGCGTCCATAAACAAATCATCGGCGGTTATTTGCGAATGAATATTATTCATCGAATAGGAGTTCTTCACAAGTCCGGAACTTGTTATCATTGTCAGGGCAATTCCTTTACGGCTCTTTGTAATCTGGCGAAACAACGCTACTTTATTGCGCAGGTTCTCCATATATTTCTTATCAATGGTATAAGGATTGTCAGAATATTTAATCTCGCAAAGATTAATCACTTTGTCGCTTCGGTCAATCAAGAGGTCAATCTGCGCCCCGGGATGTTCGTCAGTGGCAGCGGTGCGCCATGAGTATTCGTTAGTGATTACGCCGCTTATTCCAAGAGCCTTCTTTATCTGCTCTGAGTGTAAGAGGCATACCCTCTCAAACGCGAGTCCGGTCCAGGTATTAAAGATAGGTGTCATCTGTATTTTAGACCAGTAATTAGCATCTGTATTCTTTCGTCCCTCCATAAATTTGAAGTAGAACAGCGTGAAGTTATCAATAAGCTGATAGAGGGCATTCTTTGTCTTAGTGCCAATAGATTGGTAACGTCGGATAAATCCGCAATTTTCCAAATCTTCCAGATATTTAGTAAGTTGACCGTTTGTGGTGAGATTGGAATTAGCAATTATTTCTTCACGTGTCATTCCAGTCTTCTTTTTGGCCAAGGCTGTTATTATATCCAGATACGGCTCCGGCTGCTTAAAAAGCGATGAATATAATTCCTTAAACTCATTTCCCAATTTTGGCGTTCTGCCAAACAGCAATGTGTCAATGTTCTGTGGAAGGCTGAGCGACTTGTTTAGAAGAGACCAGTAGAAAGGAATACCACCAAACACCATATATGCCTCCATTATCTCTTGCCGTTCCAAAGGCAAATTGATACTCTTTGCATATAATTCACATTCATGCAGATTAAACGGTTGAAGATGTATCTGATTATTCAGACGATTATGCAGACCTCCTCTGTTTTTGAGTATCTTCTTCACCATCCATGAAGTTGCTGACCCACATACTATAAGGAGAATATCTTTCCGCGCTGAAGCCCAAGCATTCCAAAAGTTCTCAAAAGCAGGCATAAAGCTTGATTTTGGACCATCCATCCACGGCAATTCATCCAAAAACACTACCTTTTTCCCTCCTGGTAATCTTTCAAGATACTGCTCCAACATATAGAATGCCTCAATCCAGTTATTCGGGTATGAACCGCCCTTGAATCCATGACTTTTTAGAGTTAAATAGAACCGTTGCAACTGCTCCTTTGTCGAAGCCTGTGCCATTCCGGAATAAGTAAATGCAAAGTCATCTTGAAAGACCTCCCTGACAAGATAGGTCTTACCAATTCTACGGCGTCCAAATACAGCGACAAACTTAGACTCGTCTGAATCGTAGGCCTGTCGCAGCTCTTGTATCTCTTTCTCTCTTCCTATCAGCATATAAGATATGATTTAGACTGCAAAGATACAAAAAGATTCTTACATCACACAGCCAAATATTGCATTTTTACATCATATTTGGCTATGTGATGTAAGTGGTTCGGATACCATCGTACTCATTGTCCAAGGGCGCAGCAACGATATTTACTTACATCAGACAGCCAAATCGCATACTTTTTATGCACATTTGGCACCGTCGTGGCTTCTACAAGTCATATTGGTTTGGTTCGGGCTTTATGTATGCCCGATAAACCAAACTTAACTATCTATGTGGGCTGATGAAAAGAATTACATCGTGGCTTAAAAGTGAGTATTTTATGCGCCAATGGTGCGCCGACAGATATGAACATTATCCTGTTACGCCCGAAGATATTAACACATATTACGAGAGGAATATTGACGGACGACACTCACGCGCCCTGACAATGACTGATGGCGATGATATTGTCGGGTACATCACCTTGCGCACTCCGGCAGACAATCCGGCGGAGCAACGACTGGGATTTGTCATCGTTGATGATTCAAAACGTGGTCGCGGTTATGGAAAAACGCTTGTCTCAATGGCGGTCAAATATGCTTTTGAAGAGCTTGGGGCCAAGAAAGTGTCACTCGGAGTCTTTGAAAATGATCGGTCCGCCATTAATTGCTATGAGGCCTAAGTACAAAAATGACCGCGACGGTTATACCCAAGCTAAATCCGAATTTGTACGCCAGACAATAAAACGAGCCTTAAAACAATGAAAATTATTTCAAATATATCAATCTTATGACAGTGATGCAATATTTTGAGAAACGCCTTTCTTTATATTGATGATTTAGCCTATCCACTATAGAACTTTGGGAAATAAAATATTGTTATTAACTTCGTATTCTCATTATTAACTATATAGCGTAATAATCAATGTTCCCTCTTGATAAAGAATTTGGATTAACAGAATTGAAACGGAGGTGTGATGATTCTCCGGCTCGTATTTTTGGTTTTATCATGTACACGCGCTGCCATTCATATATAGCGAAAACCTTGCGAGATATAGACTTTTGGAATGAGCTTGATGAAATTTCAGGCTCTAACTGGCCAATATTTGCGGTAAGGCCTTTAGCTCAAGGGTATTACGAACCACCGATTCAATCCAATCCGGGAGAGTTCGGCATGATGGTTAAAACTTGGAATGAGCCAAACGAAAATAGAAAATATCTTGATGTATTCTCACTGAATGAATCAAAAGATTTGCCTTGTTTTGTGGCATTTATTTGGAAGGGTGATGAACTCGAGCAGATAACGTGTAAACTTAGTAACCGTAATTTAGAAGAAGCTTTTGACTCGATAAGAGAGGTGGTTTCTGTTATATCTGAAACAGAGAGACAGATTCTTCCTCGTTATAAAAGGAGTCTCAGTGTATTTAGAAATGTAAGAAAAGATATAAAGGCGCACTTTATACGTAAAAAGATTAGACGGAATTTTAAATATTTCCCTTATATCTATGATTTTATTTCCAAATTCTGGTCGTAAAATGTCTTCATTCCATGAAGTTGTTTAAACTTTTTTACGGAGTGATCGGTTAAACACCTGCTATGGGATGTTGCAGACAATGGCAAGGGAGGCATTCCTTCTCTCGGTTGTCAAAGAAATTAAAGAAAAGTAGCCTGCCCAAAATGAGCAGGCTGAGAGCAGGACTGAAATCTTCACAGATGCCATATCCTCTTTCGATAGGTTTTCAGTTCCTCTTCCGGGAACTGAGCTATCGCTTTGTCAAACTCACGTAGTATCGCGTTTTTGTCATCCGGCAATGCTCCCGTGATCGGTACTGTATTGGAAATATGGTGGCCGAGGAGATTGACCCGGATATTCAGTCTGTCGATAAGAGTCCGTATTTCGACCAGTCGCTCAATCTCCGGTTCCTCAATATATGTGCCGTCCAATACCTCTTGATATAACTGAGATTCGGGGAATATTGTCAGTGAAACGATATTGATGATGCAGGGATGCAGCCTGTTGAGAACATCTGCTGTGGCTATAGCGCTTGCCTCGCCGTTGCCTTTGCCTCCGAGTCCGTTGAGATAGAACACGTTGTAACGGATTTTGGCCTCGTCAAGTTTTGAAAGCTGTTCAAGGATGTCAGATGCATGGTAACCTTTGTTCATACGCTCCAGTGTCGGGTCGTGGGCAGTCTCGATGCCTATGTTTATGCTGTCGAGTTTCAGATAGTGGAGGTTCTTCAGTTCATCAACCGATTTGGGAACGATGTCCGTGACACGTGCGAACATTCCGAACGACACCATGTGAGGTAGATATTTTCTCAACAGCAGAGCGACATCCATAAGCTTGTTGTAACTCAATGCGAATGGGTTTGCTCCGGTGAGATAGACTCGCCGTGCATGTGGCTGCCACTGTCGAATTACCTTCAGGTCTTCCTCTACCTCAGATAGCGGAGACATACGGAAAGGTGTGCCATGATAAAGGCTACAAAACTTGCATTTGTGCCAAGTGCAACCGGAGGTCAGTTGCAGAAGTTGGGAATTAGCTTCGTATGGCGGTCTGTCTCGTCCTGAAAAAAGTTGACTCCTAACGAGTCAAAAAAGATGATTAAATTT
>CABRKI010000117.1 GCA_902471455.1 uncultured Porphyromonadaceae bacterium | reverse complement strand
TTAGTCGTGAGTCGTTAGTCATTAGTCGTGAGTCGTTAGTCATTAGTCGTGAGTCATTAGTCATTAGTCGTTAGTCATTAGTCATTAGTCGTGAGTCGTTAGTCATTAGTCGTTAGTCATTAGTCATTAGTCGTTAGTCATTAGTCTTTTAGTCGTTAGTTTAAAACAACTCTGGTTGTTCTTGGTTGTTCTGGTTGGAGTCATTTCGGTTGTTCTGGTTGGAATCATTTCGGTTGTTCTGGTTGGAGTCATTTCGGTTGTTCTGGTTGGAGCTTGTTCAGTTGTCCTGGTTGTCGGGGGCTGTGAGTTGGTCGGAAAGCATGCGGTCCATATACGACTGGAGTATCCCCTTCAGTTCGGTTTCCATTTTCTGTTGCTGCGCCACTTTCCCTAATAGGTTATTGCGCATCAGATGGTCGTCGATTGAATATATGGCGGTGGTTTTCTCCCCGTCGAATTGGAGCACATAGCCGTATTTCACGTATTGGTAAATGTCGTTGATGTTGTTGACCGCCCACGTGTCTTCCGCCGGGGTGTTGAAGAGGTCGATTCCGTATGCCACGTAAGGTTTGTCATACCCGAGATAATTTACCATCGTCGGCAGAATGTCGATCTGTTGGGCTATGGCTTCCCTTTCCCCGGGGGTGATTTCGCCCGAAGGGTCGAACACTATGATAGGGCCGTAGAAACTGCCGATGTCGCTGCGGTATTCGTCGAACCCGCGCATGTTGGTGTGGTCGTTGGTGATGATGAAAACGGTGTTGGAATACCATGGCTGGCGTTTGGCCGTGGCGAAGAACTCACGCAGGGCGTTGTCGGTATAGCCTACCGTCTTGTGTATTTCCATGGTGCCTTCCGGGAACTTGCCGGCATATTCGTCTGGAATGCGGAAGGGATGATGGTTGGAGGCTGTGAAGATGGCCGTCATGAACGGTTGCTTCATGTCGGTCATTTTTAAGGCGAACCATTTCATGAACGGTTCATCCCAGATGGCCCAGTAGCCGTCGAAGTCTTTGTCGCCGCCGAAGCGGGAATCTTTTGAGAAATCTTCCCTCCCATAATAATTTTGGAAACCTATCGAACGTGCGAATCCGTCGAATCCCATGCTTCCGGTGCGTGCGCCGTGGAAGAAAGCGGATGAATATCCTTTTTCACCGAGGAGCGCGGGAATCCCCTTCAGTTTGTTGACGGCTTGCGGGGTGACGATGAAGGGACGCACGAATTTTGGAATGCTCGCGAGGATGCTCGGCATTCCGTCGATGCTTTTCTGTCCGTTGTCGTAAGAATATTTCCACCATGCGCTATGCTGCAGAAGGGAGTCGGTGAAAGGGGTGAACCCCTTGTAGCCTTCCCCGAGTATGTCTTTGTTGAGGGCACCTATATATTCCCTTCCGAAGCTTTCGATGATGATGACGCAAAGGTTCTTGCCCACCTTTTTCAAAGAATCGGGCAACGCCGGGGTATGCACCGGCGAGAAAACGGCATCGAGTTGCGCTTTGTCGTCGAAATAGTGGGGGTCGTGGAAGGGCACGTTTCCGATGGAGCGTATCATGGAGAAGGGGGTGTTGAGCACGAGGGCGGTCTCTATGGGGCGCGATGTGTAGGCGTTGGCGTTGGAGATGGCTATGGGGCGGATGTCGCGGTGGCGCCAGCCGCCGATGGGGGCTGTGGCTATAAGGGCCAATGCCGCAGTGCCGCAAAGTATGCCTGCGGTTTTGCGTCGGGAAGATGGCTTTTTAGTTTTCAGCAGACGCCAGCATATATACGCCAACGGGAATGCCGCGAAATAGTTATACCAGTGGTTGAACAGGCCGCCGCGTATTCCCGCCACCACCGTCACGCCCGCTACGGCGAGGCTCAGCAGCGAAAGTATGTAATATCTTATGAGCGACTGCCGGCTGATTTCCATGGCGGGGCTCACGTAGAGTTTCCACATTCCCCATATCAGCACCGCCGCGAGCAAGACCAGATACCAGTGGCTCAGGAGTTCCACTCCGGCGATTTTGGCGAAATTGGATTCGTTGCCGAATTCACCGAACACGCTCCACGACGTGCGTTTGAGCGTATAGCTGAAATAGACCGAATCGGCGAGATTCACCACAAGCATCAGTGAATTGATGATGATGAACACCCATTTGCATACCTTATACCACCCTTCCCTCTCTTTCAGATGCAGGGGGAAGAGCATGAGCAGCACATAGAGGGCGTTGGTATAGAAAATGCCGGGGGTGTCAAACACCACGCCGGCACGCAGGAGTTGCCATATTCTTCCGTCGGCTACGCTCTGTGAAAAATAGCTCCAGTTCTCAAGGAGGTATTCCACGCGGGCAATGGAATAAACTACGAACACAAGGATTATGTTGGCTGCCACGGCCATGAGCGGCGCCATCACCGAGCGCGCCGGAAAAAGTTTTAACATTGAAAATCCACTATTATATTGATGCAAAGTTACTAATTAATCATGAATTGACAAAGATGACTGAAAAATCCACCTATTTTGAATAATTTTTACACTTTTAGTTCAGATTTTATATTTAAATTTGCATTCGGAACAGAATTGCTGTTGCCCGGATGAAGTTTTTTTCGGAGGATGCGTTAAAAACTTCCATGTCCGGTTTCCATATTGCGTGAACAGAAAAACTCGAAAAAACCATAACATGAAAAAATCGATTTTAGCGGCGCTTCTCGCCTTGGGATGTACGGCCGCGGTTTCGGCGGAGGTCAACCGCCTCGTGATTGAGCCCAACGCGAAGGGGGCGCGTATCCCTTCCACCATGTACGGACTCTTCTTTGAAGATATCAACTATGCAGCCGACGGCGGCCTTTATGCCGAGAAGATTAAGAACCGTTCGTTCGACTTCCCCCAGCCTCTTATGGGATGGAACGCTTTCGGCAAGGTGGAGGTACGCAACGACGGCCCGTTTGAGCGCAACCCCAATTATGTGAGACTTTCTCCCGCCGGACACTCCGACAAGCACACGGGGCTCGACAACGAAGGTTTCTTCGGGGTGAGCTTCGCCAAAGGGGAGAACTACCGCTTCTCCGTATGGGCGCGCGTGCCTGACGGCGGCAAGTCTAAAATCCGCGTGGAACTCGAGAACCCGGCTTCGATGAGCGAAGGCCAGGACATGTGTGCCACGGAAATAGAGGTGTCGGGAAAGGAATGGAAGAAATATACCGCCACCCTCACCCCGAAAGAGACGGTGGAGAAAGGGAAACTCCGCATATTCCTCAACAAGCCGGAAACGACCGTTGACCTCGAACACGTGTCGCTTTTCCCCGAAGACACCTGGAACGGCCATGAGAACGGCCTACGCAAAGACCTTGCCCAGAAACTCGCCGACCTCAAGCCGGGTATATTCCGTTTCCCCGGCGGTTGCATCGTGGAAGGCACCGACCTTGCCACGCGCTACCAGTGGAAAAACACGGTCGGTCCGGTGGAGAACCGTCCGGTCAACGAAAACCGTTGGCACTATACTTTCCGCCATCGTTTCTTCCCAGACTATTTCCAAAGCTACGGCCTTGGCTTCTATGAATATTTCCTTCTCAGCGAGGAGATAGGCGCCGAGCCCCTGCCGGTGCTCAACGTGGGTCTTTCCTGCCAGTATCAGAACCGCGACCCGAAGGCCCACGTGCCTCTCGACAGCCTTCAGCCCTATATCGACGATGCCCTCGACCTAATTGAGTTCGCCAACGGCCCCGCCGATTCCAAGTGGGGTAAGGTGCGTGCCGATATGGGTCATCCCGAACCGTTCAATATGAAATATATAGGAATAGGCAACGAGCAGTGGGACGCCGACTATACCACCCGTCTGGAGCCGTTCATCAAAGCCATACGCGCCAAATATCCCGACATCAAGATTGTAGGTTCGTCAGGTCCCGACTCCGAGGGTAAGAAGTTCGATTACCTGTGGCCGGAGATGAAGCGTCTGAAAGCCGACCTCGTTGACGAGCATTTCTATCGTCCCGAGAAATGGTTCCTCGCGCAGGGCAACCGCTATGACAACTACGACCGCAAGGGGCCGAAGGTGTTTGCCGGCGAATACGCCTGCCACGGCAAGGGTAAGAAATGGAACCACTTCAACGCCGCCCTTCTCGAAGCCGCCTTCATGACCGGGCTGGAGCGCAACGCCGACATAGTGGAGATGGCCACCTACGCGCCGCTCTTCGCCCATGTGGAGGGATGGCAGTGGCGTCCCGACATGATATGGTTCGACAATTTCCGCTCCATGCCTACGGCAAGCTATTATGTGCAGCAGCTTTACGGACTCAACAAGGGCGACCAGGTGGTGCCGCTGAAGATGAACGGCAAACCCGTGGCCGGCAATGAAGACCAGAACGGCCTGTTTGCTTCCGCTGCCAAGGAAGACAACGGCGTGCTCATCGTGAAGGTGGCCAATGTGGGCGACGCTCCCCAGGAACTCGTGATGGATTTCAAGGGGTTGAAGAAAAACCAGGGATACGCTTCCGTGGAAATCACAACCCTTCATTCCGACAACCCCGTGGCTGAAAACACGCTCGACAACCAGGACATCATCAAGCCGGTGACTAAGACCGTGGCTCTCCCCGCAGGTGTTTCGGGTTCGAAGGCCGCTCCCTGGACCGTGACCATCCCCGCCAACACTTTCGCCGTGTATCGTTTCAGCAAATAAAACACACAATCGAATATGAAATTACTGAATATGCTTGCGCTTTCCGCGCTTTGCTCCTTTTCAGCCATGGCGGCCAACGAGGCCACCGTTTCGCTGGTGCCTTCTAAGGAGAGTCCTATAATCCAGAAAGAGATTTACGGACAGTTTGCCGAACATCTCGGCACTTGTATCTATGGCGGCCTTTGGGTTGGACCGGATTCCGATATCCCCAACACCAACGGCTATCGCACCGACGTGCTCAACGCCCTTAAAGAGCTGCATGTGCCTGTGCTCCGGTGGCCCGGCGGTTGCTTCGCCGACGAATACCACTGGATGGACGGCATCGGCCCTAAAGAGAACCGTCCGCGCATGGTCAACAACAACTGGGGCGGCACGGTAGAGGACAACTCTTTCGGCACGCACGACTTTTTCGACCTTTGCGAACTGCTCGGCTGCGAGCCTTATTTGAGCGGCAACGTCGGTTCGGGCACGGTGGAGGAATTGGCGAAGTGGGTGGAATATATCACCGCCGAAGACGGACCGATGGCTACACTGCGTAAGAAGAACGGCCGCGAGAAACCCTGGAAATTGAAATATCTCGGCGTGGGCAACGAAAGCTGGGGTTGCGGAGGCAACTTCACCCCGGAGTTTTATGCCGACGTATATCGCCGCTACCAGACCTATTGCCGCGAATATAACGGCAACAAGCTTTATAAGATAGCTTCCGGCGCGAGCGACTACGATTATAACTGGACCGAGGTGATGATGAAGAATGCCGGACGCTATATGAACGGTATTTCACTCCATTATTACACCGTGCTCGGATGGTCGGGCAGCAAGGGCTCGGCTATCAATTTCAACGACGAAGACTGGTATTGGGCTCTCGGAAAGTGTCTTGAGGTGGGCGATGTGGTGCGCCGTCATTGCCAGATTATGGATAAATACGACCCCAAGAAGCGTGTGGGTCTGCTCGTTGACGAATGGGGCACGTGGTTCGACGAGGAGCCGGGAACCATAAGGGGACATCTCTTCCAGCAGAATTCGCTGCGCGACGCCATGGTGGCTGCCTTGAGCCTCAACGTGTTCCATACGTTTACCGACCGCGTCAAGATGACCAACATCGCGCAGATTGCTAATGTTCTCCAGTCGATGGTGCTCACGAAAGGGAAGGAGATGGTTCTGACCCCCACCTATTACCTTTTCAAGATGTATGTGCCCCATCAGGATGCACAGCTTGTGCCCGTGCAGGTGGTGACCCCCATTAAGAAAGCGCGCGACGGACGCGAAGTGCCTGTGGTGAGTGCCACGGCGTCGGCCAAGAACGGCGTTACAACCCTTTCGCTTGTAAACACCGACCTCACCGAAGAGGTGACAATCACCGTCAACCTCAACGGCATATCCGGCAAGAAGATTTCGGGCGAGATACTCACCGCCGCCAACATGAACGACTACAACGATTTCGGACAGCCCGAGAAAGTGAGCCTCAAGCCCTTCTCCGCCAAGGCATATAAAGTCAGCAACGGAAAGTTGACCGTTACGCTCCCCTCGAAGAGCATCGTCACCCTTTCCCTCAAATAAGAAATAAAAAAGACAATTTTCTCCACGGTCGTTCATATCGGGCATCCCTTTCCGGAATCTCCCGATATGACGCGAGGGGGTATCGGAATGCAGATATCCGGTATCCTCTCTTTTTTTACCCTTTTCCATGTCGGTTTTACTATAAAAATTAGTTAAATACCGGTTAATATTTAATTAATTTTATTAATGAAAATTAATAGTTGCGTTCTACCCCCCCCGATTTGGTTAATGAATGTTAAATATTTTTGTAATTATAAAAATTTTACAATATTTTTGCACGTGTGAATCCGGAGATGTTCCGGACGCTTAACTAAAGACTAAATATATAAATAGAAATAAATTACATGATACTGACATTTCGGATTGACTCTGTTTGTGCAGCAAAAATGTGAAGACTCATACAAAATAACGTACTAACCTATCCATGGTTTGCGCAATACGGATAAATTCGATTCCTTACGTGTCATACGCTTGAAAGGATTACCGCCGCCGGTGAAGTTTTTTCTTTACCTTTTCATGGCGACTGATGCATTGGCAGATCCGGCTCACTCACGCCGGTGACATGGGTGGAGTGTATCCTTTTAAATGCGGCAAAAAAAGGAAATTGAGTATGAAACTCTTAAATTTCGCACCCGCGCTGCTTGCCCTTGCGGCATTCGGACACTGCCAGGCACAAAAAGCCGTGGTGAAGACCAACTTCCTCTATGATGCGGCCCTTACCCCGTCGCTGGGAGTGGAGTTTGCTGTAGCCCCGCGCTGGACGCTCGATGTGGGCGGACAATACAACGGCTGGACGGTCAACTCCCACCGTTGGCGCCACTGGCTCGTGCAGCCCGAAGCCCGCTATTGGCTTTGTGACACTTTCGAGGGGCATTTCTTCGGTTTCCATCTTCTCGGAGGCCAATACAACGTGGGCAATATCGGCAACTCTTTCAAATTTCTCGGCACAGATTTTTCCGACCTCAGCCATAACCGCCATCAAGGATGGATGGCAGGCGCCGGCGTGGCTTACGGCTATTCCTGGATTTTATCGCGCCATTGGAATCTTGAGGCGGAAATAGGGATAGGGTGGGCATATACGCGCTACGACATCTATCCCTGCGCCGAATGCGGCACCAAACTCGGTTCGCGCGTACATAATTATGTAGGGCCTACGAAGCTCGCCCTCAACCTGGAATACGTATTCTGATTCTACAAGTATCACGGAAATGAAAGCCAAAAGCCATATATCAGCAGTTTTCTTCTCCCTTGCCACCACGGCGGCGGCATCGGTCACAAGCGTCGATAACCTCGTTGTCCAGGACATTGTCATGAATGCCGAAGGAAGCCGGTTCAGTGTGGGAATGACCCTCGTTGCCGACGGAGTGAAGATGAAGTCGAACCGAGAGGTACGTTTCACTCCGATGCTCGTCAACGGTGCCGACACAGTGCGTCTTCCGTATTTCACGATTGCAGGACGCGGGAGATTCTATCGTCATATCCGCAACTCCGCCGAACCGGGGAGGGCGTATCGGGCAGGTCAAATCACCGCACCTATAGCATACAATGCCGACACTGACTACCTCCAATGGATGGACGACGCCACCCTCGTGCTCGCCGCCATCGAAACCGGATGTTGCTCCGAACCTGTCAGCCGCGACGACCTTCCTCTTGCCCGGCTAATACCCCCTATGGAGGAGGAGCACAAATTCACCGATTTCGCCATGGAGGCCCCTAAACAGGAAACCGTCAAAACCCGCTCGATAGAGGCGAAAGCTTATATAGACTTCCCCGTCAATAAAACGGCCATCTATCCCTCTTACAGACGTAATCCCGTGGAACTGGAAAAAATTATCGGCACCATAGACTCTGTGAAAAACGACCCCGATATTACCATAACTTCCATTCACATAAAAGGTTTTGCATCGCCTGAAGGAAGCTATGCCAACAACGAAAGGCTTGCCAAGGGGAGGACGGCAACCCTGGCCGACTATGTGAGGACCCTCTACCGCTTTCCGAAGGGGATGATTTCCACCTCATACGAACCCGAGGATTGGGCGGGACTTCGCGAATATGTGGAATCTGCTTCCGGACGTGCATCCCTTTCCAATGCCTCCGGAATACTTGAAATCATCAATTCGGCAGCTTTCGACGGCAACGACGACGCGCGAGATGCCGCCATACGCAAAAAATATCCCGCCGATTATCGCTTCCTTCTTGAAAACGAATATCCGGCGTTGCGGCATTCGGATTACAGTATAAACTACAATGTGCGCTCTTACACTTCAACTGACGAAATACGCGAGGTGATGCGTACCGCCCCGCAAAAGCTTTCGGCTGAGGAATTATATCGTTTCGCAATGTCGGAACCTGTCGGAAGCGACTCGGCTTACGATGCCATCGTGATGGCAGCCGTCATGTATCCTTCCGACACGACAGCCAACCTCAATGCCGCGTATGCTTCGCTCGAGCGCGAAGACCTCGTGGGTGCCGCCCGATATATTGAAAGGGCAGGCAACTCCGGACGCGCCCGTCTTGCCCGCGCACTTCTCACCGGCATGAAGGGTGACCCGGAGAAAGCTCTTGAAATGATTGATTCGTTGGGCAACGTCGCCGGGGTTTCCGAAGCCCGGGCAAAATTTGAAGCCATGATCAACCCGCCCGGTCCGTCGATGCTGCTGCTGCGTGAGAATCTTCGACGAGAGAAATAAGCGGACACCATAAAATTCTGAAAAATACCTTAAAAACCGGAATACCAATAGTGTTCCGGCAGGGATGTCTCACATTATAAAACGATTACTATTTATATATAATAATTAACCAACTAATTGAAAAACAAATGAAAAAGTTTAGTAAACTCTTCATTTCGCTTCTTGCAGCCGGCTCTCTCGCTTCCTGCTCCAGCGACAATTTCGACGGCCCCGTCACTCCCCAGCCGGGAGAAGCCGACGGCGTCAACATGAAGATCTCAATCTCGCTTCCCGCTTCGTCCGGCACGCGTGCCGAAGGCGATGCCACAACCCCGGCCAAGGGCGATCCCATCGGATATGAGGATGGACAGACTTGGGAGAATAATGTGAACAAAGTGCTTGTGGTCCTCACTGACGAAAGTGATAAACTTATTGCATCTGCTACTACGGATATCACCTTGGCTGATTACAATGGTTCTGATGAAAAATTCACCTCCGTTTCTACTTTCAATGCTTCCGTTCTTGCGAACTATATCGATGGTTTGGGAGCTGATGTTGACCAAGCTCCGGTTCGTGTATATATTTTCTGTAATCCTTCCACTGAATTGGTAACCGCCGCTTCACCGGAAAACAAAGGTAAAACTGATTGGAGAGAGAAAATATGCATTCTCTCTGAAGACAAACTTGGTCGTGATAGTAACACGGGAAATTTGAAGTATCAGACATCAAAAGATATTCCTATGGCAAATGCGGAGATAGTCACTTCTCATCTACCCCGGAAATCAGCTATTCTTAGCGGTGCGTATGCCGACAAGAGCAAGGCCTTCCCGATGGGGGACGTAAAGGTAATCCGTTCTATCGCTCGTTTTGATTACAAAGCAAAAAATACTGACAATATCTATAAAATAGAAGTGAGTACCGGCGATGGAGATAGTGATAAGGGAGAACTTGACATCCAGCTTACCAACATGGCTCTCGTCAACATGAGCAACAATTTCTATTATCTCCATCGTACAAGTTCTGACAATGAAGGTACCAATCCAAAGTATTGTGGTGAAGATACAAGAGGAGGTTATATTGTAGATTCAGATTGGGCTTGGAAAAAACCCACAACTTGGGAAATTACAAAGGATTATACCACAAATTTCTTGTATCCTCTTTATAAGAATGGCGAGCAGAATGTAAATGAATGGAACAGAATACCCCTCTCAGAGCTCACGACAGACGATAAAGATACTCCTTGGGATGAAGCGGGTGCTTATAAGGATTATAAGATTTGGAGATATGTAACGGAGAATACTATTCCTGGAGCAAATGCCAATCAAAAGAACGGTATATCCACAGGTGTGGTATTCCGAGGAATAATGAGAGCAACCTCAACGACTCCGAAGGCTCTTTCCGATGTTCTTACAGGAAGCGAACACAAACCTATCTATGTTTACAGCGGAATCATCTATGCTACCTGGGATGAAGTTAAGAAAGAGGCTGCGAAAGAAGAGAAAGCCGGTACAGACTTCAAGGCAGCATTTGACAAGTGTAAGGTAGAGGGAGGAGAACCTACAGTGAAAGCTGCTAAGGAAGCCGGCTTCACGGTTTATGAGTATTATACTGATCCTGATGATGCAGACAATTCGGGTTATGCAACTCTCTATTATTACTGGAACCGTCATTGGGACAACGGAGAGATAGGGCAGATGGGAACCATGGAATTTGCCGTAGTTCGCAATAACGTGTATAAACTCAGTGTTGAAG
Organism: uncultured Porphyromonadaceae bacterium; assembly: GCA_902471455.1. GTDB lineage: Bacteria > Bacteroidota > Bacteroidia > Bacteroidales > Muribaculaceae > Lepagella. Next base: position 285 of record CABRKI010000117.1, on the reverse strand, counting down.
AAATTTCAGGTCTTGGTCGTCCTCGCAATCCCGAGGGAGATCCTGACCCCGTAGAACCCAATGACCCCGACGAGAAGACTGACGTGAATATCAAGCTTTCTTGTGAAATCAAGAAATGGACGGTACGTGCCAACGGTATCCGTTTCTAAGCCAGAGAAAAACGATATGATTGGAATCCGCTCGACGTAGGGACGCGCTTTCGGCACGTAGGATTGCCGCGATCATCGGTTTACCGATGGTTACCGGATCGAATGGAAACGACGGTACGCTCTGACACGCGCCGGA
>CABRKI010000116.1 GCA_902471455.1 uncultured Porphyromonadaceae bacterium | reverse complement strand
GCTACGGTCGCTCGGGCAAATTCTTCGCCCATCAGTATTCGGGCATCAGGCCCGACATAATCACCTGCGCCAAGGGCATAGCCAACGGCTTCCCCGCCGCCGCCGTTCTCATATCGCCTGAAATCGAGGCAAAGAAGGGTATGCTCGGCACCACCTTCGGAGGCAATCATCTCGCATGCGCCGCCGCAATCGCCGTGCTCGACGTGATGGAGAAGGAAAACCTTATTGAAAACGCCGCCAAAGTGGGCGCATGGCTCATCGAGGAACTCCAGAAGATTCCCAAGGTGAAAGACGTGCGCGGACGCGGACTGATGATCGGACTTGAAGTGGAAGGGTTCACCGGGCCCGAACTCCGCAAAAAGCTGCTCTTCGACCATCATATCTTCACCGGAGGTGCGGGGCAATTCACCGTGCGCCTTCTCCCGGCCCTTTCCATGAGCATGGAAGAGGCGCAACATTTCCTCTCTGAATTTAAAAAAGCTATTCAATAAACGTTATTATGAAAAAATTCACGTGTGTGGCCGACATCGGACCCCTCGACAAAGCGATAGCCGATGCCGCCCTTATAAAGAAAGACAGATTCGCATTCACCGAACTCGGACGCAACAAGACGTTGCTGATGATATTCTTCAACTCGTCGCTCCGCACGCGCCTCTCAACACAGAAGGCAGCCATGAACCTCGGGATGAACGTTATGGTGCTCGATGTGAACCAAGGGGCGTGGAAACTGGAAACGGAACGCGGAGTGGTGATGGATGGCGACAAAGCGGAGCATCTTCTCGAAGCAATCCCGGTGATGGGGTCCTATTGCGACATCATCGGCGTCCGCTCCTTCGCCGGGCTTAAAGACAAGACAGAGGATTATGAGGAGAGGGTAATCGAGCAGTTCATAAAATATTCCGGACGCCCCGTGTTCAGCATGGAAGCCGCCACCCGCCATCCGCTGCAAAGTTATGCCGACCTCATCACCATTGAGGAATTTAAGACAAAACCGCGTCCTAAGGTGGTTATGACCTGGGCACCCCATCCCCGCGCACTTCCGCAGGCAGTCCCCAATTCGTTTGCCGAATGGATGAACGCCACAGATTACGACTTCGTGATCACACACCCCCACGGCTATGAACTCGACCCGAAATTCACGGGACGTGCAAAAATAGAATACGACCAGCGCAAAGCCCTGGAAGGAGCAGACTTCGTCTATGCAAAGAACTGGTCGGCATACACCGACCCGAACTACGGCAAGGTGCTCTCCACCGACCGTGCCTGGACAGTGGATGCGGAAAAGATGGGGTTGACCGACAATGCATTTTTCATGCATTGCCTTCCCGTGAGACGAAATATGATTGTCACCGATGATGTGATTGAATCCGACAGAAGCATCGTCATTCCGGAGGCCGCCAACAGGGAGATTTCGGCACAGGCAGTAATCAAACGCTTACTTGAAAGCCTCTGACCATGAAAGCCAATCAAGCAAACAAAATGGCTGACGATATGATAAATGTGGTCAAAATCGGTGGCAATGTAATCGACAACCCCGCTGCACTCGAATCCTTCCTAAAGGATTTTGCAGCCATGCCCGGAGAAAAAATACTCGTGCATGGCGGCGGCAAAGAAGCCACCCGCATCAGCGAAGGGATGGGAGTAAAAGCCAATATGATTGAAGGGAGGCGCGTCACCGACCGCCAGACCCTCGACATAGTGACGATGGTATATGCCGGACTTATCAACAAGCGCATCGTGGCGTTGCTCCAGGAATTCGGTTGCGACGCGGTAGGACTCACCGGCGCGGACGGCAACGCCGTTCCCGCTACGCTCCGCCCGGCCGCCCCTATCGACTACGGATTCGTAGGCGACATCAATCCGAATAAAGTCAACGCAAGTTTTATTGCCACTTTACTCGACGGAGGATGCGTGCCCGTGTTTTGCGCAATTTGCCATGACGGCGACGGCACCCTCCTCAACTGCAATGCAGACTCCGTGGCAAGCGCCGTGGCTCTCGGAACTTCGCGCATTGCGCCGGTGCGTCTCACCTATTGCTTTGAGAAAGCCGGCGTAATGACCGACCTCGACGATGAGAAATCGGTGATTCCTCTTGTTACGGCAGAATCTTTCGAACGTCTTAAAGCGGAAGGGATAGTGGCGAAGGGGATGATTCCGAAATTGCAGAACGCCCTTGTGTCGGCGGCAAACGGAGTCGATGAGGTCAGAATCTGTAAAGCGGAAGCCCTCCTCGACGACGGCGGAACAATCATCCGCACCAAATGACGATAACCAATGGAGAAATTGCCAAGCCATCCAAACCTTAACAGCGCGGTTGACCTTCTCAGGAGACTTGTGGCCACCCCTTCGTTTTCGCGTGAAGAAAGCGCCACCGCCGATATATGGGAAAACTGGCTGCGGGAGAAAGGCGTAGGGAATGTAAAGCGGCTGTACAATAACGTGTTTGCCTTGACAACCGCATTTGATGCATCAAAACCGCTGCTCATGCTCAATTCCCATCACGACACCGTAAAACCGGCCGCATCATACACCCGCGACCCTTTCAGTCCTGACATTGAAGACGGTATGGTTTACGGACTCGGAAGCAACGACGCAGGGGCTTCGGGCGTGGCATTGGCTTCGACATTCCTTGAACTCCGCGACCGTACCGACCTTCCCGTCAACCTTCTCTTCGCCATAACGGCGGCGGAAGAAGTGATGGGGGAACACGGAATGAGAGCATTCCTCCCTTACCTTGCCACAGAAGGTATCACCCCCGACATGGTGCTCGTGGGTGAACCCACCGGCATGCAACCCGCCATAGCCGAACGCGGGCTGCTTGTATTGGATGCCGTAGCAAAAGGGAAAGCGGGTCATGCCGCGCGCAACGAAGGCGTAAATGCCATTTACCGTGCCATCGACGACATTGCCGCATTGCGTGAATTCACCGCACCAAGAGTGAGCGAAGTGCTTGGCCCGATAAAAGTGACCGTGACCGTAATTAATGCCGGCACGCAACACAACGTGGTGCCCGACAAGTGTTCTTATATAGTTGATGTGCGCACTACCGACGCCTACACCAATGAGGAAACTGTGGAGCTGCTTCGCAAATGCGCTCGGTGGAGCGAACTCACCCCGCGCTCTACAAGGGTACATGCTTCGGTAATCCCCGTGGCGCATCCCCTCGTACGCAGTGCGATGGCACTTGAGAAAACCCCGTTCGTATCGCCCACCACTTCCGACATGGCTCTTATGCACGGTATTCCATCGCTAAAAATGGGGCCAGGCGAGTCTTCCCGCTCCCACTCTGCCGATGAATTCGTCTTGATCGATGAAATCAACGAAGCTCTTCATATCTATCCAAATTTAATAAGTAATATCGGTTCATACCTCTGAGAAAGTGCGTCTGGGCCACAAATCCCGCTATCAATGGCAAAACAATTATGGAACAAAGGCTTCGAGCCTGACCAACTTATAGAGAATTTCACGGTAGGAAAAGACCGCGAGCTCGACCTCCGTCTCGCCCGCTACGACGTGCAGGGGTCTATGGCACATATCCGGATGCTCCGTAAAATCGGATTGCTTACCGAAGAGGAGCTTTCCTTATTGCTCCCGGCCCTTCAGGAAATAGCCGACAGCATCGAGCGCGGCGAATTCACTATAGAAGACGGTGTGGAAGACGTGCATTCACAAGTGGAATTCCTCCTTACTTCCCGACTGGGCGACGTGGGGAAGAAAATCCATTCCGGGCGTTCGAGAAACGACCAGGTGCTCGTTGACCTGAAACTCTTTTTCCGCGACGAATTGCGCAACATATCGAAAGCCGTGGAACGTCTGTTCGCATGTCTTCAAAAACTTTCCGAGCTACACCGCGAAAAACTCATGCCGGGCTACACACACCTGCAGGTGGCAATGCCCTCCTCGTTCGGTTTATGGTTCGGTGCCTACGCCGAGTCTCTTACCGACGACATGCAGATGGTGGTAGCCGCCTACAACATCGCCAACCAGAATCCGCTCGGTTCGGCGGCAGGCTACGGCTCGTCATTCCCCCTCGACAGGGAAATGACCACCGAACTGCTTGGCTTCGCCAACCCGCATTACAACGTGGTGGCGGCGCAGATGAGCCGAGGTAAAACGGAAAGGGCGGTGGCTTCGGCAGTGGCCGCCGTGGCATCCACCCTTGGGCATCTCGCCATGGACGTGTGTATGTGGATGTGCAATAATTTCGGCTTCGTCTCTTTCCCCGACGAACTCACCACGGGGTCGAGCATCATGCCGCATAAGAAGAACCCCGACGTGTTTGAAATCATGAGGGGGAAATGCAACCGCCTGCAGTCGCTTCCCAACGAACTCACCATTCTGACCGCCAACCTCCCGCTCGGCTACAACCGCGACCTCCAGCTGATGAAAGATATCCTCTTCCCTGCTACGACAGAACTTATCGAATGCCTCGACATGGCTTCTTTCATGTTGCCGCAAATCCGGGTGAAAGACAATATCCTCGACGACCCGCGCTACGACTATATTTTCACCGTGGAAGACGTGAACCATCTCGTGCTCCAGGGAATGCCGTTCCGCGACGCCTACCGCGAAGTCGGCATGGCCGTCCAGAGAGGTGAATACAAACCTACGCGCGAAATATGCCACACCCATCTCGGCAGCATCGGCAACCCCGCCAATCCTCAAATCGCCGCAAAGATGAAAGCTATTATGGACAAGATAACTGATCATTAAAATTCTTAATCACCCGATAATATAAGAAAACCCATCAGAATTGACCGATGGGTTTTCTTATATGGAAAGACAAGGCTTATTGATAGGAAGTCTGGACTTCGATGAAAGACTCCACGGAGGGGGCCCCGAACTCGATGGCACCCATCTCGTCGTTGGAGTTTATCACAAGATTGTAGATATAATGGCATCCCGGCGACCATTCGGAAAAATAACTTGTGGAAAGCGGGAATTTTATCAGACCGTCGCCGAATGTGCTACCCGCAACGATATTCTCCTTCGGAGTGTTCTCGTTAGGCCAAAGTTTGGTATTGGTGGAGGCATCGTAGATTGATCCCATTACCGTGAGATATGTGTCGTTACCCTGTCCGTTGCTGCGCCAGGTCAAGGGCTGCGGTATCATGAACAGCGCGCCTCCGTTGCCCATCCCTTCCAATTCCACGGCAGTAGGAGTGGTTGTCAGAGTAAGGCGTTCATCCTCTCTTTGCGCCATGTACATGATATAGGAATAAGGCGTGTTTTGGTCGGTCCATTTACCTACGGTTTCAGCCGCGCTTGGTGAAGACGTGGATTCCTTGGGAAATTGGAAGTTACCCTTCGAGCATATATTCACCATGGCGACATTCGTCACGACTACTTTGAGGTTTTGGTTGGTGGAACTCATCTTGACAGTGACTTTGGAAAGGGCATGCCGGAAATTGAAAGTAACCTGAGGGTTCGGTTGTCCGGCGACTCCCTTCAAATCCGGTATAAAGGCATATACGATATCCTTATTGCCTGGATATGACTCGAAAGGAACAGGGCTTAAAGGTCCGCTTGCACCAATCCACCCGGAAGGGGAGAACGCGTAAAAGTCGAGGCTTTGTTCCGACGGCCAGTACTTTACAGGGGAGTAAGTCCAAGTGTTGTTGGAAGATTTTGTAACGGCTACATTATCCATAAACAGTTTGGGACCGTCCGAATTGTTTGTGTAGGCGTAAACGTTGAAACTCGTAAGATTATTCGTGGTTATGTCGCCTGCACGGGTAAACTCCGTGTTGGCGGCAAATCTTATTTCATGCACCGACGACGTTTCAATGTCCAGTGTTTCTTCATCGCTGACGCAGCCGCCCACCAAAGGAGTTATGGCCGGCAACAAAGCAATTGCAAAAATTGATGTCTTTTTCATAGTCTATCTGTTTTATTTTTTTTCTTGTGTAATATAGGAAACATGTCGTTTTTTCCAGACTTAATACCCTGTGGTATCCGTTGACATGTCAATTTCGATAATTTTCCATCCTTCTACATCCACGTCCATATCACCGCCGACAGGAGGGTTGCCGGTAGATGGAATCTTAAGTCCTTCGATTACAATTAAAACATTATGCGGATATTTTGAGTTCAGCACTTGCCGGGTGACATCGAATTCTTTAACATAAGATGTACCGTCGGCAAGCGTGACCACAGCCGACAGCGAATACATCCTTTCTCCGGAACCGGAAGAGAATACCCCCGCCACACCAGAAAAAAAGTTCTCTACAACGTCAACCTTCAATGGAAAATAAGATTCCGACGATAAACCGAAAAAATGATGGTCATACAAAAACTGCCCAGCCGCCACCCCTTTTATGGTGGCGTATGCATTTTTCACTCCGGAAATGCCCGAAACATTCTTGAAGATTACAGTATATATCGATGTTATGGAATCCGGATGACTTCTTACAATCCTTTGGTTGCACTCTTTTTCAGTGCCGTCTTCTCTGACGTAGTTCACACCGCAACGGGTGACTTCAATCATATCGATGGTTGACTCATAGAGCATCCCTACATAAGCGAGATAATTCTTTTCTTTGACACGAAGGGCTTCCACCTTAATATCGTGTAAAGATTGCGAATCGGAAACCACAACGGAAGGAAGGTCGTTGTTGTATGCCACCATACTGTATCTTCCCGCAGGAAGTTGGACAGGACCTCCGTTCTTACCTGCGATATCGAATTTACGGCATTCCCCGTTTTCGGAATAAAAATAGAGCGTCATTCCGTCGGGCGATGCTCCCGATGCCTTATCCCATTCAAACACAACGTTCACCTGATATTCTTCCGAACCGGGGCACATTATTTCCTTATGATGACACGACGCCATACACAACATCATGCAAACGGCCATTATGAACGCAGCTTTACTCATAATCCATAATTTGGCTTGTTTCTATTGCCGGTTCCGGGAAACCAAACCAATGAAATGTCTAATCCGGTCAACCCCAGGTAGCGGCGGAACGAGCGGCCGGTGCAAACATAAGTGCCGCATTGCGGTTTATATCGAATTACATCCCCCGCCGAATATCCTGCTTTTATCCCAAAGTCGAGATTTAACCGGCTATTTAGAGGCACGGAATATCCGTATGCGACACCGACACCATAAGTAGCGTCGGGCGACTGCCATCCTCTCCCTCCGAATTCAAAATCATAATCGTGGACCGACCCATAAATCCCTATATGATGGCCGGTCAAAGCACGTTCGCGCCGACGATGGCCCAACCATATCCGCATTTCCATTACACCTCCCCTTATTCTCCAATAGCGGTGCTTGGAATCGTTACTCCACCATGCATACACACCGGACAATGACAGGGAAAAACGTTTCGCCACCATCGCTTCCACACCTATATCCGGAGTCAGGGCAAGGTCATGAAGAAGATTCGTCTTCACGGCAAAACGCGGGAAACAGTCGTCGCACGAAGATTCTTCCCCCTTTGCTTCGCCTCCACAAAACGAGACAATTGAAACGAGTGCAACTGAAAAGGCTCTCAAAACGCCTGTGGATATATGTCGGACATAAGCAGCCAATATGGAGATGCGCTAAGACAATGGTGGAAGTAAAGAACGACCCTTGAAACAGGCTACCCCATAAAAAGGCTCCCATCTGCAAAAAGTCTATCACTAATAGAATGTTCCAAAAGCCATCATAGTTCATGCAGCCATACAGAATTTGATGTCACCCCACAAAACATTTGAACGATATCTTCATTACGAAGATTCGCCACAATAAATTTCACCCGAAATAAGAGTTATTGCAAAATCGGTAGAAATGTAGGGACATGCCTCCGGCATGTTTGATTAACAATTTGATTTCCAAACATTACACACCGGAGGCATGGCTATGCATTATTATAGGATTATAGGTTTCGCATTATCTTCAAAAGACTGCTCAATAAACCACCTTATACGTTTTCGCTTTAACTTTCACAAGATAAATTCCATGGCGTCCAAGTATATATCCATGGTTCTCACCGCAATAAAGTATTCTACCGTCAATGTCATATATTTCTATCTTTTCATTTTCCGAAAAACCGGCAACTTTAACAACGCCATTATCAACAACAACTTTTATTTCGTAATTATCGACAATATCGTCAACTCCAGCAGATTCAGATTCTTTTATCTCTTTGAATAGTCGCCATGGATATTCCTCTTTATACGCAGTTTCCGCGCCTACAGGAATTATTAGAGTTGCTTCAATCGGGCTATAAATTCCACCTCCGGGTTTATAGAAAGCTTCCAAACTTGCGGTAGGAGGAACGAGGGAATTGCAAACCACTTCTTCCATAGCAGACGAATAAAGAGATTCTTCCCATAAAGAAAGGTTCTCGCCGTCGGCAATCGATGCGGGAAGAGAAAATGAACGGATATTGTTTCCTTTAAAGGCTTCCTCTTTAATTCTCTTTACACCTTCCGGAATTACTACCGACCCAAGTTTAGAATTCCAACAGGCGGCTTTTTTCCCTATAATCTCCACCCCGGGGGCAAAATCGATTGCAGCAATTCCCGGAGGACAACAAACAAGCTCCTTTTTATCTTTGCTATAGACACTTCCCTTATATGACTCAAACATTTCATCATTATCAGAAATGTTTATTTCATTTAAGGAATCACAACCAATGAAAAATGACGCGTTGAAATCATACTCATGACGTTCTTCTTCTCCATACTCAGAAGCCTTAAAGTTATCTCCGATTGTAAGCGATTCCAATTTTCCGCAGGCATAAAAAGCATTTTCGTCAATCGAAACCACATCGTTCGGCAACTCTACATTTGTCTTTGCAGGAGGACATGCCACTACAGTTTTCCATTCCCCTTTAGTATATATTATACCGTTCTCTGAACAATAAAAATAATTATCTTCTTCAACGTTATATTCAATCACATTTGGATTCGTCGTTTTTAATCTATAGAGATCAGTAGGATACCCATTACCACCTAAATTAATAATTCTCAAGGCACTACATCCTTCCAATAAATTATAGTGATCTCTACCAATCGAGCAATTTAACGTAATTTGTTCCAAAGAAATGCAGTCCTTGAAGACAGCCTTTCCAAGGCCATCGTATCCAGCAGAGAGGGTGGCCGTTTTAAGGGATAAACACTCGGCAAAAGCTTCATCGCCAACTTTCAAATCATACCCACTTGGTATTTCAATAGATTCAAGAGACCGACACCCCATAAAAGCCTTTGCTCCAATTTCTGAGATTCTATCATACAGAATCACGGTTTTAAGCTCCGAGCATTCTGCAAATGCCTCATCTTCAATTTTTCCATATTCTCCATAACCCATTCCGAAAGATATAGTGTGAATCTTAGTGTTGGCAAGACTGGCCTTTCCAATAATTTTCAAAGATTCCGGAAAATTGATTACTTCAAGAGAAACACAATTGGCAAATGCAAGTGCTCCTATTTCCATAATCGAATTAGGCAATGACACATTCTCAATAAATTCGCTGCCAGAGAACGCGTCCTCTCCAATCCTCTTAACAAAATACCCGACGCCTCCATAATCGATATACTCCGGAATCACGATAGATGACGGAATTTCCTTTTCAGGGTTATAGCCCATGACGGTAGCGAAGTTATATCCGTTTCCATTCAATTCTTCCACATACAGGTCGTAGATTATTCCATCTTGCTCAATTTGCTCGGCATACCCCGGCAACGCCCCACCAATAAAAAGGAATGCCATGACGACATAAAGTAAAATCTTTTTCATAATAAGAAAGGCCATCGGACTCTCCTCTCAAGCAAATCAATAGTTTCAGTAAAAAAGAATGCGTGAGAGTCTGTACCTGTTGCCCGCTCCACGGTTAGAGGCCTTCGCATTGCCCATCGTAGTAGAACGAGCAACGCCGCAGAGGCCTCACGCAAATATGCAACATACATACCGACATACAGATACTCACGTAGCCGTATGCGACTTAACAATCACATATCCACAAAGGCATCTACCCGTTGCTTCAGTCCAGACTACGATTTGAAAGTTGCGAAGTTTCTAACCGTCAGGAAAGAGCGTCGTGTAAACGCATTCCAATTAATAATATATCCGCATCCCGCTTCATAAACCCTCGTAAGGCCTCTGCAGCGTTATGCGCTACAAATTTAAATATTTAATTCCGAATAATGAAATATTTTAGACTCTCCTATCGAAAAAAATTGTAACTTTGGAAAAATTGAATCGTATGGAGAATATGGTCAGATACCCTGTCGGAGTCCAATCATTTAAAACGATTAGAGAAAGAGACTGCTTATATATCGATAAGACTCGTTTCTTGGAGAAGATTATCAACAACGGAGGGCAGTATTTTTTTCTCGGACGTCCGCGACGTTTTGTGAAAAGCCTTTTTCTCTCTACTATGAAATGTTTTTTCGAAGGGAAAAGAGAACTTTTCAAGGGGCTTTATATCGATACCATCAGATGGAATTGGGAATCCTACCCCGTATTCTATCTCGATTTCAATATTGAAAGTTACGCAACGAAAGAAACTCTCGACCAGGTTCTCGAAAACCATCTTGCGGGGTGGGAAAAGGAGTATGACGTAAAACCCGAAATCGACAATTCAAGAAGGCATCCAAACGCTTGCCCGTAAACGCAATGTGGACATCGCGGCTGTGAAAGCCGAATTGAAACGTCATTACGACGGCTACAGGTTTTCCGAAGAAGGGAGCGAAATCTATCCTTCATGACATCGACCCTCGCTTTTTTGTAAGTTCTTTCATCAACGAATTTGAATCGGGCGACGTGGAAGCTTTTACACTTGATTCACGTGAAGTCATTAAAATAGGTGTGAATTTTTCTTCCGAAACCAAGACCATCTCCGATTGGGTGTCTTCATTTGACAGCTGACGTTGAGAATAAGACAACAATCATTTTATAGCATACGTTAATTAACAACAATTAACAATTAAATGCGTAAAATGTAACTATTCAGCGGACACGCTGAGGAAGTCGCCTTTTAGAAAAGGGCGAGTAT
>CABRKI010000115.1 GCA_902471455.1 uncultured Porphyromonadaceae bacterium | reverse complement strand
CCCTCTGAGAGAGCGTATCCGAGTATCTCCCGGACACTGCAAAATTACAACCGGTAATGAGTGGTATGTATGTGGATTCCTATTCTCCACTTACTAAAACTACCCGTCAGAATATCAGGCTCTAACGGGTAGTATCATAAGGTTTCAAAAGTGGAAATTTGAGTGGTGAAAGTGGTGCGCGAGTGGTATCTTTAAGTAGCACGGACTATCAAGCCCGCTTTTTATGGTTTTTGATGATTTCATCTATGTCATCAGCGAAGGCCATACTTGACCTACTGGCATCGCTTCCACGCGGATGGGAATACTTGCTTTCGTAATATGAGGAGTCTATGTCGAAGTGCAGAAGTATGTCCTCCCGCCATGCGACCTTGTGCTTTTCCGGCACAATATCGTAGAGCTTGGAGATGAGATAGCAAACCTTGATTTTTTGTTTAGGCTTTATTTTCAGTGGCTCATGCTTACCATGAAGATTCAACGATGAGTGAAACTGCGTTTCAGTTGAATCATCAAATATTTCGGCACAAATATCATATAGCTCAGATACAAGAATCATCGGGAACAAGTCGTCTGTCCATTTGCGTGTCGATTTGGTGCCGACCAGACTTTGTTTTGCCGGTTGTTCAGGTGCCAGATAACTGCCATTGCGAACCTGAATCTTTTGTATAAAGGCTTCCCTGCATTTCTGATGTAACTGAATTTCACATGGAGGGAAGTACCGTTCAACCATGATAAAAATTTTGCGACAGACATTTCGCATCTCATGGTACACATCGAATGAAGGTTTCAAAAGAAATTCATCATATTCAACGCTTTCCTGCAATTTCTTAAGAAACTCCTTTTTCTTTTCAAGCCACCCTTCACGTGTTTCGGCCATGTGGAATTGTTCGATCTCCTGTTTGTATTTATCTATCGTCCAATCGTCAGGCACCGGGATTTTGTGGCAAGCCTTTAGCGCGTACTCATAATGAGCGGCAATCATATAGAACATTTCCACTTCTTTAAGGAAGTGATTGTTTTCGTAGCTATCTATCATGTCTGCCTTGGATTTATTCTTGCGCTCTCTATCCAATTTATAGAATACATTCTGGAATGTTTCTATTCTGGTTACAATCTCGGCGCAGTAATTTCGGGTTTGGTCAGCTTGAACCTTTCCGATTTCTCCGAAGGCATGAGATTCGATGATAGCGTTTTCGATGTCAATAGAGCAAAGTCTACTGGTGGCTTCTGCAATTCGCTTGTATAAAATTGTATCCTGTTTGGCTACCAGCGGAACTTTCGTAAGCTGCCTCAGATCTTCCAATATTGGCACAACATCTCGTAATGTCGTATGGTGTGGCATTTGCGGGGTGGTGTTTAACGGGTTGATGAATGTGAATGCCAATAGTTATGCCGATTTACTGAGATTTACGACATAACGACATTCAGCATATCAAACAACCACCAGTCGCCAAGTGTTCACCGCCCTAACAAACTGAAGTATCCATTAACATCTTGTCTTTAGAGCATAGAGAAAATAAAACTTCGATAAATATGGGTAATCTCGTCTTGTGAACTACGATAATTGGGTATATTTGATGTACGTGAACTACGATAAACCAACATTCTGGTTGCAAAAGTTTATCAATATCGCTTCATCATATCGGGGGTACTATAAATGTTTTCTCATTGAACGCCAGCATCATTTGCCAAGACTGAAACGAAGTAATTTCGGACATATTGGGACGTGGCGCATTGGATGCGTCATAAGGCATAGAAAATGACAATGACAAAATGATGGATTATCATTTAGATATAATCCATCTACCTTCTTTGCGCCCGCCTTCACGCGATATAATTCCAGATTTTTGAAGATACTCCATATCCCTACGGACTGTACGGTATGTAATTGCCATGGCTTCCGCTATCTGTGGCATAGTTGCACCAGGAGTTTTCTCCAATAGATGGATTATCTCCAATTGGCGTGAAGATAATTCTTTCTGCCCCTCTTTCTGCCCCTCTTTCTGCCCCCTTTGTGGGGCAGTAGGATTCTCGGCATTGACTATCTTCAGTTCGAGTTTCACCTGCATCAGTTCAGGCTGCTCAATGAGCTGAGGCTTGAGCCAGTGCTTCTCTTGCCAAGCGTTGAGAATGAGAGGGAAACCGGAGCCAAGATTCTCTCCGTAACCGATCATGCGCAGCATATGTTGCACTCTTTGGTTACGCGCTTTCGATTCGCCACCGGCATATATCTGTTCAAGCGGAAGCTTTAAGAGCCCAGGATTGGTAAGCACAAACTTGTCGTCATATTTCTCAACACGGAGAAGTCCGCCGCTTATCATCATGTCAGCATGAATAATCATGTTGGTAAACGCTTCTCGCACAGCTTTCTTCTGTGGAGTATCATCCTCGCGGACGATGCCGTTCATCTTAAAGGGTCGCGGGAGGTCACGGGTAAGACGAGGCAATACCATTCGCATAAAGTTGAAGATGTTATTCTCCCACGTGCCGTCATAGGTCAAACGGTCGCTATAACGCTGGTCTCCTACAAGATTAGACTTGTCGATATAGTCCATGCGTAGATTGTCAAAACGCTCACGCACAGGTAATCCCTTACCAAACATCAACAAACCGGCCATAGTGAGACCTTCTTTCCCAGTAGCGCGGTCTGTGGTATAGCCACCGAGTTGTTTTAGAAACTCTTTGTGGTCTAATCCGTTCCATACATGTTCAAGATTTGCCACTCGGAACATATTGCGATATGCCTCCAGTGTCGGAATGTCGATGTCGTCCATCGTATAATATTCGAGAAACAAACGGTCATTACCGTCATCGTAGGCATCGCGTACCATCATCCTTATAATAGGCTCCGGGCAATGATAATCTCCTTCATGTCGGCGACGATAAGTGCCGCGCATAAGGTTGTTGTTGATATATACCGGTCGTTCTTCATAGGTGGCACGAGGCACATGGATGGCAACAACATCCTTTCCGTCATATGTAAGTGTGCGAATGTCATCGTCTCTGAGGAGATTGACGCTGACTTTCTCATGGCTGTTGAGAGTGTTCCAAATATCCCTGCGTATTTTCCCTGCATCTTCAACACCGGTAATAGTGAAACGCCTGGACACATCTTTCTCTTCCAAGTCTTCGTCAACACCAAGAAGAATTGTGCCGCCGTCAGTGTTAGCAAAAGCTGAATAAGTTTCCCACAATGAGTGCGGAACATCTTTTCGTGCTCTCTTGCATTCCAATGTCACACGTTCACCATCGGCCAAAATCCGGTCGATATATTTCTTGTCGGTTATTTCATTGCGGTCGGTTGCCATAATACAAAATTAATCATTTTCAACGAATTTAACCTATTGGCAAAGGAGAAAAATCACTGTATCGGAGGCACGATAAATATTTTCTCGTTGAAAGCCTGCATCATAGCGGGTGTAACATTGGATATGTAACCCGCGAGCAGTGCCGACACTTCCGATGTGGCGTGTCCTACGGCATAGTCGATATATGCAGTCATGACACCATGATGAGCCAAGGCAGATATGAATGAATTGCGGGCATACTGGGGTGTGACGCACTGGATGCCAAGAGACTCGCATACCTCTTTGATGTTCTTTGAAATCCGGCGGTTAAAGTCGTGAACTCGGATTGCTTTCTGCTCATCGGTGACAGCATTGAGAAAGATGTCAGGGAAAACAAGTTCACCGGGGATATATGGCGAGGCATACTCATCAAGCAACTGCCTTAACTGCGGAATAATCGGTACGGAAGTCTCATCAAGCTGCTTGCCGACAGGTTTGTTTGCCCTGTCAATCTTGGAGCGGATGAAAACAAACTGCGGAAACTTCTGCGAAACTGCCGCCTTCTCTGTCCAGACAAGTTTAGCCATATCTATGGTGTTCATGCCGTTGAGACAGTAAAGAAGCAACCAGCGTCCCACGGCACGAGCATATTTCGACTGTTTATCAGGAGAAGCAAGCCAATATTCCCATAGCTTCAACACTTCCTCCACAGTCAAGGCATTCAAGCGGCGACGGTTGCCGGCATGGATTAGACCTTTGAAATTGGGGATCATCGTAGTGTGACCGTCTTTATAAGCCTGATTGAACACGGCACGAGTGGCGCGGAGAATTACCATTCGAGTGTCCAAAGAAAGCGGCTGATCCGTGCCGTTGCGAGCTTTCTGTTCATCAAGCCATTTGGCGAAGCGTGTGATTATGGCGGTATCGACAGCACCGAGCGAAATGGACTTATCCTTTCGGAACAGCTTGAACCAGTCAAGGGCAGAAGAATACATCGCGCGGGTCTTTACTTTTTCTTTCGATGCACCGAGTGCCGACCAATAAGAAAAGGTATCGTCCGCCCTCATCGTTTTTTCAGTCACTTTCCCCTCGGACTTTTCAACATGACTTTTGAGGTCGGCAACAGAGAACCGATTGAGCAAAATAAGTTCGTCCGTTTTGGCACATATCTGGTCAAATACCTTGCGAAGTTCCTTTCGGGTCTCAATGGCGGCATTTGATTTTGAGAACAACGCCTCGTATTCTTTCGTTGACGATACCTTTAACCCGGTCGGAAAATATCGCCGCAACCGTTGATGATTGACGCAGACAGTCAACGGCACGGATTTGCCTGTGTCGAATTTATATCTGTTGTCCGGGGCGAGAATGATATATATCGTCGCTCCTGCGAACCGCCGGGACTCATCGCTAAAAAGAGCTTTGTTCATATTGATGTGTTCAAGTTTTTATCAGATGTGTCAGACCCAATAAAACAATCAGGGAGCGTGTTCTGCAAATGGGATTTGAACACATTTTGAACACAACCTGCAAGTTTCAAGAGGTCTCATACAAAATTACAAACTTCTTCTGACGCTTGCAAATATCTGATAATCAAATTGCATCTCATTAACAAAGTTTCATACGGTTTCGTTCAAAATCACGCCGTCCACCTACTCATAATCAGGGAGTCCTAGGTTCAAGCCCAAGTGGGACCACCACTAAGGCCACTTTTAAAGTGGCCTTTTTTCGTATATTATACATCGTTGCCGTTTTATTAAAAATCCGATCTGATGAAAAAAGTGGTGGAGATTCATCCCAAATATAAAAACGGAATACTTGCACTGCGCACGCTTATGCAACGTAAGGGGTTAAAGCTAATAGAATCTTCGGACTCTCCTTGCGAACTGGTAATCGACTTCAATTCCGAAGTAAACTCTGAGGAATTTCTGGGAAAGCTGAAGATCTGCCGAGAGGAGGCTCCCAAATCAATTGTCCTCCTTCAGAAGAGAATCAAAGCATTGACAGTTTTGTGATTGTTCTTTATGAATTTGGCTATTTCCAAAAATTGGATAATAGCCGGGTCTTCAATATTTGCCAATTTTAATGGCTGGCTTCAAGATTTTGTTTTAGACCAAAATGAATGGGTTTTATTCAATTCCTCCATACCAAATTTAAGTTGTTGATCAGAATTGTTGAAGGTAAGATTATAAAGACGCTCTGCAAGGTCAAAGAATCCTTGTCCCTGTTTGTAATCACCTGCATGAATCGCGACACTTGAAAGCATTGGACGCTGTTGCATAACTTCATTCCATGAGATTTCCCCAAGGAGATGACCCAATATCCCCCTGTCATAAGGAATCGACATATCCAATTTTACCTTAGATTGGCTCATTAAATCTGTGTATGATATGGTTCCCTTTCTTCGAGCCATTTTTATTAACACCTCCCTAATAGCATCATGTTCGGGAGTCATGGGACATAGTTCTATCTCCGACATTTGTCACTTATTTTGATTCGAGAATATTAGTCTATCTTTCTCACTTTTTCTTCTTGGGGAGTATTTTCTTTTCGTCAGCTTTGAGACGACGTTCCACTTTCTTTACGTCTTCTCCCGGTGGAAGGGTTTCGGGTCGGATGCATAAGATAGCAGGCGTAGCGAGTCAGCATCACGTCATCTACTTGACGCTCAGCGCCTGAACCCAGTGTGACCATTTTGCTGACGTCAGCAAAATGGTCGGAAAGATCCTCTTCTGCATTTGCAGCAGATTCTTTCGCTTTCTCAATGATTGACTGAAAGTTTCGCCATTGAACATACCCCATTACAGGCGCAAGTTCACGCGCACTCCAGCACTCCATCCCATCATATTCGATAGCGATGGATTCAAAACTATTGAACAGCTCCTGTATTTCGTTTGCCTTCATTCTGTCGGTGTTTGTTTTAGAGTGCAAAGCTATCAAAAAATCATCAGACTATCAAGAGTCTACGCATCTTTCATAAATCAAAATTTAAAAAATTTTCGAGCTTGAGCGTTTATATGTAGAAGAAATTTTTTAAATAGTTTTTGAGGACTATAAAATTAAGACTGATTCTATTGCAGTAGTCAGCTTATGTTATGAAATCCCACAAAATGACGTAATATTTGAGTGCCGAGACGATATGTTTCACAACATCTTCTTTTGTCTAATCCGTGATTATTTGTACCTTTGCAAATAACCTTAAGAACATGTCCCATGCCAAATACAGTAATGGATACAGGAAACGAAAGGATCAATCGGCTAAAAGTTGTATTAGCCGAAAGGAATCGTAAGGGCAAATGGCTCGCCGAACAAAAGTCATGCCGCAGGATATGTATGACATAAAGGGGCCTCATGGTTCGTATCCTTATAATGTGCAGATGGGTGAGATTCTCTACCGCTCAACCTTCTTTGAAAGCTGGGGCAGCGGCATCTGCCGCATCGTCGACGCCTGCCGTGAGCAAGGTGTCGAGGAACCCACATGGCGTTGGGACGGCGCATTCGTGTATGTTACATTCAAACGACCGGTCAAGCAAAGTTCAAATACCGATTAAGCACCGATTAAGCACCGACCAAGTACCGCTCAGGTTCAAAAACTCATTCTTTCAATGAATGAAGATTATATGACAATGAGTGAGTTAATGGAGAGTGTTGGATTAAAACACCGTCCAACATTTAGAGAAATTTATTTTGTTCCAGCATTAGAAGATGGAGCAATAGAATTATTGTATCCAGATCAGCCCAATCATCCTAAACAGAAATATTTCCTTATTGAAAAAGCAATTATATGGAAAACGAGAATCAAGCTGTAGGATTGGTAAAAGCATCCTCAAATATATTAAGCCAATTTTATCAAGATTTAGCACAACCCAGTGTGAAAGCCTTGGGACAGGCTCTAGCAACTGTTTTTGAATTATGTCCAAATTCTCTACTTTCATTAAAGTTGTGGACAGAAAAGCGCAAACTGAATTTCGCCAAGCGGCTAAATGAATATAAAGAAAAGCTAGAAAAAATTTCTGAAGAAAAGCGAGTACAAGTTGATCTTCAAATAGGGGAACCTATTGTGGAAAAGCTAACATACACTACAAATAATGAAATATCTGATTTGTTTACAACGCTTTTAGCAAATGCTTCAAATAAAGATATTGCTGAAACAATTCACCCAGCTTTTATTCATATAGTATCTGAATTAAGCTCTGACGAAGCTTTAATCATTCGGTATCTTTACGAACAAAAGAAAATATGTTATGTAAAATGTCTTGACTATCTATTGGGAGTCTTTGATTCTCTTCAAGAAGTGGTTAACTTAACTACCCCCAAAAATAAAGACATGTATTATTCACACCTTATTACGCTCGGTGTGATTGTAGAAAATCAGTGTTCATATACAGAATTCAGTCCATCCATCGATTCAATTAATTCTGAATATTCCAGAATTGAAAACAAAATTCAAGAGGCCAAAGAAAATAATGATAAAATGTATTCGAATGTTACAGTAGGAGAGATTTCTAACTTTTTGAAAGATTTCAAAGATATAAATATTTACAATAGAGGTTACTACTGTTTATCTCAATTTGGAGAATATTTCGCCAAAGCATGCCTTTCATGAATTCATTAATGAGGTTCAATTAAAGAATGAGTTCTTTGACAGATATTCAAGATTCAAATCCAATAGAACATACAATATTTCATGAAAGGCATGAAATCAACTCTTTGTGGGAATCTTATTCCGCTTTCGCCAATAGTGAGGGCGGCGTGATTGTGCTTGGTGTAAAGGAAAATTTAAAAGATGGGTCTCTTTATGTCGAAGGGCTTGATGACGCCATAAGGTGCTAAAGGACTTTTGGAACACAATCAACAACCGCCAGAAGGTAAGCTGCAATATTCTTACCGATAGTATGGCTGTTCCGGAAAAAGTCGAAGGGAAGGATGTGGAAGTAACAACCTCAGGAGGCGTTGACCGTACAACACTCACGCTCGGTTTTGAGCGACATCAACCCGACATTGAAGCAATGAAATTACTTTATGGAAATCCCGATAACCTTATTGAGGTAAGGAATAACCCAAAAAATAAGAAGGAAAAGCGGGATGTCCTTCAAAATGTCGCTCAAAAAGAGGAGGATGTTGTTCAAAATGTCGCCGAGACGGATGATAATGTCGCTCAAAACTTAGATGATAGTATAATTGCACTGATACAAGAAATCCCCAATGTTAGGCGTGAAGAAATGGCAAGGAGTCTTTCGGTAGCTAAAAAGACTATAGAAAGACATTTGAAAGATTTTGGAATTTCGTGGGAGGGACATCCTAAAACCTGACATTGGGTACTCCCTAACAAGTAACAGCGGCAACATGAAAAATAAAGTCAAGTATAGCTTATATTCGCTGGCTATCACTGTTATAGTGATAATTCTAAGCGTTGTAGGAGTTATTTCGCTTTGGCATAATACAGATGCTTGTATTATTTTGCCTCGTAATGGGCTCTATTATTATTGCCGGGCTTTTCTATTGTCCTATTTCAGTTGAAGCAAATACTACCGAGATAAAACTATATAGATTGTTGGCAAACGCCAGGGCTTTTACTTACAACGATATTCAGACGGTTGATGTATGTTATCCATCGATTGGCGGCCTGCGACTTTGCGCCAGTGGTGGATGTTTCGGTTATTGGGGATATTTCAACGATAGCGTTATAGGAACTTATTTCGGTTATTATGGAAGCAGAAGCTGTTGTTTCCTTGTGAAACTAAAAAATGGCAGGCAATATGTTTTAGGGTGTGAAGATTCTGTTGCTATGGTTGACTATATAAAATCGTTGATGCAAAAATAAGGAATGGCGTAACGGCTCAAATCTTTGTTTGGAAGCCGATGTTTGCCTGCTTCCATAGTCGGGGTGTTGTCAATGGGTGTCAGGCGCAGCCCGTCTCCTTTTGATGTAGCCTATTGGACTTTCGTTATCCCGAACTCGCGTTTATTGAACCAAATGTGGGTATTGGCACAGCGGGAAAAAGTGCATTCTTGGCAGTGTGGTGGAAATTGCTTATATTTGTTTCCTGAAAACGAAATTGTTGCAACGATTCCAATAAGTTCAAAAGTATGCTCATTACCATCATTACGCTTTTGTTGGCCGCCGCCGGCTTTGTATGGGGGCGGATACGCGCCGACGTCGTCGCGCTCATAGCGCTCCTGGCGCTGACACTTTCCGGCATTCTCACCACCCAGGAAGCCTTGTCGGGCTTTTCCAACCCTATCGTGATTATGATGGTGGGGCTTTTCGTGGTGGGAGGCGCCATTTTCAACACCGGTCTCGCCAAGATGATAGGTGCGCGCCTGTCGCATCTGGGCAACGGTAGCCCCACGCGTCTTTTCCTTGTGGTTGTGTTGGCTACGGGGCTTATCGGAGGTTTCGTCAGCAACACCGGCACGGTGGCGCTGATGCTTCCTATTGTGGTTTCTATGGCGGCTGCCTCCGGGGCAACCGCTTCACGGTTTCTCATGCCTTTGGCTTTCGCTTCGAGCATGGGCGGTATGCTCACTCTGATTGGTACGCCCCCCAACCTTGTAATTGCGGAGGCGTGGGAGGAATTCAGCGGGGAGCCGCTCACGATGTTCTCGTTCCTCCCCACCGGACTCGTGTGTCTGGCGGCAGGTACGCTGTTGCTTATTCCGTTCAGCAAAATGCTTTCGGGCGACAAAAAGAAAAACGCCGGCTCCTCTAAAGAGAACCGTACTCTCGCCGATATCGTGGAGGAATACAACCTTAACCATGACCTCTGGCGTGTCGATGTTCCCTCTACGTCTCTGATATCCGGGCTTACGCTTGGCGCGCTTTCCCTGAGGTCGAACTATGGTCTCGACGTGCTGGAATTAAGGGTGGTCGAGGGGAAAGGTCTGCTGAAGAATGTGTCGCAAGAGGCTCCGTCGGCGTCTTCCGTAATCGAAGGGGGCGACATTCTTTTTATACGCGGCCCGCGCGAGAACGTTGACCGGTTCGTGGCGGACTACGGGCTGCGCATTGCCGACGACAACGACGAGAGCCGTCGCCATCTGGATTTCTACGACATCGGTCTTGCGGAAATTGTGGTGCTTCCCAACTCCGGCATCCTTAAGGAAACGATTGCGGGGCTCGATTTCCGCAACCGTTACAACGTCAATATCCTCGGAGTGAGGCGCGGTGGTAACTATATCACCGACAACCTCGGCGATAAGAAAGTGGCGAAAGGCGACGTGCTTCTCGTGCAAGGCACGTGGGATGCCATCGAGCGTATCAGCCGCGACAGCCGCGACTGGGTGGTGCTCGGGGAACCGGAGAGCCAGGCGTCAAAAGTTACGATAGATTATAAGGCTCCCATAGCAGCGGCGATAATGCTCGCCATGGTGGGTGCCCTTGTGTTCAGCAGCGTGCCGGCCGTGTTCGTAGTGCTGACGGCGAGCGTGCTGATGATGCTTACCGGATGTTTCCGCACCGTGGCCGACGCTTACCGCACCATCAACTGGGAGAGCATCGTGCTCATAGCGGCGATGATGCCTATGAGTTTCGCATTGGAAAAGACCGGCGTGAGCGAGGGAGTGAGTGTCTGGCTTGTGGAGGCGTTGGGCAATGTGGGTCCACATTGGCTCATGGCGGGCATATATTTCACCACCTCGTTGCTGACCCTGTTCATCTCCAACACCGCTACGGCGGTGCTGATGGCTCCGATAGCCGTGCAGAGCGCAGTGGCATACGGTGTAAGTCCCCTTCCGATGCTTTTCGCCGTGACGTTCGGAGCGTCGTTGTGCTTCATGTCGCCGTTCTCCACACCGCCGAACGCTCTTGTGATGCCGGCGGGGCAATACACGTTTATGGATTACGTAAAGGTTGGCGCACCTCTCCAGATTTTGCTTGGCATCCTCATGATATTCGTTATCCCGCTTTTCTTCCCGTTCTGACACCGCCGGTGCATAGGAGAGGGTAGGGCAGACAAGAAGATCGGAAGAG
>CABRKI010000114.1 GCA_902471455.1 uncultured Porphyromonadaceae bacterium | reverse complement strand
AATCGTCTCGAAAATCTGACGAAATCTTGAAAAAGAAAAAAGTTTAAACAACTTCAATGTATAATTACAAACTCAGTAGAGTGGCTTTATTATTTTCGGTTGCAAAATTAGTCAAAAAACATCGAATTATTCAAAGAAACGGCTACTTTTGGTGATGGATGCCTGCAACAAAGATGATTGTGTATCGTTTCCTGTATATGAAGAACAGGGAAAGAAAAATATATGAGGTCACTTTGATAGGAAGCGTTGTGAATGTCGCGCTTCTTGTCTTTAAATTTGTGGCGGGAATAATAGGACATAGTTCCGCCATGATAGCCGACGCCTTTCATTCATTGTCAGATTTCTTAAGCGATATTATTGTTATTGTGTTTGTCAGATTGGCGGGGAAACCTGAAGATTCCGACCATGCATACGGACATGGCAAATATGAAACCCTTGCTTCCGTCATTGTCGGGATTTTGCTTTGTGCCGTCGGGTTCGGCCTCTTGGCAAGCGGCATTGACAAGATTGTCGGTTTTTTTAACGGCATCCCTTTGGAGGCTCCTAATTATTGGGCCCTCGCGGCGGCAGCCTTATCTATCATCTTGAAGGAAGCGCTATACCGTTATACCGTTATATATGGTAAAAAACTTGATTCCGCCGCTTTGATTGCAAACGCCTGGCATCATCGCAGCGATGCATTGACTTCGATAGCGGCGCTCGCAGGCATCGGGGGTGCGATGTTGCTTGGAAACAAATGGACTATACTCGACCCTCTGGCGGCTACGGTGGTGAGCCTGTTTATAATCAAGGCGTCTTATTCATTGATGAAACCGGGATTGGACGAACTGCTTGAAAAAGCATTGCCCAAAAACGAACGTGACGAGATTGAAGAGATAATATCTTCAACTCCTGGAGTTATCGCCTATCATCGTTTGCGGACGAGGAAGGTGGGCCCGCATCGCGCTATTGAGATGCATGTGAAAATGTCGCCCGAGATTTCCCTTATGCAAGCTCATGAAATCGCAACGGAGGTTGAGAAACGTATAAAAAAACGTTTTGGAGTCGAGACGCATGTAGGAATCCACATGGAACCATTCCGTGGGTGACCCCGTAGCCATCTGCTTCCATACGATTAAAATCCTTACGCTATTAAGAAGAAGGGCGTCAAGACTATCCTTGGCGCCCTTCTTCCGATTTGCTGTATGTGGTTGTCGTTATTTTTTATTGTAGCGGCCTGTAATATATTTCGACCATTCCTTGTAGGTCTTTATGCCGTCTTTTTCCCGACTGCCGGTGGCAATGACTTTATATCGTATTTTCCCTTCCTTGTCGGGACGCACAAGCACGAGATAATTGAGGTCGTCTTCTATTGTCTTGACAATGTTTTCAGGAGCCACGATGATGCCGAGACCCACACCTTCCACAAGTTCGGGATGGTTCTTGTCGGGTATGTTTTCTCCCCATGAAGCGGCATATCCCTCCGGTTTTATAAAACCTTGATTGTTCATCTCGAGTTTCTGTATGCCGGTGCAGAAAACATCGCCGTCTTTATATCCTTCCAGTATGATTTCAACGTCAAGGTCCCTCGAATTGCCGCATACGCTATATTTCTGTGTCATGTCGATGTCATGTCCGTTATATTTCCAGTCTTCGTCATGCACGGTTACTGTTTTTCTGTCAATCACATTTTGTGTGCGGCTTGCCACGCTGTCGATTGTAAGGGGATTCTTGCCGTCCCATCCTCTGAAAGAGCCTGCGGCTACGGATTTGCCTGCCCAAAGCACGTCGCATCCATATCCCTCCGCCATCTGTTCGGGGGTGGTATAGAAGCCCGTGACGTCAAGCTCTGTTTTGGGAGTCTGCTTTACATAGAGGTCAAGGCTCTGTCGGTTGTCCATATATACGCGGTAAGCCACCCAGGGATTCTCAATCACTGCGCCATGTCCGTAAATACTGTTATACATGTCGAGGTTGTTGGCATCGCCCGGGTAGGTAATGGAATTTATGCGGGGATGTTTGCCGTGATGGTCGTAAAGCTTGATGTAGGCGTCGGTCTTGTCGCAGCAGCCGTTGCCGGGGGCGTTGCATTGGGCGGAGACTCCGGTGGCAGAGCCGGCAAACGCCATAAGCATGAGAAGGTGATGAATTTTCATGATGTCTGTTTTATTATTATGCAAGGGAGATAGGTTCTACCCGTGGGTTTATATTCGTGCAAAGTTAATAAATATTGTTGCGGCAGACAGTGTTTTTCCTGTCAAAATAGATAAGTTATTTGTCAATGCAGATGTTTTTTCGGCTTTAAATATTTTGGAATATCGGATGATAGGTCATAAAACGTAACTTTTCAGTCAAACTTGCCGACAGATGTTCTTTATTTGAAATTTTATTCTTAATTTTGTGGAGTAACTCAAATTAACCATGAAACTTTCATTCCCGTTAGTTATCGCCACTCTTGTGGCTGCCGGCTATCCGGTTTTCGCGGCAACCGACAAAGGATACACGCTCGTGTCTGAATCTTCGGATTTGCCTGCCACTTATAATCTGAACTTCGACTGGAAGTTTAATCCCGGAAAAAATGCCGGGGCGGAATCCATAACTTTTTCTGATGCATCCTGGCAAAACGTAAATCTCCCCCATGATTTCCAGATTCATCAGGAGTGGGTGGAACCTTCTCCTGACGAAAAACCGGACCTTACCAACCAGATGGCAAATATCACAAGCCGTCTGAGTTCCCGTGGATTTAAGGAAATGGGAGAAGGATGGTACCGAAAGACTTTTACCCCCGACGAAAGCTGGAAGGGGAAGCGGGTGCTTCTTGACTTCGAGGGAATAATGCTTGTCGGCGATGTTTTCCTTAACGGAGAAAGGGTAGGGGGTACCGATTATGGCTACCTCGGTTTTGACATCGACGTTTCCGACAAACTTAAATTCGGTGAGCCTAACGTCATTGTTGTGAAAGCCGACACAGGGACGCCGGAAAATTCCCGATGGTACACCGGCGGCGGACTTTACCGGGATGTCAATATAAAGGTGACTGACCCGAAACAATATTTCACGAGGCATTCTCTCGGAATCACCACCCCTGTAGTGGATAAAAAGAAATCGACGGTCAATGTCACCGGTGAAATCGCAACTTTCGTCAAAACCGACAGTGTCCGGGTAGGAATCGAGATTTTCGACCGAGACGGGAACAAGGTATATGATGCTGTCAAAGGACATTGGTCGCATCCCAAACAGCATATACGCGAGTTCCGCCTTGACAGCATCCCGATGGAGAACGTTACCCTCTGGGACACGGAGAATCCTTATCTTTATACTCTTGTAGCCACCCTTTATCGGCCCGACGGCAGCGTCGCCGACAAGGCATCAGAGCGATTCGGCATCCGCTCTGTAGAGTTCTCTCCCGAATATGGTATGAAACTCAACGGCAAGAAAGTGCTGCTTAAGGGTATCGCGAACCATCATACTTTGGGTGCCCTCGGAGCCGCCGCATATCCCAAGGCCATGGAAAAGCGCATCAAGATGCTGAGGGATTTCGGGTTCAACCATGTGCGCACTTCCCACAATCCGTATAGCGAGTCTTTCCTCGACCTTTGCGACGAATACGGCATACTCGTGGTGGATGAACTTTACGACAAATGGACCACGCAATATGCCGGGGGACGCTCCCCTTGGTCGGAGAGGTGGCAGAAAGACGTGCCTGAATGGGTGAAGCGCGACCGCAACCATCCTTCCGTAGTGTTCTGGAGCCTCGGCAACGAGTTGCAGCTTATCCCCGACCTTCAGTTTAACGACTGGGGTGTAACCCCCTATAAACTCCAGAAACAGCTCCTCAAACGTTATGACCCGACACGCCTCGTCACCGTGGCTATGCATCCGCGCGGCAGAAACGAACGCACGGATTCCCTTCCTGCCCCGCTCGTGATGGAGACAGATATCGCCGCCTATAATTATAGGTATATGTATTTCCCCGGCGATTCCCGACGTTTCCCCTGGATGATGTTCTATCAGAGCGAGGCGAATACGAGCAACCTCGGGCCTAATTTCTTTGAAATGGACCTCGACAAGGTAATCGGGCTTGCTTATTGGGGCATGATAGATTATCTCGGCGAATCGCAGGGTTGGCCTGCAAAAGGATGGGCGCAGGGAGTGTTCGACATTTCGTTGGAGGCTAAACCTATGGCTTATTTCCTGAAATCTTTCTTCAAGCCCGACGAGCCGATGGTCTATGTGGCTCCTTTTGAAAACACGAAGACATCCCAATGGAACGGCGTGACTATGGGCGGAAAGACTTTTACCGACGGTTGGAATTTCAATGAAGGCGATTCGGTTAAACTCTACACCTATACCAACGCCGATGAAGTGGAACTCCGTCTCAACGGTAAGGTTGTCGGCAGGAAACGCAACGAAGTGGAGAATCCCAAGAGCCGTAACCGTATATATTGGGACAAGGTGCCTTATAAGAAAGGAAAAATCGAGGCTGTCGCATACAAGGGAGGAAAAGAGGTGGCACGTCATAATCTTTCCACTACCGGTGAGGCCAGGAAAATCAAAGCCGCAGGCGACAATCCGGAATGGAAAGCCGATGGCATCGACCTTCAGCATGTCAGGATTGAGGCGGTCGATTCTAAGGGACTCCGAGATAAATCGGCTTCTTTCCCATTGACGTTCTTTGTAGAAGGTCCGGCTGAAATTGTCGGTGTGATCAACGGCGATATCAACAGCGAGGAGCTGACCGTAGGCAACACGCGCCGTCTTTTCAACGGCACTGCCACGGTTATTCTCAGGAGCAGCAGGGATGCAGGCGACGTAAAGCTTAAAGTGCATTCCGACAAGCTGGGCGATACAACCGTGAAGTTTACAAGTAAATAAAATTCGTGAATAAACCACCGCCGGGGGTATCCATACCCCCGGCGGATATAAAAACCAATCTAAACCATTTGTGAAATGAAAAGATTTGCATTCAAGATGTTTCTCAAACCCGGATTTGAGGAGGAATATGAAAAACGCCATGCCGCTCTTTGGCCCGAACTGAAGAAACAGATTGCCGAAGCGGGAGTGAAGAACTATTCGATCTTTTGGGATAAAGACACCAACATTCTTTTCGGTTATCAGGAAGTAGAGGGCGATTCCAATTCGCAGGATGCCGAAGCAGCCGATGAGATCACCCGCAAATGGTGGGACTATATGGCTGAAATCATGGAGGTGAACCCCGACAATTCCCCCGTCACCATACCCATCAAGGAAGTATTCCATCTTGACTGATTCGTTTGGCGGACCCTATTCCCGCTATTACCATAACTGAAAGCAAACGATAATGAAAAAAACATATTATCTGGCGGTAGATCTCGGAGCCACAAGCGGCAGGACAATCCTTGCTTCATACGACGGAGAAAAGGTCGATATGGAGGAGCTGACGCGCTTCAAACATCCTATGCTGCCTATTGCCGGCCACATTTTCTGGAATCTCCCCGGTCTTTACCATGAGATTCTCGAAGGGATGAAAGCAGCTTCCGAAAAAATGAAAGCTATCGGTGGTGAACTTAAATCCATCGGAATCGACACTTGGGGTTGCGACGTGGCTTACTTCAATGCCGACGGCACCATAGCCGGTCTCCCTTACTGCTACCGCGACGCCCACACGGCGGGGGCTGTGGATAAATTCTGTGAAGAGATGCCAAAAAACGAGGTGTATGGCAAGACCGGCATCCAGTTTATGGATTTCAATACCCTCTTCCAGCTCCACACTCTTAAAAGGAACGGCGCGGCGGTAATAAAGAATGCGGCGAAAGTTCTCTTCATGCCGGATGCATTGGCATATATGCTCACCGGAAATGCCGTGACAGAAAGCACCGTGGCTTCAACATCGCAGATTCTGAATCCCAACACCGGCGAACTTGACGGCGAACTGCTTGAGAAACTTGACCTCACCGTTGACAAGTTCGGCAAACTCGTAAATCCGGGCGCAGTGATAGGCAAGCTCACCAAAGAGGTGCAGCAATACACCGGACTTGGCGAAGTGCCGGTTGTGGCTGTCGCCGGACACGACACTGCATCCGCAGTAATCGCCGTACCTACCCCCGATCCGGACTATGCTTACCTGAGCTGTGGCACATGGTCGCTTCTTGGAATAGAGTCGGACAAGCCAATTATTACGGAAGAGAGCTTCAAGTATAATTTCACAAACGAGGGTGGCATCGACGGCACTGTAAGGTTCCTGAAGAATATTTGCGGGTTGTGGGTGTTCGAACGCTGTCGCGCCGAACTTCCCGAGGCTCCTAAAGATATTTCCGAACTTGTGGCGCTTTGCCAGGATTCCGATTGCGAAAGCATAATCAATCCGGACGACGCTTCTTTTGCCAATCCGGAGTCGATGACGGAGGCTATAAAGGTTTATTGTGAAAAGACCGGCCAGCCCGTACCCGTTTCCGTGGCAGACTTCGTGAGGGTGGTTTTCAGAAGCCTTGCCAACAGGGTGGCGGAAGTGCTTGACATCCTCAAGAATTTTTCCGACCATCCTATCGACCGTCTGCACGTAATCGGCGGCGGCTCACGCAACGCTTATCTGATGCAGTTTATCGCTGACGACACTAAACTCCCTGTAGTGGCAGGTCCCACCGAATGCACCGCTTTGGGCAATGTGCTTGTGCAGCTCCGCGCCGACGGTCTGACGCCTACGCTTGCCGATATGCGTAAGGTGGCAATAAATTCAACTGAAACAAAAACTTATTTACCTAACTAATATGAACAACGAAATGATCAAGAAGGCATACGAAATCGCCAAGGAGCGTTATGCCGCAATCGGCGTCGATACCGACGCAGTCCTCAAACAGATGCAGGATTTCCACCTCAGCGTACACTGCTGGCAGGCCGACGACGTGGCCGGTTTCGAAGCCCGCGAGGGGGGACTCACCGGTGGCATCCAGGTGAACGGAAATTATCCCGGCAAAGCACGTAACATCGACGAACTCCGTGCCGATATCCTTTATGCAATGTCGCTTATCCCCGGAAAGCACCGTCTTAACCTCCATGAGATTTATGGTGATTTCGGAGGCAAGTTCGTTGACCGCGACCAGTGCTCCGTAGAACATTTCCAGGGTTGGATTGACTGGGCAAAGGAACATGACATCAAACTCGACTTCAACTCTACGTCTTTCTCTCATCCGAAGTCGGGCGACCTTTCCCTTTCGAATCCCGACAAGGGAATCCGCGATTTCTGGATTGAGCATTCGAAGCGTTGCCGCGCCATCGCACAGGCCATGGGCGAAGCCCAGCAGGACCCCTGTATAATGAACACATGGGTACACGACGGAAGCAAGGACATCACCGTGAACCGCCTTATGTACCGTGAGCTGCTCAAAGATTCGCTCGATCAGATTTTCGAGCACAAGTATGACTGGATGAAAGACTGTGTAGAGTCAAAAGTATTCGGTATCGGACTCGAAAGCTACACCGTAGGCTCCAACGACTTTTACACGGCATACGCTTCAAAGAACGACATGATGATTACTCTCGACACGGGTCATTTCCATCCCACCGAGAGCGTTGCCGACAAGGTTTCCGCTATGCTTCTGTTCGTTCCGGAACTCATGCTCCACGTTTCTCGTCCGGTTCGTTGGGACTCCGACCATGTAACAATCATGGACGACCCCACGATGGACCTCTTCAGCGAAATCGTACGCGCCGGCGCGCTCAACCGCGTTCATTATGGCCTTGACTACTTCGACGGAACCCTCAACCGCATCGGTGCTTACGTCATTGGCAGCCGCGCCGCCCAGAAGTGTATGCTTCGTGCCCTACTCGAACCTATCGCAACCCTCCGTAAGTATGAACTCGAAGACAAGAGATTCCAGCGTCTGGGTCTTCTCGAAGAATGCAAGAACCTCCCCTGGAATGCGGTTTACGATATGTTCTGCCTCCAGAATAACGTGCCTGTGGGCGAAACCTATATCAAAGAGGTTGAGAACTACGAGACCAACGTAACATCCAAGAGATGATATTAATAGGGTTATTCATAATAGCGCTGGGAGCTTTCTGCCAGTCAAGTTGCTATGTGCCCATCAACCGCATCAAAGAGTGGAGTTGGGAAAGCTACTGGATTGTGCAGGGCTTCTTTGCGTGGCTATTGCTTCCTTTCCTCGGAATGCTCCTTGCGGTGCCGCAAGGGCATTCCCTGGGGGAACTTTTTACCGCCGACCAGAGTTTCAACATCTGGATGACGATTCTTTTCGGAATCCTTTGGGGTGTGGGAGGTCTCACTTTCGGGCTTTCGATGCGCTATCTCGGCGTGGCCCTCGGCCAGTCGATAGCCTTGGGCACGTGTGCCGGCCTCGGCACGATTATGGGCCCCGTTTTCCTAAATTTCTTTTTCCCCGAAAACGACCCGCTCTCGCAACTTACTTTTTCGGTAATCATAGGAGTGGTCGTGACCCTTATCGGCATCGCCATAATCGGCGTGGCAGGCTCCATGAAGGCAGCCTCGCTCAGCGAGGAGGAGAAGAAGGCCGCTGTAAAGGATTTTAATTTTCCGAAAGGGCTGTGCATAGCATTGCTCTGCGGCTTTATGAGCGGCTGTTTCAACGTGGGTCTTGAATTCGGCAAGGGCATTAATTTCGGTGACCTTACCCCCGATATGTATAAGACTCTTCCGGCCACTTTCCTTGTGACACTCGGCGGTTTCTTTACCAACCTTGTGTATTGCTTCCTGCAGAATCAGAAAAACGGCACATGGGGCGATTATGCCAAAGGGTCCGTATGGGTCAACAACTGCATCTTCTGTCTCATTGCAGGCGCGTTGTGGTATAGCCAGTTCTTCGGTCTTGCCCTCGGAAAGGGGTTCCTTGAAGATTCTCCCACTCTCATGACGCTCTCTTTCTGTATCCTTATGGCCCTTAACGTGGTTTTTTCCAACATTTGGGGCATTATTCTGAAGGAATGGAAAGGTTGCTCGAAAAAAACTATCACAGTGCTTGTAATCGGCATTGTGGTGCTTGTTATCTCTTGTTTCCTGCCTCAGCTTATCTGAAAATCCGGCGAGGCGATTAATGAAAATTTTTAACTATAACATCATGTCTTCAATACTTGACAACAATCCCGGCCTGGCATACGATGTGGCGCAGGTGGCAGAGACTGCCGGCTATCTTTGGCAGAAGGGTTGGGCGGAACGCAACGGCGGCAACATCACTGTAAACGTTACCGAGCACGTTACCGATGAAATCAGAAACATGCCTGCCATCAGCCCTGTATATCCTATCGGCATGACCCTTCCGAACCTCAAGGGTTGCTATTTCTATTGCAAAGGCACACAGAAGCGCATGCGCGACCTTGCCCGCCGTCCCATGGAAAACGGCTCTGTAATCCGTATCCTCGACGACTGCGCGAGCTATGAGATTATCGCCGACAACCCGGTGAAACCCACTTCCGAACTTCCTTCCCATCTTGCCGTACACAATTATCTTATCGGCAAAGGATCGGACTATAAGGCTTCGCTTCATACCCACCCCATCGAGCTGGTTGCCATGTCGCATTGCAAGAAATATCTTGAGAAGGACGTGGCGAGTCGTCTCCTTTGGAGCATGATACCCGAGACGAAGGCATTCTGTCCGCGCGGATTGGGCATCATCCCCTACAAGCTTCCCAGTTCCAACGAGCTTGCCGAAGCCACCATCAAGGAGCTCGGCGACTATGACGTTACCTTATGGGAGAAACATGGAGTGTTTGCCGTCGATACCGACATCATGAGCGCTTTCGACCAGGTTGACGTGCTCAACAAGTCGGCACAAATCTATATCTGCGCCAAAAATATGGGTTTCGAGCCTGACGGAATGAGCGATGAGCAGATGAAAGAGATGACCGTTGCCTTCAATCTTCCAAAGTAAGGAGCGATGAAGAAGTTTTGTTCTTTACTCATGATATGCGTTGCCCTCACCGGCTGCAAACAGCCGGCGGGAGGCAATTCGGCAGAAGAGGAAATCAACGATTCCAAAACACCTCTCCATCTTCTCAAACCGGACTATGTTACCCCTTACGGAGAACTCAACCCGGATTCTGTGAAGGCGGATATCGACAGAGTGTTTGCATATATCGACAATGTCACGCCGGCTAAGGTGGTTGACCGCGAAGGGAACGTGATAGAGAATCTAGAGCAGCTTCCCGACAGCGCACTCCTTAACCAAGGCACCTACCGACTTACGAGCTACGAGTGGGCCGTGATGTATATGGCTCTCCTGGATGCCGCCAAGACGCTTGACGACAGCAAATATCGCGACTATGTGATTGACAGGATTTCTTTCCTCGGAAAGGTTGCGCCTGCATTCGAGGAGCTTGCGAAGCGCACCGGCAAACAAGACGGACAGATGCGCCAGGTGATTGCGCCTGCTTCGCTCGACGATGCCGGGGCTATGTCTGGTGCCTTCATGAGGGCTTATATGGCCGACAGCACTATGCAGATAAAGGATATCATCGAGCGTTATTACAATGTCGTCGATACAAAGACACTGCGTCTCCCCGACGGAACTATTGCGCGCAACCGTCCGCATCATAATGCCGTTTGGCTCGACGATATGTTTATGGCGCTTCCGGCCATGGCAACCAGAAGCCAGTTTACGGGCGACCAGAAATATCTTAACGATGCCGCCGAGACAGCCGTGAAGATGATTGACAGGATGTGGATTCCCGAGAAGAATTTCTTCCGTCATGGTTATGTGGAAGGGCTTGACGCCGAACCCGAAATGGCGTGGGGCAGGGCCAACGGATGGGCGATACTTACGATGAGCCAGCTGCTCGACGTAATCCCCGAAAGCAATCCCAACCGCGCCAAGATTATGGATATCTATCGCAAACATGTGAAGAGCCTTGCCAACCTACAGAACAAAGACGGTTTCTGGCATCAGCTCCTCGACCGCAATGATTCTTATCCCGAAACGTCGGCGACCGCCATCTTTGCTTACTGCATAGCACATGGCGTTAACCAAGGTTGGCTTGACCCGACGGTTTATGGTCCCGTCGCCCAGCTTGCATGGGAGGCTGTTTCCACAAAGATTAATCAGAAGGGTGAAGTAGAAGACGTGTGTGTTGGTACAGGCATGGGCTTTGAACCTGCTTACTATTATTATCGTCCGGTGAGCGTAAAGGCTGCTCACGGCTATGGTCCCACAATCTGGGCCGGAAGCGAGATAATAAAGATGCTCAGAAGTTTCAATCCCCGCGTAAACGACAGTGCCGTACACTACTACAAGGTTGACCCCGAAGCCACTACTCCGATTTTCTCGCTCGACGAGAACGGAAAGGCTATGGAAATAAAGCACTGATGTAGCATAATCCATTATTTGTCAGGGCTGCGGAAACACG
>CABRKI010000113.1 GCA_902471455.1 uncultured Porphyromonadaceae bacterium | reverse complement strand
CAAACGATGCGGGGGAAAGAACTCGAGTTCTTTCCCCCGCATCGTTTGTGCAAAACCTTATAAAAGCACGCTCGTTTCAGTCGCGTCCGAAGATTTTCCCAAACAGAGATTTCGGTTTTTCGGGTTTTATATGCACCCTCATCTGGTTGTCTTCCTTTCCGAGGAAAAGGATATGATTCCTGAAGACAAAGGCAATCATCTTATCGAATTCAAGCACGGCATTTACGCTTCGTATAAGAAAACGTCTGAAAGGATTGAATTCGTCGAGGTCTTCGATGATAATTTCATTGTCTTCTCTTTTGATGGAATGGTTTTCCTTTAGTAGGTGCAGGTAATAATCAAGCCGCAACTCTTCTTCGTTTCGATGCGGCTTGCTGAATTTCCTGTATATTTCCTTTATTACGCTGTCTGTTATCATTTCTGAAAAGAATGAAGCGACATTCACATGGACATAATGTTCATGAAGGTCTGATATTCTAACAATATGATGACTCTGATGGTTCAACCAAAAAAGACGGGAATGCGCTTAAAAACCGCATCCCCGTCTTTTTAGTATAGGCAAACCGCTATGAATACGGATTAACCGAGGAAGCTGAGTAGTACGCCTGCCGCAACGGCCGATCCGATGACACCGGCAACGTTAGGGCCCATGGCATGCATGAGGAGATAGTTGGTCGGGTCGTATTCAAGACCGAGATTGTTGGAAATACGTGCTGCCATCGGCACTGCCGACACTCCGGCATTGCCGATAAGCGGATTGATTTTCTTGTCTTTTCTAAGGAATAGATTGAAGAGTTTCACTGAAAGCACGCCGGCCGATGAGGCTATTATGAATGCAAGGAAACCAAGGCCGAAAATCTTCAATGTGTCGAATGTCAGGAATTTGTCTGCCTGTGTCGAAGCTCCTACGGTCAGACCGAGCAGTATTGTCACGATATCCGTCATGGCGTTGCTTGCAGTCTTTGCAAGGCGGGTTGTGACGCCGCTTTCTCTGAGGAGGTTTCCGAAAAACAACATACCGAGGAGTGGAATACCGGAAGGCACTACGAAGCAAGTGAGCATAAGTCCGACAATCGGAAAAATGATTTTTTCGTTCTGGCTCACCACTCGGGCAGGTTTCATTTTGATCATCCTTTCCTTTTGTGTGGTGAAGAGCCTCATCAGCGGGGGCTGTATAAGTGGAATCAGCGCCATGTATGAGTAGGCCGAGACCGCCACTGCACCGAGAAGTGCAGGATTTAGTTTAGAAGTAGTGAAAATAGCGGTAGGACCGTCGGCACCGCCTATAATCGCCACACATCCCGCCGAGAGGGGGTCGAACCCTACAAGCAGCGCGAGCATATATGCCCCGAAAATGCCGAACTGGGCGCACGCTCCGATAATCATCAGTTTCGGATTGGCGAGAAGCGCAGAGAAGTCGGTCATGGCTCCGATGCCGAGGAAAATCAAAGGAGGATACCATCCTTTCTCAACACCGTTATAAAGGATGTTGAGCACAGACCCCGGTTCATAGATGCCGATTTCCATGCCTGATTGGAAAGGAATGTTGCCTATGAGCATACCGAACCCGATAGGCACAAGCAGGAGGGGTTCGAAGTTCTTCTTTATGGCAAGCCAAACGAAGAAGCATCCCACCGCGAGCATTACCAGGTTAGTCCATTCGCAATTGTAGAATCCGGTGAATTCCCAGAATGTCTGGATGGTTTGGCTCATGAATTCGCCAAACGAATAAGTTGTTTCAGCTAAAATCATAATGAATGGATTGTGAGTTCAGCTTTATTCAAGAATCATAATGTCGCCGTCCTGTGGCACGGCATCGCCCACGTTGGCAACAATCTTGACTACTTTTCCTCCCCGGGCAGTATGGACATCGTTTTCCATCTTCATGGCTTCAAGCACACAGACCGTGTCGCCGGTATTTACGGTGTCGCCCACTTTCACTGAGAAACTCATAAGTGTGCCGGGAAGGGGCGCCTTTACCACATAGCCTGATGCGGGGGCCGGAGAAGGGGTGGCGATTATCTTTTCGCCAGACTCTGTCCTCGGGGCGGGAAGCGGACTTTTCACAGGTTGCGACACCGTCGTTTTTCTTGACGGGACTTTGTCGAGTTCAACGGTATAAGGCGTTCCGTTGACCTCCACTTGAACATGGTCGTCAACCACGTCGCCGACTTTTACGGAAAACTTGGTGCCGTTGATTTTATATTTATATTCTTTAAATTTCATAATATGGTTATTGTCAGTTCGTTAGCAGTGTTCAGAATGCAGAGCGCTGAGGTGCCAGCTTGTGCAGCTCAGGCATTTGACGAAGATTGTAGATTTTGGAATTCCACGGAGAATAGGCTCGTTTCATTCTTCTGATAGTCAGGATGGTGTCTTCCATATCATGACCCTCTCCGAAATGTTCGGAAAGAGCCATTGAGATAGCCGCAATCACTTCTCCCGAATCAACTTCGGTCTTGCCGGTGGATTCTTCGCCGTTGTGTGTCACTTTCTTCGAGGCATGACGTTTCTGGCGTGCGATGAGAGCCTCTGAAATCTTTCCGAAGCATAGGAAGAGAATTGAAAGTATGGCAAGGGCGGAAACCACGATGGTCATGGCTATTATTGTGATGGCTCCCCCCCAGGAATCGTTGACCTGGGCATTGTGTGCCTTTTCGGCCTGGGTCATTTTTTTAGCCACCTGACTTTCTTCTACGTAGTTTACTTCCTCGCTCGGCACTGCGTCGGTTGCTACCGCTGTCTGGAGGCCAATGGCAACTTCGGTAGAATCGGGCCCCGGATCCTGCCCGCCGGCGGGGACCGCATAAGCGGAACCCGCCAGCGACAGGCATAAGGCCGCTGTCAGAATATACTTTTTCATGATATTATGCATGACAGTGGGGATGTTAGATCAAAGAGGAATGTTGCCATGTTTTTTAGCAGGGTTCGACACCTTCTTCGTGGCAAGCATCTGGAGGGCGCGGATGATGCGGAATCGAGTGTTTCTCGGTTCGATGACGTCATCGATATAGCCGTATTTTGCTGCCTGATAAGGATTGGCGAAGAGTTTGCGGTATTCTTCCTCTTTCTGGAGTTTGTAGGCGGCGGGGTCGGCCTGTTCTTTGGCTTCTTTTGCGTAAAGCACGCCTACAGCTCCTTCGGCACCCATGACGGCAATTTCTGCAGAGGGCCAAGCATAGTTGATATCGCCGCGGAGCTGCTTGCAGCTCATCACGATGTGTGATCCTCCGTAGCTCTTACGAAGCGTAACCGTCACCTTAGGCACGGTTGCCTCTCCGTAAGCGTACAGAATCTTGGCTCCATGAAGGATAACGCCGTTGTATTCCTGGCCGGTGCCGGGGAGGAATCCCGGGACGTCAACGAGAGTAACCAACGGAATGTTGAAGGCATCACAGAAACGTACGAAACGGGCACCCTTGCGAGATGCGTTGGAGTCGAGTACGCCTGCGAGCACCTTAGGCTGGTTGGCGACGATGCCTACCGCCTGCCCGTTGAAGCGGGCGAAGCCGACGATGATATTCTTGGCATAGTCGCGCTGTACTTCGAGGAACTCACCGTTGTCCACGATCGAGCCAATCACGTCATACATGTCGTATGACTGTTTTGCACTTTCGGGGATGATTTCATTCAGAGAATCTTCAAGACGGTCGATTGGGTCGTCGCATGCCACAAGCGGAGTTTCCTCCATGTTGTTCTGGGGAATATAGCTGAGAAGCTTGCGTATAATCATGAGCGCTTCTTCACCATTTTCGGCTGCGAAATGCGTCACGCCGCTCTTTGTGGAATGTACCGACGCCCCTCCGAGCTGCTCCTGGGTTACGTCTTCGCCGGTAACTGTTTTCACTACCGACGGACCGGTGAGGAACATATAGGAAATGCCTTTTGCCATGATGGTGAAGTCGGTAAGCGCGGGGCTATACACTGCACCTCCGGCACACGGGCCGAGGATGGCTGAAATCTGGGGCACTACTCCCGACGCAAGGATGTTGCGTTGGAAAATCTCGGCATATCCGGCGAGGGCGTTGATTCCTTCCTGAATACGCGCGCCGCCCGAGTCGTTGAGTCCGATAACGGGAGCCCCCATCTTCATGGCGAGGTCCATTACCTTGCAAATTTTCTGCGCCATGGTTTCGGAAAGGGAACCTCCGAAAACCGTGAAGTCTTGTGCGAAAACATACACGAGACGTCCTTCAACCGTTCCGAATCCGGTCACGACACCGTCGCCAAGAATGTGTTTTTTATCTTGTCCGAAGTTGGTGCAACGGTGCGTTACGAACATGTCGAGTTCTTCGAAGCTGCCTTCGTCAAGGAGCTGTGCTATGCGCTCGCGGGCTGTGTATTTCCCTTTGGCGTGCTGCTTGTCGATGGCTTTCTCGCCACCGCCGATTCTTGCTTCAGCGCGCTTTTCGATGAGCTCTTGAATTTTTTCTGTCTGTGTGCTCATTTTATAAATGATAAATGTTGATTTGTTGTCTTGTTTGAGAACAGTTGCGGATTATTTGGAAGGGTCTTCGCAAAGTTCGGTGAGTACTGCTTCCGTCGATTTCGGGTGGAGGAAGGCGATATGGAGTCCGTCGGCACCTTTCCGCGGAGCCTTGTCGATTACTTTCACGCCTTTCTCTTCGACTTCGGCAAGCGCGTTGGCAACGCCGTCTTCCACTGCAAACGCCATGTGGTGCATTCCTCCTCTGCCGCCGTTTTTCTCAATGAACTTGGCAATAGTGCTTTCCGGAGAAGTGGCTTCGAGCAATTCGATTTTGGTGTCGCCCACTTTGAAGAAGGCGGTCGTCACTTTCTGGTCTTCCACCACTTCCTGTTTGTAGCATTTGAGACCGAGGACGTTTTCGTAATATTCGATTGCTTTCGCGAGGTCGGGCACTGCAATGCCGATGTGCTCAATGTGAGAAATTTTCATGTCTGAAGAAATTTTAATGGTTTTGTCTGTTTGTTGGAATTGCCAAAGAAACTTCCATGGCAATTTTGTGCAAAAGTAGCAAATAATCTCCATCCAATCAAGAAAAAAATGAAATATCGGAATAAAGACTGCGGTTGATAAAGATTAATAGGGGTTTATGATGTCTATTTGTAAAAAAATGACGATATTTGCAAAAATTTTATCCAGAGAAAAGATATGGAGATAACACCTAAGGGCCTTGCGGCTCTCACGGGAGGTAGTGTGGAAGGTGATGAAAATATTGTGATTAAAGGATTTGCGAAAATCGAAGAAGCCAAAGAAGGCGATGTTTCGTTCATAGCAAATCCTAAATATTCACATTTTATCCACACTACGAAGGCAAGCGCAGTGCTCGTTGGCAAGGATTTTGATCCGGAAGGGGAGATTTCAACTACACTTATCCGTGTTGACGACCCTTATGTAGCTATTGCCGGGCTTCTGCGTATGGTAGAGGCTAACAAACCGGTGCCGGAAGGCATAGAACAGCCTTGTTTTATTGCTCCGGGGGTTGAAGTCCCCGAAAAGGCATATATCGGGGCTTTTGCGTATATCGGTAAAAATGTCAGGCTGGGCAGGAATGTCAAGATTTATCCTCAGGCTTATATCGGCGACGGAGCCGTTGTCGGAGATGACAGTGTGATACGTGCCGGAGTTAAAATTTATGAAGGATGCCATATCGGCGCCCGTTGCATAATACATTCCGGGGCGGTGATCGGTGCCGACGGGTTTGGATTCGCTCCCCACGACGGTGAATTCGAAAAAATTCCCCAGACTGGAATCGTCGTGATAGAGGACGATGTGGAAATTGGCGCCAATACGACGGTTGACAGGGCTACTTTCGGCCAGACAACAATCGGGAAAGGGACGAAACTCGACAATCTTATTCAGGTGGCCCACAACGTTACGATAGGACGCAACAATGTGTTTGCTTCCCAGACAGGAATCGCGGGTTCGACCCAGATCGGCAATGGCAATATGGTCGGAGGACAGTGTGGCTTTGCCGGCCATATAAAGGTGGGCGACTTCAACGAATTCGGGGCTCAGTCGGGAATCCCCAACAATGTGGGCGACAGGCGGAGGCTTATAGGTTATCCTGCCATAGATGCCCGTCAGTTTGCAAAGAACCAGGTTTATATCAAACAACTTGGTGAATTTTTATCTGAACAACGTAACAACAAATAAATAATGAAACAACTCACTCTGAACGCCCCCTTCACTCTGTGTGGCAAGGGGCTTCATTCCGGAATGGAGATTACGGCTACTTTCAATCCGGCTCCTGACAACAGCGGATACAGATTCAAACGTATTGACCTTGATGGCCAGCCCGAGATAGAGGCAGTTGCCGAAAACGTGGTTGAAACCACACGTGGCACCGTTCTTGGCAAGAACGGGGTCAAGGTAAGCACTGTGGAGCATGCGATGGCGGCTCTCTATGCAGCCGGAGTTGACAACTGTCTTATCGAAGTGAACGGCCCGGAACTTCCCATCCTCGACGGAAGCGCCATAAAATATGTGGAAAAAATCGAGGAGGTAGGACTCCAGGAACAGAATGCTGAGAAAGACTTCTATATTATCAAGGAGAAAATGAGGTTTAAGGATGAGACGACAGGGTCTGTACTCACCATTTATCCCGACGACCATTTTAGCGTGGAGGTCATGGTGGAATATAATTCCAGGGTGCTTCCCAACCAGTTTGCTGTCCTTGATGATATCGCCGAATTCAAGCAGGAGGTTGCGAGTGCGCGCACGTTCGTATTTGTGCGTGAAATCGAGGCGCTTCTCCAGCATGGGCTTATAAAGGGTGGCGACCTTGACAATGCAATAGTGATCTATGATGAGCCGGTGTCGCAGGAAAACATCGACCGTATATGCGACCTTGTGGGGGTCGGCCACATGAATCTGTCGCAGCTCGGATATATCAATCCCAAGCCTCTGAAATGGGACAATGAACCGGCGCGACATAAGCTTATGGACGTGATAGGTGACCTCGCCCTTATCGGCAGGCCCATACAGGGCAGGGTGGTGGCTGTGCGTCCCGGCCACACCGTCAACAACAAGTTTACCAGAATGGTGCGCAAAGAGGTGCGCCACACTGAAATTCAGTCGCCCTACTATAACCCCAACGAAGAGCCTATAATAGATGTCAACGGCATCCGCAAGCTTCTTCCGCACCGCTATCCGTTCCTTCTTATCGACAAGGTGATTGAAATCGATAAGAAGCATTGTGTCGCCGTAAAGAATGTGACCGTTAACGAACCGTTCTTCCCGGGTCATTTCCCTCAGGAGCCGGTTATGCCGGGCGTGCTTCAGGTGGAGGCTATGGCCCAGGCCGCCGGGGTGCTCGTGCTCAATTATCTTGAAGATCCGGAAAAATACAGCACATATTTTCTTAAGATAGACAATGTGAAGTTCCGTCAGAAAGTTGTGCCGGGAAGCACGCTGCTATTGAATGTGAGCCTTATGACTGAAATCCGCAGGGGATGCGCAGTCGTCAAGGGTTATGCCTTTGTGGGTGAGAAAATAGTATGCGAGGCCGAGTTCATGGCTCAGATTATTAAGAACAAATAAAAAGGCGAGAAGACGATAATGAGCAACATGTATTATGTCCATCCCGATGCTAAAATCGGAAATAATGTAAAAATCGGCAATTTCACCAACATTTATGATGATGTAGAGATTGGCGATAATTGCGAGATAGCCGGGAATGTGACCATATTCCCCGGGGCGAGGATTGGCTCCGGCGTTAAGATATTTCCCGGTGCGGTGATTTCTGCGGTGCCGCAGGATTTGAAGTTCAAGGGTGAAATCACCCATGCATATATAGGCGACGGCACCACGTTGCGTGAATGCGTCACCGTCAACCGCGGTACCGCTTCGAAAGGGAAAACCGTAGTTGGCCAGAATTGTCTAATTATGGCTTATAACCATGTCGCCCACGATTGCGTCATCGGCAACCGTGTGATAATGTCAAACGCCTGCCAGCTTGCCGGGGAGGTCGTGGTCGATGATTATGCCGTGATAGGTGGAGGAAGCCTTATCCATCAGTTCTGTCATCTCGGACGCAACATCATGCTGCAGGGAGGTTCTTTGGTGAACAAAGACATACCTCCCTACGTGAAAGCCGCGCGCGAGCCTATTTCATACGTGGGTCTGAACACAATCGGACTTCATCGCAACGGCTTTTCGCAGGAGGATATAAGGACCATCGGCGATATTTATAGGGTGCTTTATCTGAGCGACCTGAATGTCACTAATGCGGTCAATCTTATAAAGGAGACTCTTCCCGAGTCGAAATATCGCGACGAGATTATTGATTTTGTAGTTAATTCAAACCGAGGGGTGATTCGCTCCGCTATCTGATACGGTTTTATTCGCGTCTCTTTAAGAGGGCACATGTTTTTTACATGTGCCCTCTTAAAGTTTTTGTATGATATCTAGTTATAACAACAGAGTCCGGAATTTTCCGGACTCTGTTGTTATCGTTAGAAAGAAAAAATTCTGATTTATTTAAGGGCAGCCTGAACTGCGTCGTTGGGCACCATTTCCTCTTTGAAGACATAAGCGCCTGTCTTAGGAGATTTCTCCATTTTGATGATTTTGCTGTAGGTGCGTCCTTCACCTTTCTGAAGAGACGCGACGGTTTTCTTTGCCATGGTTCAGTGGTGCTTATTTAATTTCTTTATGGATGGTCATTCTCTTGAGGATGGGGTTGTATTTTTTCAACTCCAAGCGTCCTGTAGTGTTTTTGCGGTTTTTGGTGGTGATGTATCTTGACATTCCGGGCATACCGCTGGCTTTGTGTTCGGTGCA
Organism: uncultured Porphyromonadaceae bacterium; assembly: GCA_902471455.1. Taxonomy (GTDB): domain Bacteria; phylum Bacteroidota; class Bacteroidia; order Bacteroidales; family Muribaculaceae; genus Lepagella. The sequence continues at coordinate 2,604 of CABRKI010000113.1, read as the reverse complement.
TTCAAGGATAACCTGCACTCTATTGCCTTTAGCTTTCTTTGCCATAGTTTAGAAATTCTGATTAAAGAGAAATGATTTTGATGTCTTTGAAGTCGAGGTTGCCTTCTTTCTCGGCTTTCTTGAGGGCCGCATTAAGGCCGATTTTGTTGATTGTGCGGAGAGCGTGGGCCGAAACGGTGAGCTCAATCCACATATCCTGCTCAACCCAATAGAATTTCTTTCTGTGGAGGTTGACGTTGAATTTGCGCTTGGTGCGACGCTTGGAGTGGGAAACGTTGTTGCCCACGGAAGCTTTTTTGCCTGAAATCTGACAAACTTTTGACATGGCTGTTGTTTTTTAATTGAATTAAAAATGTCTTAAGGCCTGAGGCCGCCATCTCAGTTCTCATATCACCGCCAGGCGCATCAGATTGGCGGTTTTAAAGGATGTGCCACAAACCGGGTGCAAAATTAGTAAAATTTGCTGGAATATGCAAATATGAGGATATTAAATTTTTTCTTTTGAATGAAACTACATAAAACATTAAAACGCTTGGACCTTACAGGCACGTCAGTCGTCGTTAAGGTCTTCTTGCATCACATAGCTGTTGCGGAGAAGATTGATGAGCATCACCATTCCATGGTTTGTGGCTCCCTCTATCACGCTGTTGCGGTCTCCTTTGAAGTGTATGCACTCGCTGACAGTTTTTTCGCCATATTTTACGGCTATCCATACTGTGCCAACCGGTTTGAAGCGGGTGCCCCCGTCGGGTCCGGCAATTCCGGTGGTGGCTATCGCACAGTCGCTTCTCATTAATTTGGAGGCGCCTTTGGCCATCGCTTCCGCCACCTGTCGGCTTACGGCGCCATGTGCGGATATATCATTGCGCGGCACTCCGAGCACATCGGCCTTGACATCGTTCGAATAGCTCACGACGCTTCCCAAAAAATAAGCCGACGATCCGGGCACTTGCACTATTCGGTGGGCTATGTTGCCTCCGGTGCAACTTTCGGCGGCTGCCACGGTCAGTTCGCGTTCGGTGAGGAGCTCTCCGAGCACTTCTGCCACGGTCTTGTCTTCCGTGGCCACCACCTCCTGCGAGAAAATCTCGTTAAGGTCTTGATGATACCTGTTCATCTTAAACCGGAGAAGTTCCACACCGGAATTTATGCCTGTCAGGGTGATTTTTGTGACCAGATTGGAAGAGTCGATAGCTATTTTTACAAATTCCGGTAGTTGTGATTCAAAATGTCGAATCACTTTGGAAAGTTCTTGTTTGGTATAGCCGTAAATCACCGTATGGCGTGTCTCGGTGTGGACCGTACCGGTGTTTTTCTTTTTATTGTCGGTCTTCTTGTTCATTGCAACGGGTATAAAAGTAGTGCCGGACGCCTACATTGAAACTCTGGAATAGGGAGGGAGCGAGAGGTCGCAGAAGTCCTTGTCTAAATATTTGAAATATCCCGCAGCCGCCACCATCGCTGCGTTGTCGGTGGTGAACGCCCTTTCCGGTATCCAGGCTTTTACTCCTTTTTTACTGCAGAAGGCCGCCACCGCCGCCCTGACGCCTGAATTGGCTGACACACCTCCGCCTATTGCTACATGTTTCACCGGGTAAAGTTCCAATGCTTTTTCAAGTTTGTCAAGAAGGATGTCGATAATGGTGGCCTGGAGGGAGGCTGCAAGGTCCGCCTTATTATTTTCGAGGAAATCCGGGTCGGAGGCTACATTGTCGCGTAGTGTATATAGAAAAGAAGTTTTCAGTCCGCTGAAAGAATAGTCGAGGCCCGGGATATGTGGCTTGCTGAAACGGAATGCCTTTGGATTGCCTTCTGCTGCGAGGCGGTCGATGTGGGGGCCGCCCGGATAGGGGAGTCCCATGACTTTGGCACATTTGTCGAATGCCTCTCCCGCCGCGTCGTCGATTGTTTTTCCCACAATTTCCATTTCCTTGGGGCTCTTGGCAATCACTATCTGTGAGTTGCCACCCGATATAAGAAGGCAAAGGAACGGGAATTCGGGAACGATGTCTTCCGGCGTTTTTTTTACGAAATGGGAAAGGACATGTGCATGCAGATGATTCACATCGATCAACGGAATGTCAAGCCCGATGGCCATGCCTTTGGCGAACGATGTCCCGACAAGGAGGGAACCAAGGAGCCCCGGCCCGCGGGTGAACGCTATTGCCGAAAGCTCGGATTTGTCGATGCCTGCCTGACGCAGTGCCTCGCTGACTACGGGCACGATGTTTTGCTGGTGTGCCCTCGAAGCCAGTTCCGGCACAACCCCTCCGTAGGCTTCATGCACTTTTTGGCTTGCGATGACATTGCTTTTGAGACAGCCGTCGCAAATGACAGCCGCCGACGTGTCGTCGCACGATGATTCTATGCCGAGAATGTTGACGCTCATTAATTATGTGTTTTTTCTAACGCAAAGTTAACGCAATTAGTTGAAACGGCAAAACCCAAATTCGGAAGATGTTAAAACTTTTTTCTTTTCGATTGCATTTCAGCCCGACAAGGGGCCTGACGGTGAGTGCAAACTCGCTTTTGCATTTAAGGAGCGCGCTCATAGCACATGACATTTTTATGTCGGTTTGGCGGCCTCGTTTTTAACAATTGTCC
>CABRKI010000112.1 GCA_902471455.1 uncultured Porphyromonadaceae bacterium | reverse complement strand
GGCGGTATAGTCGCTCCCGCCGCGTCCGAGATTGGTGACCTCGCCGTTGACATCCGACGATATGAAGCCACCCATCACTGCAGTGTCCCATTCATAGGCACATACATTTTCAACAATAAGGCGGTTTGTGAGGTCGGCATCGAGCACGTCTGTGCCGTTGGAGGCCCTTCTTGTGCGGATGAAAGTGCGTGAATCGAAATGGGTGGCGCCTTTTATGCAATTTGCCACAATCACGCTCGAAAGTCTCTCGCCGTAGCTCACAATCATGTTTAAGGCGCGAGGCGAAAGGTCGCGGAGAAGCATTACCCCTTTATATATGTTGGCAAGCTCGTCGAGCATCATCCTCACCATAGACTCCGTGGCTTCCCTTCTTGAAGAAGGCACCACGCCATTGATGACCGTGAGATGGCGTTCCACAATGCGGGCGTACGACTCAAGATAACCGATATCGTCAGCCACGGCAAGCTTCGCGGTCGAGATGAGAAGGTCGGTTATGCCGCCGAGCGCCGACACCACCACCACCTTACGTCCGGGAGTTTCCTCCACAATCTTCTTTACGTTGGTGAGACTCTCTACCGTACCCACGGAAGAGCCTCCGAACTTCATCACTTTCATCTTTACCGGTATATAGTATAAACATAAGTCACGCCCGACCGACGCCAAGCGTGAACGAAATTGAGAATATTATCGCCAAAATTAATAAAAAACCATTAAACGGCAAACATTCTTCAAGAATATGCATAAAATATTCTTCAAATGACGACGTCAACGATGGAGAAGTTGACCATGCGATTAAAGAGACAATAAAGGCATCCCCGATGTCACCTATAAAAATCAGAGGGTGATTTTTACAGGAGGATGCGACGGATTATCGATGATTTTCATCAAGAGCTCCGCACCCTTTTCGCCCATCAGGTAAGAGTCGGGGTTGTCGGAATCGGGACAATGGCTCACGGAAGCGGCGACAATACCGCAAGGGGGGGTATGGAGGAATACCAACGGCACTCCGGAAGTTCTCAGTTTAATAAATTCGGCACAGTTTTCTTCATGGCCGCAAGCACACACAATCAACCCGTCAACCAGCGCCCCCTCCATCATCCTCAGGTTGGCCTTCTCACGCAGCGCGTCGCCTTCCGAATTGGCCACCATCATGTTTATTCCATGCGTGTGAAGCATTTTTTCAGCCCCCGCAAGAATGTGCAATGAAGACGGAGTGGTCATCTCATCGACGATCACACCCACTGTGTTTGTTTTCCCGCTTCGCAGACTCACGGCGAGACGGTTGCGTCTGTAGCCCAACTCGTCGGCGGCCTTGTAAATGATTTCCTTGGTTTCCTGACGTATGTTTTTATCATCAGCCAAAGCACGCGACACCGTTGACGGCGATAAACAAAGATGGCGGGCAATGTCTTTTATTGTTACCCTTTTCATAGGCAGAGAGGTTTTAAGGAGAGATTTTTTATTGGTTTGAAGACAGATAAAAGCTTTTTAACTTTTTGCAAAGTTAATGAGTTTTTTTATCAATGCAAATTATTTGCACATTATTTTTTCACACTTATAACGATTGCAGATTTTTCAAACGTTTGAATTATTTCTTACCCTATTTTTTACATCAAAAATTTGCATATCTTTCTTTCGAATTATAATTTTGTAGCAAAAACTAAGAAAACCCATTAAATATTTCGGGTTTTCCCATCTCTCCGATCTCTCGCTTAAAGCAGTGTTCTGGTCGATGAGCTTTTACCCTCTCAAAAGGTCAACGATTTGTGGAGTACTGACTCAGACAAGATATAAATGGATAATTAGGTGTAAATTAAAAATTAGGGAACTGATAAAATCAATTATTAAAGCGCAAGTGGCCGGTACGTCGTGATGACGAACCGGCCACAAATCTTTTTTTAGCAGTTTTTTCGGTTAGAGTTTAAAGTCCTTAGAGTCCTTAAAGACCTTAAGAACCAATGACTAATTGACCAATGACTAACGACTAACGACTTTACTCAACCACCCTGGTCTCAGTGCATTTCGCATCTACCCATTGGTTGCCGACACGGAATTTAAAGTCGCCCTTCTCTATGCGCCATTTATTGTCGGCGCCGACGAAAGCGAGGTCCATGGCGGGAATCTTGAAAGTGACGGTCTTTTTCTCACCCGGCTGGAGGTCAACCTTGTCGAAGCCCCGCAGACGGATGTTGTCGGGAGAAACTGAAGCCACCATATCTTTCGAATAGAGCAGCACCGGCTCCTTACCTGCCACGCCTCCCTTATTGGCGACATCGACGGTAATGGTCAACTCGTCGGAAGGTCCGAATTCCGCCTTGTCGATCTTAAGATTGGAATATTCGAAATCGGTGTAGCTCAACCCATAGCCGAAAGGCCACTGGATATTCATCTTCGCGTCATAATTATAGTTGCCCTCCATGGCTTCTCCGATGTTTTCAGCAGGTTTATGGTCGTAAGTATAGAGAGCGTTTACGTATTTGGGATAAGTAATCGGCAACTTTGCGCTGAAATTGGCCTTCCCGGAAAGAAGCAATGCCAGTGCGTCGCCGCCATAATTGCCGGGGAGAAGAATGTCGATTACCGCCTTAGAAATCGGCACGAGATCACGCACGATGCGCGGACGCCCCTCGTTGAGCACAAGCACCACAGGTTTGCCTGTAGCGGCAAGACGCTTCACGAGTTCCGTCTGGTTGGGCGAAAGCGAAAGGTCGTCCATATTTCCGGGAGTCTCGCAATAGGAGTTCTCGCCCACGCAAGCCACAATCACGTCGGCCCTTGAAGCGGCTGCGACGGCTGCAGATATTCCGGTGTCGGAATCCGCCCACCAGTCGGAACCTTGCCCCTTGGCATATTCCACACCTTGGCTGAGGGTGACGTTCTGACTGCCGAACTCGTTGCACAACGCTTCATAAATCGTATTATAGTCGCCGGCGCATTCATCCGCCTTGTCGCCCTGCCAGCTGTAGCTCCAGCCGCCGTTGAGCGTACGCATGGAGTTTGCGTTGGGCCCTGTAACGAGGATTCTTGTGCCTTGTTTCAGAGGAAGTATGTGGTCTTCGTTCTTCAGGAGCACTTCGCTTTCCACGGCGGCGGCAAGCGCGGCCTCTGCATATTCCTTGGAACCGAACGCCGGATATTCCGATATTTCCTGATAGGGGTGCTCGAACAGGTCAAGACGGTATTTCAATCGGAGCACACGTGCCACGGCATCGTCGATGCGGCTCATAGGCACGCGCCCTTCATTGACGAGTTCGATAAGGTCGGTGCAGAAGCTGGTGTCGTAAGGCACCATGCTCATGTCGATACCGGCATTGATTGCCATTTCGATGGCCTCTTTCTGGTCGGCGGCCACGTGGTCACGCGTATAGAGGTTGTTGATGTCGGCCCAGTCGGTCACGATAAGGCCGTCCCAGTTGAGTCCTTCCTTAAGCCATTCGGTCAGGAGTTCCTTGTTGGCATGGAAAGGTATGCCGTTGTTGTTGGCGGAGTTCACCATCACGGAAAGGGCACCGTTGCGGATGGCGCTTACGTAGGGTGCGAAATGCTTCTCACGCATCTCGGCTTCCGAAATCTGCGAAGGGGTACGGTCTTTGCCCGAACGCGGCACTCCGTAACCCATGAAATGCTTCACGCAGGCGGCTATGTGCTTCTGGTCAACGTGATTGGGGTCATCTCCCTGCATTCCGAGCACGGACTCTGTGCCGAAAACACTGTTCATCAGCGGGTCTTCGCCGAAGTTTTCCCATTGGCGGCTCCAGCGCGGGTCGCGACCGAGGTCAACCACCGGGGAGAACGACCATGGCACGGAGGCGGCGCGTGTTTCGTAAGCAGTCACTTCGCCGGCTTTCCGGGCGTGGGCCGGATTGAAAGAGGCAGCGATGTTAATGTTCTGAGGGAAGAGGGTGCCCCCGAGTATGTATGTCACCCCGTGTATCTGGTCAAGTCCGAATATGCAGGGGATTCCGATTTCCTTCATCGACATTTCCTGCACCTTCACCATCATGTCGTGATAGGTCTCGCGGGTCTGCGCCACGCTCATAGGCACGTTGAGCAACGAACCCACCTTATGGATGCCGATAATCGTGTCGAGTTTCCCCTGGGAGAGGGTGAATTTGCCGGTGCCCCAGCTCGCAGGCATGTCGGTCACAACATCGATGGTAATCTGGGTCATCTGCCCCACTTTCTCCTCAAGGCTCATCTTGCCGAGTTTTTCCTTTATGGCAGACTCTATGGCCTCGTCCTGGGGAATGGCGGGAGCCGCTTTCTCTTTGTGGCTCGAACAGCCCGTGGCAAGCAACGCCGCAAGGCATGCCGCCGAAAAAATCTTTTTGATCATGGTGAATCAGGGATTTAGATTGTTATTATGTTCTTATTCATGGATATATCATGATTCAAATCATCTTCCTTTTATATTTCTATACGCTCACCTCCCCTTTTATGGCAGGCCAAGGGTCGTAGCCCTCCAGGATGAAGTCTTCGTAGCGGAACTTGAAAAGGTCGGTCACTTCAGGGTTCAGCTTCATCACAGGGAGCTTTCTCGGTGTGCGCGAAAGCTGGGTCTTCACCTGTTCGAGATGGTTGAGATAGATATGCACGTCGCCGAAAGTATGGATGAATTCACCCGGCTGAAGTCCGCACACCTGCGCCACCATCATCGTGAGCAAGGCATAGCTGGCTATATTGAAAGGCACGCCCAGAAACGAATCGGCGCTCCTTTGGTAGAGCTGGAGGGAGAGTTTCCCGTCGTTGACATAGAACTGGAAAAGTGAGTGGCACGGAGGCAGGTTCATGTTGCCGAGGTCGGCCACGTTCCAGCTGCTCACGATGATGCGCCGTGAATCGGGATTCTCCTTTATGGTGCGCACGGCTTCTGAAATCTGGTCGATAAAACCGCCGTCGTATGCCGGCCAGGAACGCCACTGGAAACCGTAGATATGCCCGAGGCTTCCGTCGGGGTCGGCCCATTCGTTCCATATCCTCACTCCGTGGTCCTGGAGATATTTCACGTTGGTGTCTCCGGCAAGGAACCACAGCAATTCGTAAATCACACTTTTAAGGTGTACCTTCTTCGTAGTGAGCAGAGGGAAACCTTCCGAAAGGTCAAAACGCATCTGATACCCGAACGTAGAAATCGTCCCGGTGCCGGTACGGTCACTTTTCTCGTGGCCGTTTTCAAGAATATGCCTCAACAGGTCAAGATATTGCTTCATGGCTGTAGTCTCTTGAATTTGGTGGTAAAATTATAAACACTTCACCGATTATTATTTGCACTATTTATCTTATTCCACGCATTTGCGGGAAAACGCATCTTATTTTACAGCGTCGCTACCCACTTTGCGAATCAAAGGGGTGCCTCGACGGTTGCGGTTTATCTGAAAACGTATGGCGTCGTTCGGACAAACCTGAAGGCAGTCGAAACAGCGCACGCAACGCGAGTTATCGACATATCGTCCCGCCACCTTGACACACTGCGACTTGCATACGTCCTCGCATTTCATGCAGTTCACACACCGGTCAGGGTCGATTTCAATATGGAAAAGCGTATAGCCGTGGAAACTACCGAGCAATGTGCCTATGGGGCAGACATCGGTGCAAAAACCGCGTCCGGTAAAGAGGGAACAGACGCCGAGAAGGATAAGTGACACTATCCCGGCGGCCACCCCTGCGCCCACCCCGAGCCCGAGTTCTATCCACGTCGCCTCGACTGCCGTAGGGTTGACTATGGAGCAGATGTTGCGCATTATATTCCAGGGCTCGATCCAATACGGCACAGCCATAACCCCGGCGATGAGACACACGAGATAGACGGCGAGCACGTGATAGCGCACCTGTCGGGCGGGTTTATAAGAAAACGGGGCGCGAAAACGGGGAATCTTTCCGCGCACCCGTATAAACAAATCCTGCAACGTGCCGATGGGGCACACCGTTGAACAATACACTCTTCCAAGAAGGAACGACACTATTATCCAGAAAAGGGTGGCTCCCATCGTAGCGGCTATCGCCGAAGGCACAATCTGGCATCTCTCCGCCATGCGGCCGACATGATAACCCGCAGGGCTGACCGCGAGGTAAGCCACCGCCGCCACAAAGAAAATTATGGCAAGGATTATCCTTATCGTCCGTAAGCCTTTCATCTATCGCTTGCGCTGCTGCTTCTGCTGTTCGCGGAGCATGGCCTGCTGCTGCCTCTGCATCTCTTCGAGACGCGCCATGAACCCGCTTTTCTTTTTCGGTTTCTTGGCGTTTTCTGCCATAGTCCTCCTCACGTCTTCCTCCTTTATTATAAAGCGGAAAGCGTAGGTCTGGGCGATGGTGATGAGAAGCGAAAGGAAATAGTAATACGACAGGCCTGCCGCATAGTTGTTGAAGAATATCATGAAGAACACCGGCATCAGATACATCATCCACTTCATTCCGGGCATCTGTCCGGGGGAATTCTGCATGTTGACGCGGGTATAAATGATGTTGGTGACTGTCATGAGAAGACAGAACAACGAGATATGGTTGCCGAAATACTCCGTCACAAGAGGTATGTTGCCGCTCCAGGAAATGATGGCGTCGGGCGCGGCGAGGTCTTTAGCCCAAAGGAAGCTCTGGCCCCTAAGTTCTATCGCCGACGGGAAGAAGGAGAACATGGCGAAAAGTATCGGCATCTGAAGCAACATGGGGAGGCAGCCCGACATCGGGTTGGCGCCTGCCTTGTTGTAGAGCGCCATAGTCTTCTGCTGTCTTATCATAGCGTTTTCGCTGCCTGGATATTTCTCGTTGATTTCCTTGATGTCCGGGGCAAGGATACGCATCTTCGCCTGGCTTTTATAGCTCTTATAAGTAAGCGGGAAAAGCACCAGCTTTATGAAGATGGTCATAATCAGGATGATTATGCCGTAGTTGGATATGAACGAACCGAGGAAATTGAAAATGGGGATTACCACGCCGGTATTTATCCAGCGGAAAATCGACCAGCCGAGGGGGATGAGTTTGGTGAGGCTGAGGTCTTCGTCGGCCACCGTCTGATGGTCGAGCGAGGAAAGGAGCGGATAAAGGTTGGGGCCTATGAAGAGGGAGAACTGTGCCGGCACTTCCTTGTTCCAGTCATAGTCGTTGACCACTGCCTGTGTGTCGAAGCTCTTCAGGAAGAACGGTTTGTTCTTGAGCACAGCCGACTGGAAATCGGCAGTGTTGAACGGACGCTCAGCTATGAGCACCGTCGAGAAGAACTGGTTTTTGAAACCTATCCAGCGTATTTTTGCGCGGCGGTCTTCGCTGTCGTTCTTGTTTTCCGAAAGATTCTCAACGGAACCGCCGGCAAATTTATAATAGAGTGCAGAGTTACGCTCTTCGAACATTTTTCCTTTCTCCTGGCGCATGAGGTCCTGATGCCAGTTCACGCCGAGGTTGCGGTTGTTGCTCTCTATCACCCCTGCAAGGTTTTTCTGCACCACGCGCATCCTCACCACATAGCTTTCGCCCTTAGGCAGCGTGTATTCTATGCCCCAATATGCACTTTCGGCAAGCGGGAGCGACATCAATACGGTAGAGTCATTGACCACTGTGGGGGTGAAATAAAGTTCGGAAGTGCTTACCGCCTGCGGGAGCGGAAGCTGAAAATCGAACGAATTGGTGCCTTTCTCGAAAATCACCACCTTCTCTTTACGTTTCTGGCTTTCGTCGGGAGTATATTCGGTGTCGTATTTTTTCAGTTCGGCACGCGTGATGGACCCCGACTTGGCACTGAGTTCAAGTTTCAAAACATCGTTTTCCACGCGCACCACACTGTCGCTGCCCGAAAGGAAACGGGCGAACTTGCCATAACGTCCCATTGAAAGGGAAGCCGTGCGCACTGCATCTATGGCCTTGCGCTGTTGCTGCACCGTCATCTTCTTCAGGTCGGCGCGGAGCACGTCGCCCCAGTCGAGATTAACGCCGTCAACCGTCACGCTTCCGCTTACGGAATCGCCTACCGCCGTAAGGCTGATGGCTCCGTCGTTGAGACGTGCGGCATGGGTGCTGTCGGCAAGCACCACGGTCTCGCCGTTCTCAATGATGTTTTTTACGAGCCATTCTTTTTCGGTGGCGCTTAGTGAATCTACAGCGCCGGAAGCGGCCGTCGCATTGCTTGCCGTTTCTTCTGTCACGTCAGGCTCCTCCACGGGAGCCTTTTTTGGCGAGAGCCACATAAAACCGAAAAACACTGCCGCCATTAGCAGCAATCCGATGACGGTATTTTTATCCATTTCTTTCTCTTATTGTTGTTTTATTTTTTCGAAATATGAGCTGTAAGGCGACGGATGGATATTCCGCCGCATTCAAATTGCAAAATTAATCATAAATCGCGAAAACACACCCACATTTCATCCAAAAAAAGAAAAATCGGGCACCCTTCAGACCAATCATCCGGCGGAATAGACAAGACTGCGGAGACTTGCGGCAAGCGATTTCGGCGATTTCCCCGAGTCTCTGAGCGATTCATAACGCACTGGCTTGCCAAAAACAATCCTGAATTTCCTGCCGCGTGCGGCAAACACTTCAGCCGGAAGAAACGCCTGCTCTATATTGACCTTTATCCCCAATTTCTTACGCCATCTGGCCAGACGGTAGAAACGCATACGGTTCAATCCCTCGAACCTGACGGGGACGACATCCCTGCCGTAAGCCACAGCCTTGGTGACAAACGCCTTCTGCCATTCGAGGTCGGCTACTTTACCGTCGTCGTGCAGGCGCGACACAAGGCCGGCCGGGAATTGAAACACCTGCATGTCGGAACCAAGGGCATCGTTGATTGCCACCGCCGCCTCGCGTCCCTGGCTGCCATATTTGTTGACAGGAAGGAAAACGTTGCGAAGCGGTTCCACGTTCATGAGCATGTCGTTGACAAGAAACCTCACCCCCTCGTCGCCATATTTTTTACCGAGCACCGATATGAGTGCGATGCCGTCGAGGCCTCCGAGCGGATGGTTGCCCGCAAACATAAACCGTCTTTCGGGCAACCTGTCGAGCCCCTCCACTTCCACGCTGACGCCGAGATGATCGAGAATCCTTGATGCAAACTCCGAGCCCTGCGCCGGGAAACCGATGCGCAGCATTTCATTCAACTCTTTCTGGTGTATTATCCTTTCGAGTGCCGAAATAAGGAATCCCGGCACAAAACGGCTAACCTTACGCGGCAACCTCTCACGAAGAATCCGATGGAGGTCTATTTCCATCGGATTCTTCCTTATGTCGTCATTATTCTGCATTCTAATTGTTTACGCTGTCTTCTTCGTCCCAGAACTCATCTTCCCAATCCTGGTCGGTCATTTCGGGCAGTTCATCCTCTTCATCGTCCTGATGGAATATGAATTCGTCTTCCTCCACACGGTGGCGCACGTCGAGGTCGCGGTGTGTCATGGTCTGTTTCACCTGGTTCTCTTCCGAGTTTATTTCACGCCACAGGAGGTCTTTCAATTCGGTAAGCCCCTGTCCTGTCACGGCCGATATGAACACGGTAGGCACTCCTTCCGGCAATTCTTTCGAAAGCTCCTCGCGGAGTTCGTCGTCAAGCATATCCGACTTGGAAATGGCGAGCACGCGGCTCTTGTCGGCAAGTTCGGGATTGAACTCCGTGAGCTCGTTGAGAAGAATCTTGTAATCTTTCTTTATGTCATCGCTGTCTGCCGGAATCAGGAACAGGAGCACGGCGTTGCGCTCTATGTGACGCAGGAAACGTAGCCCGAGACCCTTCCCTTCGCTGGCACCCTCGATGATGCCGGGGATGTCGGCCATGACAAACGATTTGTCGCCGCGATAGTTTACAATCCCGAGGCTCGGTTCCATCGTGGTGAAAGGATAATCGCCGATCTTCGGTTTCGCCGCCGAGATGGCGGAAAGAAGAGTGGATTTGCCGGCATTGGGGAAGCCCACCAGACCAACGTCGCCAAGAAGTTTGAGTTCAAGCACCACGGCCTTCTCTATGGCAGGTTGGCCCGGTTGCGCATAACGCGGGGCTCGGTTGGTGGAGGTGGCGAAATGCCAGTTGCCGAGTCCCCCTTTGCCGCCGCGAAGGAGCTTCACCTCTTCGCAGTCTTTGGTAATCTCACAAAGGAAAGCCCCCGTGTCGGCATCGAACACCGCCGTCCCTACAGGCACTTCTATAATGCGGTCTTCGCCGTCCTTGCCGAACGAACGGCCCGCGCCGCCGCTTTCGCCGTCGGTGGCGAACACATGGCGCTGATAGCGCAGGGGAAGGAGCGTCCACATGTGGCGGTTGCCACGCAGTATGATATGTCCGCCGCGTCCCCCGTCGCCTCCGTCGGGCCCCCCCTTCGGAATATATTTGGCGCGATGGAAATGACGGCTCCCCGCCCCGCCCTTGCCGGAGCGGCAGAGTATTTTCACATAGTCAATGAAGTTAGATTCAGCCATAGCAAACTACTAATATAATCTTCTACTTCCAACGGTTCATGAGTTCGTTGGCATAACGGTAATCGTCAGGTGAGCCTATGTCGATCCATGTCCCCTCGATAGGATAACACCCTACCTCGCCCCCGCCTTCTATTACGGAAGAAATAAAATCGGGGGCATCAAGGTATTCCCCTTTCTTAATTCTTGCAAGCAGGGGACGCCTTATCAAATAAACGCCTGCATTGGCAAAATAGTTGTAGGTAGGCTTCTCTTCAAGGCTCCTGACCTTGCCGTTTTCCATCTTCATCAACGCGTAAGGAACTGATACGTTATAAGGCACCGCAGCCATCGTGATGTCGGCACCGTTTCTCACATGCTGCAGATACATCGCTTCGAAATCAAGGGTGGTGAGCAAATCGGAGTTCATCACAAGCACATTGTCGCAGGTAAGGCCGTCCACGAAAGCAAGACTTCCCATCGTGCCGAGTCGTTTAGGCTCCCTCACGCATTCCACCAGGGAGTTTCCGGATCTTCCCGAAAAATGTTTTTCTATCTGCTCCGCAAGATAGTTTACGGTCACGAAAATTCTATCCACGCCACACGCCTCGAGTTCATCCACATTATAGTCGATTATCGGTTTGCCGCCGACAGGCAGAAGCGGTTTGGGAGTGCGTTCCGTCATCGGGCGCAACCTTTCGCCTCTTCCCCCTGCCATGAGCACGGCGTCGATAGGGAGTTTGGTTTTCATTTTCCGGAGGTCGAGAAGCCCGACAGCGCGTCCATCTTCAACGACCGGCAGGAGAGTGATTCTCCGGCGTCGCCCCTCGGCTATCGAAAGACATATATTGTCGCCGGACTCCGCCGCAAGGTAATTCCGATGCATCACTTTTTCAACCTTGTCCGAAAGCGACGCCCCTCCAATCAGAGCACGACGTATGTCGCCGTCGGTGACCGTCCCTGCCATGAATCCTCCGGCATCGATAGCGAAAAGCGTCAGCGACTCGCCGGAAAGGGAGTTGAGCGCTTCCAAGGCTTCGCGGACAGTGGCTCCCGCCGC